>CAZCJJ010000046.1:0-22529 GCA_964499045.1 uncultured Opitutales bacterium | reverse complement strand
TCATCAATGAATAGTCAAGTATTTTAGGATATAATTTGTGGGTGTCCAGGATTGGCGTCCAGGATTGGCGCAGGGATTGGCGTCCTGAATTGGGCGCTGGGGTGGGCGATTTGTGGGTGTCCTAAATTGATGATGATGAGGATCCAAATGGATCCAAATTGTTGCCCCCGAATTTCGATTTGTATTAAATCACCAAATGCCCAATGCTTTGAGCTGGTGGGTCGCACTTCCGGCCCAATCTTTGTTAGCGGCAGGACTGGCTGGGCTGGGATGGAGGATCGTTCCTATTTTAACTCCAATTCCTTCCAAGGCGAGCCGGGCTCTGCCTTCGGCGAATTTCCCCACTCCGATCAGCCAATCCGGTTGCAGTGCCGCAACACAGGAGCGTAAGTGATCATCGCACAACTGGAACAGAACCTCGCTTTCTGCAGACGGGAGTTTGTCCGGAGTCAAATTCTTACCTGTATCCGCCATAAAGGCGAGCGGACAGTAATTAATAACAAAATGATCACTAAAAAATCTTTCCGGACTTCCAAAACGTTCACGAAAGAGTCCCCACAGCCGGCGCCCGCTGACTTCAGACCGGGGACAATCCAGCCCAAGAACCGGTCTTTTCGGGTGTTCGGGTATAGGTTTCCCTACTGGGGCATCCAGTTTTAACCAGTCACGGACTGCGGCAATTTCACCAAAGGCGATTCCGGTCTGTACCATACCAAAGGGACCGGGGTTCATTCCCATGAACACCACCCGCTTCCGGCCTTCGCTGTAGCGACTCAAATACTGGGCATAAGCCTGCCAGGCATAAGCGAAGGGGTTGTAAACGTAGGCGACAGGAGCTGCAAAACTCAGGCATTCCAGCTTCCGGCTCAATTCCAAGCCAGCACTTTCAAGTTGTTTCAATTGATCCATATGAGAAAGCATGGTTGATTGCCCGGCCACACAACCATTTTATTTATCCTCCACCTGCTCCTGCTGCGGGATGAATTTCTTTTCGATCAGGACGGAAATCACCCGCTTCTCATCGACCTCCCGGATAGTAAGGTGCAGCGGAGGGTCTTCGAGTTGGATTTTTTCTCCCGGCTCCGGAATCCTGCCCAGCTCGGCCGTGATCAGTCCTCCGACCGTGGAAACTTCGTCATTCTCTACCTCAAGACCTGTAATCTCCTCCAAGTCATGAATCGGCGTCAGCCCATCCACCATAAATCCCCCTTCGGGTGTACGGCTGACCATTTCCTTTTCCCCGATGTCAAACTCGTCCTGAATATCACCGACCAACTCCTCCAGAATACCTTCCAAGGTCGTCACCCCAATGGTGCCGCCAAATTCATCCAGCACCAGTGCCATGTGTATTTTCTGAGCCAATAGTTTCTTCAGGGCCAGTTCCAATGGGTCGTCTGCATTGAAGCTAAGAATATTGCGGCGGATACGGCGGAGATCGATTTTGCTCGGATCCCCCCGATAGCGGAAAAGGTCCTTGATGTGAATGATACCGATGCAATTATCGAGATCCCCTTCACAAAGCGGGAAACGGGTATGTCCGGTGCTGCGGGCAAGTTCGAAGTTGTCCGCCAGACTGTCTTCGAGGTCAAAATACTGCACCTGATGCCGGGGAACGATCACGTCAGACACATCGAGTTCCCGGAGCCGGAGGGTATTTCTCAGAATTTTCTGGAGTTCCGGGGAAACCGCCCCCTCTTCATCCGCCAGTGCCCGGATCTGAACTTCGACGTCCAGCAGGTTGAAATCATCCTGATAATTCAGGCCGCAGAGGCTGAAAAGCCTGCTTCCCAGCCGAACCAGCCCCCGGTGAAACGGGGTCAAGAGCTGCACCACCAAAAGTACCGGGAACGCGGTCTTACGCAAAGTATTGCTTGGATTTTTCAAGGCAAGACTGCGCGGCAGCATTTGACCCAGGACATAAGTCAGGATCACGGCCAGCAGGAAGGCGGCTAAGCCATAAAGGAAACTGCCGTTCTTGCCCGGTTGAATCCCAGTAATTGCAATGAGCAGTGAAAAGAAAAACAAACCGGCACCGATCGTACTGGCCAGATTGCCCAAACGCAGGATGTGGGCCACCCGGTCGGAACGATCAAGCAACTTGTTGACTGCAGGGTGTTCCCGCAAAGCTTCCAGCTCCGTTGCCTGCCCCAGAGAATAGCGCAATTTAACCAAGCTGGTCTCACAGGCCGTCAGCAGTATTTTGATCCAAAGGAAGACCAGTAGCCCTCCGGAGAGAACAAGATATCCGGTTGCCACAGTACTCACCTTGATGCGTGATCCCCACGCAAGGATTCTCCTTCTTCACCTGAAAGCAGGGCTTCCATCACTTGCAGGAAACGGTGATTTTGCGACTCCGTACCTACTGATACCCGGACGAAACCGGGCAAACCGTAGCCATGCAAGGGGCGGACAATAATCCCGCTGGCTTGGAGCAACTGAAACAAACGTTGCGAATCCCCAATTCCGACCAATATAAAATTTCCCGCGCTCGGCACGGTTTCCACTCCCAACGCGGCAAGGCCTGCTTCGAGTTGCCGCAGGCCATCCCGGTTCACCCGTCTGCTTTCCTTTACAAAGCTCTCATCATCCAGCGCGGCCAAGGCTGCCTTCTGGCCAATCGCATTGACGTTAAAGGGCTGCCGGATCTGGTTCAGCAGAGCACACAGCTCGGGGGGACCATAGCCGTAGCCGAGGCGAAAACCAGCCAATCCATAGATTTTGGAAAAAGTCCGCGTACAGAAAACCTTGTATCCTTCTTCAATCAGAGGACGGAGATCCGGCGGGTTCTCCACGTATTCGGCATAGGCCTCATCAAAGCAGAAAATCACATGAGGTGGAAGCGCACGGACCAACTCGTAAATCTCCTCCTGTGAATTAACGGTTCCGGTCGGATTGTTCGGACTCGGCAGGAAAACCAGACGGGTCTTTCCTGTAACCGCCGCTGCCATGGCTGCAAGGTCGTGTTTTAAGCCGGGCATAGGAACCTCCACCGGAGTACCGCCAAAAAGCAGGGTCGCCAGCTTGTAAACAATGAAGGCCTGACTGCCGAAAACCACTTCATCCCCCGGCCCAACAAAAGCCTGGGCCAGCAACACCATCACATCATTGGAGCCGTTGCCGACCACAAATTGCCCGGCAGACAAGCCGAGCCGTTCCGCCAGTTTTTCCCGCAGTGCCACACAGCCCCCATCGGGATAGAGATGCGATTCCTCCAGTGCCCTGCGTGCCGCCTCCAACCCCTTCGGCGAGGGGCCGAGCGGATTCTCATTCGACGCCAGCTTCAGAATCTTCCGTGGATCCAAACCATACTCCCGGGCCACATATTCAATGGGTTTGCCGGGTTCGTAAACAGGCTGTGTCAGGACAGAAGGTCTAACTAGTGAGCGATAATCCATTTGGAAATAAAGCGGAAAAAGTTGTCATCCGGATCAGAAATTGCAACTCAATCCTGTACCCAATACATTATTCATCATGAAAGTCTTTATTTTCGGCTCATCCGGCCTTGTCGGACACCATTGTGCCCTGGCCGCCCACAAGCGGGGTTTCGGGGTCACTGCCTTCTATCATAGCACCCCACCGCAACTGCCATCCGGGATCCGTACTCTCCGGCTGGATCTCAGTAACCCGGAAGCCGCCGTCCGCCCACTCCTCGATGAATTTCCCGATATAGTCATCAATGCTGCCGCCCTTTCCAGCCCGGGTGAGGTCGACGCCAAACCCGAACTGGCAGAGAAACTGAACGTACAGCTACCTAAACGGCTGGCCGAAGTCACCCATCACACCGGCGGGAGGATCATCCACCTCTCCACTGACATGGTCTTTGACGGCACAGATGGCCCCTACCGTTCATCCGACAAGCCCAACCCGCGCACCCTTTACGGACAACTGAAACTTTTGGCTGAACGCGAAGTCCTCAAGGCCGCATCCGGCGGATCGGTCGTCTTGCGACTCGCCATCGTAACTGGCAACAGCCCTTCAGGAAGTCGCAGTCTGCATGAAAAACTTTTTGCCACCTGGGCCTCAGGGAAACGCCCACAGCTTTATACCGATGAGATGCGCCAGCCCTGCTCCGCCGATAACGTCGCGGATGTCCTGGTCGAACTCTGCGAACGCCCCAATCTTTCAGGTATTTTTCACTGGGCCGGACCGGACCGTCTGAGCCGCTACGAGATGGCGGTGCAGATCCTCCGCCGCTTTGGCCTGCCGGAAGATCTGGTGGAGCCTGCTCTTGGTGAGGGCACCGGGCGCCCCCTGGATCTGACACTGGAGTTGGAGCCGCTCCTGAGTAAACTCCGGACCAAACCCGCATTCTACGGCTGGCAGTTGCATGACATGGTGGTTCCTCCACTTTGTCAGGAATGGTACGCCGCCATGATCGGCAGCCAAAAAACACCTGCACCCCTGCCCCGTCTGATCAAGGGACGGGACTTCTGATTTTTACCATGCACATCCTTCCCTACCGTATCGACTACGCCGCCGTCAACATGGCCATTGACTGGTGGATGCTACACAGCTATCCGGAGACGGATTTACCGCGGTTCCGACATTACGGTTGGGGAGAAAAAGCCTGGACCTTTGGCTACAGCCAGCCATGGGAAAGCATTTGGGCTTCCAAGGAGGACGGGATTGAAAGCCTGATCCGCCGCCCGACGGGGGGTGGCATCGTGGATCACCGGAACGACTGGACCTACACTCTGGTTGTGCCAGCCCAACATCCTTTATGCATTCTACCCGCCACCGAATCCTACTGTTGCCTGCACAAAATCATCGCACAGAGTCTGGGTGAAGGAGGGCTGACCTCAAGCCTCGCCCCGCCACCGGAAAGAGGAAATGAGCCCTTGGTCGCCAAGGCCTGTTTTTCCCGGGCCGAACGCTACGACGTGGTTTCTTCCTGTTCCGGACAAAAGATCGCCGGGGCCGCCCAAAAGCGGAATAAGCACGGGCTGCTTTTTCAGGGAACTATCGACCGCGGACCGGACACCAGCTTTGATTGGACCGCCTTTGAAGACCGTTTTATCACCTCGATTGGAATGCTGTTGGACTCCCCTCCGGAAACGGCAAACTGGCCCAATTCACTCAACACCCAACTTACCCGACTCAGCAAAGCCTTTGGCAGCCCAGCCTGGAACGAGAAACGACGGTTGGAGATGTAGGGGGGAAGACGTTTAGCAGATTAGGCTGTTGGCTGTAGCGATTTCGATGCTGTTGTCGAAACACCAAAACACCAAAACACCAAAACCCCTACAGCCTATGGACCTACCCCCCCTGTTCTTTGCCCATGATAAAGCCTACTGGAATATCCCGATATTCCTTGCCAAGAAATTTATTCCCAGTACATTTGCCTTTAAAGGGCAGCTTGTTTGCCCATGAGATCGTTCTTCAGTCAACCTCAGGCAACCCACTTTTCCCATGAAAACCTCTACTTCGGAACCAACATTCAGCAGGGAATCCGTCAGTGAGGCATCCCGTTTCTACGGCTCATTCTGGGCTTTTTTTGTTGGAGACGCCTTAGCCATGCCCGGGCACGGCTACAGCAGTCATACCATATTGGAACAGGACTACGGAAGACTCATTGACTATCGTTTACCCAAGTATCCCCATCCGGAAAGCACTCTTTTCAGGACCCATTATGAGGTCCTCAATGAAAACAACAACATCCTGCATGGCAAGGAACGTGAATGGGCGACACCCGGAACTCATTTTCATCACCACCTCCAAGCCGGTGACAATACATTGAATATTCTGCTGGCCCGCGAGTTGATCAGAAGCTTGGTAGAGAACGAAGGCTACGATCAGGAAAAATACCTCCAGAGCTATATTCAGTTCATGCTTTCACCGGGATCGCACAACGACACCTACATCCCCGCCGCCCACCGCGAGTTTTTTACCAATTACGCCAGGGGGAAAGACGTCCACCTTTGCGCGGAGCAAAGCGATTCCATGGGGGGCATTGCCTCGGTGCTGCCACTGGCTCTGTACTACCGCAAGGACCCCGAGCAAGCTTGCTGGGTGGTACGTAAACATCTGGCACTGACTCACCGGGGGGAACCCATCGCGCGGGCGGGACAGCTGATAGTGGAAATTCTGGTTGCTTTACTGAAAGGCTGGGAACTCGAATATACGCTTTTCGACTACATCAAACCCTTCCATCCGCATGCCGCCCTCAGTTTCCCATACCGCCGCTGGCGAAATCGGCTTACCGATGATGAGGTGGTTAAGACCCACCTGAAAACATCCTCGAATGTGGACTATGCACTGCCTCTCCTGCTCTATCTCCTGCTCAAATACGGTGGCGATACCGAAGAATCCCTGATTGCTTCCGCCAATCTGGGAGGAGACAGTTGCCCCCGGAGTGCACTTCTGGGTGCGTTGGTCGGCGCATACAATGGCTGTGAAAGCCTGCCCGGAGAATGGGTGGAGAACCTCAACGATTTTGAGCAGTTGGACAAGCTCTGTGATGCGCTTTACGCGCTGAGTGCCTAAGCCGCCTATCCCCGATGCAGGTTTTATACTTGTGCGCCCGGCTCTTCTTTCTCTAATCGATTCTGATTTTAATTCGATCCGTATGCTTCCGCCACATGGATCAGGGAAAGAACCACTCTCACTCAGATTTTGCTTTGTCCTCAGCTTTCCAGAAACGTTTTACACCCCTGGTTGAAAGGCTCACCACTCCCCGTGATTATTTTACGGGACTATCCTGGAAAGACGCTGCCATTCCGGATAATATCCTTTGCGTCCGCCGTACCCGTCGTGAGGAATTGAAAACGGAAGGTGTGATCAGTAACTACCACCATCGCTTCGAGCTACTCTTTGTCCTCGACCAGGGAGGTCCCGCCCGGGTCGGTGATACCACCTACGAACTGACTCCCGGGGAGGCCATCCTTATATTCCCCAATCAATTCCACCACTATCTGGATATCGCCTCGGACTCATTCGACTGGCTGATTGTCACCTTCGAACTCAATCAGGCGACAACCTTGAATAAGCTCAGGAACAGCCCACGCAGACTGAATCAGGAAAGCTGCCTCTGGATAGAAAAGACACTCAGGGAATATACCCGGCCCGCCCCCCATGGCCCCAACCCGGTCGAAACCGCCTATTGCCTGGGCCATGCTCTACAGACCATGATCGCCTCCCCTGAAATCGCATTCGAGCGCAGGAAACCCCAGAGTCAGGATGATACCCGTGACCAGATACTGGAGGGCATCAACACTTATGTCCGAGCTCACCTTCATCAAGCCATCACGATTCAGGACCTCTCTTCGCATCTGGGCTATTCGGTCAGTCACCTCCGTACAGTATTCCGGCAAAGCTTGGGCCTCAGCCTGGGCCGCTATATCCGCGAATCGCGTCTATCGCGTGCAGCCGAACTGCTACAACGCTCCCATAAGACCGTATCCGAGGTAGCCCATGAAACCGGTTTTGAATCGCTCTTTGCCTTCTCACGGGCCTTCAAAAAAACCTATGGTATCCCACCTAAGAGTTACAGTATGCGCTTCATAAACAAAGCAGGCTCCTGACCAGCAACCCACACCCAAGCCCGGACCATGCCCGATAGCCCAAGCAAAGCTTTCCGTATCGAAACAGTCGATATCCTACTGCCACTCGAACAGTCTGATAATCTCGAAGCCCAGCGTCTGGCCGTGGCCCGCAAGTTGGTTCTCGATCCAACTGACGTGATTGATCTGCGGTTGCGCAAACACTCCATCGACTCCCGTCAAAAACAAATCAAGGTACAACTCCGCTTGCAGGCTGGCATTCATGGCCCCTTACCGGCAGAACCCGTCGCCCGCCCAGATTATCCGTCAGTCGGTGAAAACTCCCCCCGGGTGATTATCATCGGCTGTGGCCCAGCCGGTCTTTTCGCCGCCCTCCGCTGCCTTCAACTGGGTCTGAAACCCATTATTTTGGAACGGGGAAAGGACGCCTCCAGCCGCCGCTTCGATCTCGCTCCCATCCTTCGTCAGGGAACCGTGATTGAGGACTCCAACTACTGTTTTGGAGAAGGCGGAGCTGGCACCTTTTCAGACGGCAAACTCTATACCCGGGCCACCAAACGAGGCCCCGTTCACCAGATCTACGAAACGCTGGTCGCACACGGAGCACCGGAAAGAATACTCGTCGATGCACACCCTCACATCGGTTCCAACCTGCTGCCCAAGGTAGTGATGGCCATGCGGGAAACCATACGGGCCTCCGGGGGTGAGGTTCATTTTCAAGCCAAGGTAACAGGACTGCTCCGGCACAAGCAAAGCCTCTGCGGGGTCGTCACCGCCACCGGACATGAGTACACTGGCAAAGCTGTGGTCCTCTCCACAGGCCATTCTGCCCGCGACATCTACAAAATGCTCGCCCGGGAAGGCATACGTCTGGAACCCAAACCGTTTGCCGTCGGGGTCCGGATCGAACACCCGCAGGGACTTATCGACCAGCTCCAGTACCACCTGAACCCCGGCCAGGAGCGCTCCCGAAAATTGCCTGCTGCCAGCTACCGCCTCGCAACCAAAATCGACGGACGCGGAGTCCACTCCTTCTGCATGTGTCCCGGTGGGTTCATTGTACCCGCTGCCACCGAAAACGATGAAATCGTGGTCAATGGCATGAGCCTTGCCCGGCGTGACTCACCTTTTGCCAACAGCGGTATGGTTGTCACCGTGGAACCGGAAGACACCCTCCCCCTTCAAGCCGGGCATGGCGTGCTGGCTGGCTTGGTCTGGCAGAAACAATTGGAACAACTGGCGAAGCAGCACGGAGGCGGCGGGCAGGTTGCACCGGCCCAGCGCCTGATTGATTTCCTCAAAAACAAAAATTCCACCCATCTGCCTGCCACCAGCTACTTTCCAGGCATCCATCCGGCCCGGCTCGATCAATTGCTACCCAAATGGATTGTCCGGCGACTTCAGCAAGGGCTCACTCTTTTTGGCCGACAGATGCGAGGCTACCTAACAGAAGAAGCCAACCTGATCGGTTTCGAGACACGCACCAGTTCCCCCCTGCGGATTCCCCGCGATGCCCTTTCTTTGGAGCACCCGGACCTACCCGGACTTTATCCCTGCGGCGAAGGGGCTGGCTACGCCGGCGGGATCGTCAGTGCCGCACTCGACGGCCTTCGCTGTACCGACGCCGTCGCGGCAAAACTGGGGGTCAAAATTCTTTCTGCCTCGAATCCAGAATAATCGTCACCGGACCATCGTTGATCAGTTCCACGGCCATCATGGCTGCGAAACGTCCACCTGGCACAGGCCGGCCCAGAACCGCTGCCAGTTCGCCCCGGAAGCGCTCATACTCTCTCTCGGCAAAGACTGGCTCCGCCGCACGGTTGAAAGAGGGGCGACTGCCTTTCTTCACGGTCCCCATCAGTGTGAACTGGCTGACAACCAGCACCTGACCTTCGCCATCAAGAACACTCCGGTTCATCCGTCCCTCTCCGTCCTCGAAAATACGGAGCTGGGCGACCTTATTCAGTAGCCACTTCCGGTCTGTATCGCCATCCCCCTCTTGCACTCCAAGTAACACCAAAAGACCCGGCCCGATCGAACCTACCGTTTCGCCCTCCACCGTAACGGAGGCTCTTGCAACCCGTTGTACCACAGCACGCATGGCAGGCGATCAAATCGAAATCCGTCCGCGATACAATCCCATTTAGGGCATAGAAAAACGGCTACGTGGCTGCGCTCGCCCGTCCTGAGCGACGTCGAAGGGTAAGAGCGTGGCTTGCACCCCGGATAGCGTTTTTTTATTTTGCCAAATGCGGATCGGATTCCAAGCTCACCGTTCATGCCTGAATCCTTCAAAATCGCTGGAAATCTGGTCGATATTATCAAAGGGGAGATTTTCCCAGGGGAGATTACCGTCAAGGATGGGCGCATTGCGTCCATCGAAGCCCGCCCCGGCGCCCACTATGACACCTGGATCACACCGGGCTTGGTCGATGCGCATGTGCATGTGGAAAGCTCCCTGCTGGCTCCCACCGAATTTGCCCGCGCCGCCGCCACCCACGGCACGGTAGCCAGTGTGAGCGATCCACACGAGATCGCCAATGTACTGGGACTGGAAGGCGTCCACTGGATGATCCGGGATGCCCAACAAACCCCTTTCAAAATTTATTACGGAGCCCCCTCCTGCGTGCCGGCCACACCGTTTGAAACAGCCGGAGCCCGCTTCGGACCGGAAGAGGTGGACAGCCTGCTGGCCTTGCCGGAAATCAAGTACCTCTCCGAGGTCATGAATTTTCCGGCGGTGATCAACCGGGACCCCTTCATCATGTCGATCGTGAACACCGCCAAGAAGCGGAACAAGCGGATCGATGGCCATTCCCCCGGCGTACTGAACGAAGGCTTGGAACGTTATGCTGCGGCCGGCATTGAAACCGACCACGAGTGCACCACGCTTGAAGAGGCCCGGCAACGCTGTCAGCTCGGAATGAAGGTGGCGATCCGGGAGGGTTCCGCCGCCCGCAACTTTGACGCACTCTGGCCTATCCTGAAGGAGTACCCGGATCAGGTTTTCTTTTGTAGCGATGACAAGCATCCCGACGATCTGGTTGTCAGCCACATCAACAAACTGATGCAACGGGCCGTGGCCAAAGGTTGCAGTTTGATGGATGTCCTGCGGGCCGCTACCCGCAACCCCGTCCAACATTACGGGTTGGAAGTGGGCCTGCTGCAGCTTGGTGACCCGGCTGATCTGGTGGAATGGGACAATCTTGACGACTTCAACTGCCTTCGCACCTGTATCCAGGGGCAATGGGTGGCTGAGAAAGGTAAGCCCCTCCTTCCCCGGCTCCAGCCCACCCCCATCAATCGCTTTCACCGGAGCAGCAAAACGCCCGATGAATTTACGCTCCCCGCACGTCCCGGCAACCGTCACCGCGTGATTGTGGCCCTTGACGGGCAGTTGCTGACCAGCGAGGATGTCGTCGAAACCGCAGGTATCGACTTGGACCGCGACATTCTGAAAATCACCGTGGTCAACCGTTATGGGGAGGCTCCCCCAGCGGTTGCACTGATCCGGAATTTTGGGCTGAAGGAAGGTGCGCTGGCCTCCAGTGTGGCACATGATTCCCACAACATCGTTGCGGTGGGAACCAACGACAAGGACCTCAGCCGGGCAGTCAATCTGGTTAGCGCCAACGGAGGAGGACTGAGTGCGGTTCAGGGTCGGGCCGCGCGGACACTGCCTCTGCCCATCGCGGGCTTGATGAGCGATGGGGAAGCTTGGGAGACCGCTGAAGCTTTCACTCAGCTCAACACGATGGCCCGGCAAATGGGCTGTACGCTCCATTCCCCTTTCATGACCCTTTCCTTCATGGCGCTGCTGGTCATCCCCAAACTCAAGCTCAGCGACCTCGGCCTCTTTGATGTGGATACCTTCTCACTTATTTCCACGGACTGAACGGCAACGATTGCGACAAACACAGATACGAATCGATTTCTTACTGAATGGTTTCTTTTTTAATCAGACGATTTCTGGCCCTCATTCCCCTCCTGCTGGGAATCAGTCTGCTGGTCTTTCTGCTCATGTATCTGGCACCGGGGGACTTCCTTAGTGAAGCCCGGGCCTCGCGGGATATTCAGGAGGAACGAATTGCCCAGATGGAAAAAGATTTCGGCCTCGACCAACCTTGGTACGTGCAGTATGGGCTCTGGCTGAAGAACATGGGCACCCTGAATTTCGGGGAATCCTGGTCTTACAAGATCCCGGTACTGGACCTGATCAAACAACGGGTACCAGCCACTGTGACCCTTGCCCTGTCGTCACTGCTGTTTGCCTGGTGTCTCGCGGTACCCCTCGGGATATTGGCCGCAATTTACAAAGATTCCATCTTTGACCGCCTTTCGGCCCTTCTCGCTTATGCGGCCCTTTCCATTCCTGAATTTTTCCTTGCCCTGATTGCGGTTTACTTTGCGGCGGTAACCGGTTGGTTTCCCACCGGAGGCCGCAGTGCGATTGACCATGAGTTCCTGCCCTTCTTCGCCCAAATCGGGGACCTCGCCTACCATTTGATTCTGCCGACCATCGTACTCGGGATTGGCAGTGTCGCCAGTATGATGCGGATCATGCGGGCCAATTTCCTCGACTACCTGCGGGCGGAATTTGTGACCACCGCCCGGGCCAAAGGGGTGCCGGAAGGTTGGGTGATGTTTAAACATGTCCTGCGAAATGCGATCAACCCGCTACTGACGGCACTGGGCTTTGCCTTTTCCGGCCTGTTATCCGGAGCATTGCTGGTGGAGAACGTGATGAACTACCCGGGACTGGGGCAACTGATTTTCAATGCCTTTCTGCGTCAAGACCAGTATGTAGTCATGGCGGCAGTGGTGATCGGCTGCGTGATGCTGGTCACCGGCAACCTGATTGCAGACCTGTTGCTGGCATGGTCGGACCCGCGTATCCGCCTGGAAGGCAAGTCGGGCGGGACCTCCCTGAAAGGACGGCTGCCCTGGCCAGCCATCTTGATTTCAGTCGGCAGTCTGGTTGCGGTACTGGCAGGCATTTCCATCTGGCAACAAATGGCGGGAGACTCTTTCGAATCATTTCTTGGGCTCCTTAAAATCCTTCTGAAAGGGCTGGGGATCTTTTTCGCGCTCCTCTGTGGCGCCTTCGCACTTTACCTCGGCTACCACCTGGCCCGCCGTATCGGCAAACCCCTGCTGCGCCGCCCGCTCGGACTGGCCAGTGTGCTCGTACTCGGCACCCTCTACTTCTCCGCCCTCTTTGCCCCGTTGCTGGCCCCCTACTCTGTCAGTCAGCCGAATCTGGAGAAAAACTATCACCCCCCCACCCGCATTCTCTGGCAGGACGGCGGTTTGCAGGTCCAGGTGTATGAAAACGTGGACCCCACAGCAGCCCGCTACGAAGCCATTCCCGGGCAAACCGTTCCACTTGTATTCTGGGCTCCCTCCGCGCCCTACAAGCTCTTTGGCCTTATTCCGATGGAACACAAACTCTTCGGAACCGGCGGCAACAATCCGGCGGACCGGGTTTACCTGTTGGGCAGTGACGATACTGGACGCGACATCTTTTCACGGCTTTTGTTTGGCGCCCAGATCTCGCTCAGCATCGGCCTGATCGGGATCAGTATCACGCTGGTCATGGGCTTTCTCGTGGGGGGGATGTCCGGCTATTACGGAGGCGGTTTTGATTTCATTGCCATGCGGATGGTGGAGTTCCTGATGGCGGTCCCGGGCCTTTATTTGTTACTGGCACTGCGCTCGGCACTGGCACCGCATTTTGATTCCGGGCAAATGTACCTCGTCATCGTGATCATACTCTCCTTTATCGGCTGGGCCGGGACCGCCCGTATTATCCGTGGGATGAGCCTGTCCATCCGCAACCGGGCCTTTGTTCTTGCTGCCGAGAGCATGGGGCAGCCGACCTTGAAAATCCTTTACAAACACATCCTCCCCAACCTGATGAGCTACCTGCTGGTGGCCGCCACGCTGGCCATTCCCGGCTATATCCTCGGGGAAGCCGCACTTTCCTTCCTCGGGCTCGGTATCCAGGAACCCGCCTCCTCCTGGGGCCTCATGCTCAAACAGGCCGACATCAAGATCTTCATGCTCGGTTTTTGGTGGATGCTCGCACCGGGCTTTGCCATTTTCATTACCGTCATATCCTTTAATTTACTCGGGGATACTCTGCGTGATATCGTGGACCCCAAAATGAAAGTCTGACCTGCCATCATGACCCAAACCACCCAGTCTCCACTCCTTGATGTCCGCAACCTCCGGATCCGCTTCCGGCAGGGAAAACAGATCATGGAAGCGGTCAAAGGCATCTCCTTTCAACTGGAACGCGGCAAGACCCTCGCCGTGCTCGGGGAAAGCGGCAGCGGCAAGTCGGTAACAGCCCTCTCCCTGACCCGTCTCCTGCCACCCCCGCCCGGCTGTGAGGTTGAGGGAGAGATCTTGTACGAGGGGAGAAATACCCTGGCCATGAATGGCCGTAATCTGCGGGCCTTGCGCGGGAAACAGATTGCCTATGTCTTTCAGGAACCCTCCAGCTCACTCAACCCGGTCTTCACTGTCGGCCACCAAATAGCCGAAGCCGTCCGCCTGCATCTGCCGGAGGTCACCGATGTCCGTGAGCGCGTGGTGGAATCTCTCCGTCTGGTCGGCATCCGTGATGCGGACAAGCGTTATCGGGCCTACCCCCACGAGATGAGTGGGGGTATGCAGCAACGCGTCATGATCGCCATGGCCCTCGCCTGCGAACCACGCATTCTGGTGGCCGACGAGCCGACGACCGCGCTGGATGTAACCATTCAAAAGCAAATTCTGGATCTTCTGCGCGAGCTGAGGCAGAAACTGGAAATGTCGATCATCCTTATCACCCACAACTTCGGCATCATTTCCGATTTTGCGGATGAAGTTCTTGTCATGTATCAGGGCCATATCGTCGAACGCGGAGAAACACAGAAAGTGCTCCATTCCCCAAAGCACCCCTACACCAAAGCCCTGATCAACTGCATCCCCAGACTCGGGGCCAACCGGGAACGCCTGACCACCATCGACCACCAGGCACTGGCCAAGGAGATATCATGACCCAAAGCAACGACACTGCAACTCCCGCCGCCGTATCCTTCGCCCCGCTTCTTGAGGTGAAGGACCTTAAAGTGTATTACCCGGTTAGCGGTGGCCTGCTTCAGCGGGTGGTTGACCATGTGAAGGCGGTGGACGGTGTTTCCTTCACCGTGGAAAAAGGAACCACCGTCGGCTTGGTTGGGGAAAGCGGCAGCGGCAAAACCACCATTGGCCGGGCCATCATCAAGCTTGCACCGATCACCGGCGGTACAATCGCGTATCAAGGCAAAGACATCGGCAACCTGTCCCATCGGAGTTTTTTCCCTTACCGAAAAAAAATCCAGATGGTCTTTCAGGATCCCTTCAACTCACTGAATCCCCGCATGACCATCCGGCAAATCATCGCGGAACCGCTCGACATTCATTTCCCCGGCCTCAACACAGCCACTAAAATCGGGCGGATTGCGGACCTTCTGCAAAAAGTCGGACTGCAGGCGGATCACATGCAGCGCTACCCCCATGAATTTTCCGGGGGGCAACGCCAGCGAATCGGGATTGCCCGGGCATTGGCGGTGGAGCCGGATTTCATTATTTGCGACGAACCGGTCAGCGCCCTCGATGTCTCCGTCCAGGCCCAGATCATTAACCTGCTGCAAGACCTGCAGGAAGAACTTGGATTGACCTACCTCTTCATCGCCCACGACCTGGCGGTGGTCGAACATATCAGCGACAAGGTACTGGTCATGACCGAAGGTAAACTGGTGGAGCAGGCCAGTGCCGAGGAAATTTACCGCAACCCACGCCACCCCTACACCCGTAAATTGCTGGATGCTGTACCCACGTTTTAGCCGGATAAATCCGGAACTCCAACGGGTCGCGGCACCGCGACCACAGAAGCCCCGGCGAAGGTGGTTCCTCCGACTTCGCCAAGGCTACCTCCAAGTGTCCGCATTCATTGCTATTCACGGGCGGGACGCCCGTGCTCCTATCGTTATTAGAGATACTACCGAAACCGACTGGAACCTTCTTGCATAAACTCCGGGAATAATTTTCCCGATCAGGACTCTTATCATGAAAACGGCCACAACGGACTTTGAACAAATCGTGGAGGACCATTATCAGGGACTCTACCGGTTTGGCTATAGTCTGGCCAAAAATGAACATGAAGCCGCTGATCTCGTGCAACAAACCTTTGTTATCTACGCCCAAAAAGGGAGTGACCTGAGAGACCCCTCCAAGGTCAAATCCTGGCTGTTCACCACCCTCTACCGGGAATTCCTCCGGGTGCGCCGCCGCATGGGCATTCAGGTCAGCAAAGAACCCGAGTTGCTGGAATACGACGCCCCCCTGGTCCAGCCGGATGTCGCGGATGCCCTCGATGCCCGTTCCGCCATGGAAGCATTGCAGGAGCTGGATAGTGTTTTCCGTGAACCCCTGGCCCTTTTTTACCTTCAGGATATGAGCTACAAGGATATCGCCTCCCTGCTCCAAATCCCCATCGGAACCGTCATGTCCCGGATCTCACGCGGCAAAGCCCAACTTAAGGAATTGCTCCTCAACCGCCCATGAACCACAAAGACGCACAAAGGATACTTTCTTCAGCCCGCCCCGCTGATCTGGACAGCGACGATCCGGATATCCGGGCCGCGCTGAAATTTGTCCGGCAGGATCCCGAACTCACCGCCTGGTGGGCAAAGGAGCAGGCGTTTGATGAGGTGTTTCGCCGCAAGCTCTCCGAGCTGAAGGCGCCCCCCTCCCTGAAAGAATCCCTCTTGAGAATCAAACCTGCACCAGAAGAGGAAACGGACGACACCCCCCAAAAAACATCCGCTCCCATTCCCTTCACCCTGCCGAAACCACCGACGCCCTGGTGGAAAAACAGCCGAATGCTCTCCGTGGCCGCATCGATCATCCTTGTTCTCGGATTCATCGCTCTCTTCCTCAACCCCAAGACCCTTGAAGCCGAGGACAACGAACTCCTCGCCTTTTACGATTCACTGTCCGATCAAATCGATCAAAGCGAAACCTGGAAAGCGCAGGGCCGGGATTGGCAGGGGATTGCGGATTATCTGAATGAGCACAATGCCCCCACCCCGGACCATATCGCCGAAAAACTGCCACGGGATGCAGGGCTGCGCGCCACCACCGCCAACTGGAAAGGCACACGGGTCACACTCGTCGCCATCCAAACCCAAGATAAACTCTACCTCGCCGTCATCCCCGCTCAGGCCTTTCCCGAAAGCCGCTCATGGAAACAGCCCCAAAGCCATCATTACCGTGGGATGAACTGGCACGCCTCCACCGACCGGGATTATCTTTTCGTTTTTATTTTTACCGGTCCGGTTGACGAAACCAGGATTCTGTTTTGATTGGGTAACTTTTAACCAAAACAAAAACTGAACTATGAGATCATTAAAACTTATTCTTGCTTCCCTTATTCTCCTCCCCTTCAGCGCCCATGCCGACGCACAAGCCACTGTCGACCATGAGGTTTACCAGATTGATACGGTTCACTCCGGCATCCAGTTCCGCGTCCGCCATTTTTTCAACCGTGTCCCCGGCAGCTTTGCGCAGTTTGGCGGAACTCTCTATGTTCATCCTTCGGACATGACCAAGAACCGTGCCGTCGCCAGCATCCAGGTCGCCAGTATTGACACGGCAAACAATGACCGTGACGACCATCTGAGAAGTGACGACTATTTCAAGACCGGCCAATTCCCGGAAATCACCTACGAAAGCACGAGTTGGAAGAAGACCGGCGAAAAGACCTTTGAGGTTCAAGGGAACCTGACCATGCTCGGCCAGACCAAGCCAGTCACGATGAATGTGGAATACCTCGGCTCCGGCGAAGGACGCAACAACACCTTCCTCAATGGCTGGAGTGCCACCGGCAAGCTGAACCGCTCCGAATGGGGGATCACAGCGGGATCGCCCGTCGTCGGTGACGAAGTGGAATTCATTATCGATATCCAGGCGCACCGTCAGTAAGCGATATCCACCTTCTTGCTTACGAAGGCGGCTACGTAGCTGCGCTCGTAAGAGTCGTGAATAAACCCTTGATTTGACAGTGAGAGCTGTCGGAATGGGGGCATGCGCTCCAAAGTCACATTACTGGACATAGCACGGGAGTTGGGGGTATCCCGCTCGGCTGTGGCAAAGGCGGTTTTGGGAACCGGTGGGGACAAGGTGCGCATATCGGAGGAGACCCGGATAAGGATACTGGAGGCGGCGAAAACCATGAATTATGTGCCAAACCGCCTGGCCCAACAACTCAGGGGCGTCTCCAGTAAAACACTCGGTATTATTTTGGACACCCAGAATCTGCCGGTCATGAGTGAACGCCTTTTCGCCATTGAAAGGGAGGCTGCGAATGCGGGCTACCGCCTATTGATTGGTCAGACGCATGGCGATGTCGAAGCACTGGCCCAGTATGCCGATGATTTTATCGGTCGGAGAGTGGAAGCTCTGCTTTGCCTGTTTGACTTAACCCCCGAACGGGACCGGAAGGTAACCTTGTTACGTGAGTTCACGGATAAAGTGGTCTTCCATGGTAGCCCCCCATGGCCGGGTTGTTTTTGCATCCGCGTGGATACCGAGCTAGCCATGCGCTATTGCATTGACCATCTCATCTCCAGAGGAAAGCGCAAACTTGGACTCGCGGTCTGGAGCATGCGGGAGGACCTTCTGATGCAACTAAGGCACCGGGTCTTCCAGAATCTTCTGTCCAAGCCTGACTACTCATCGGTCAGTGGCCGTCTTTGGGATGCGGAGGCACTGCCCGGCATCCACAGTCCGGAGCCGGATACAATTGAGCGGGCCGTGGACGAACTGGTGCTCAGGGATGGCGTGGATGCCATCATTGCCTCGAATGATATTTGGGCGACACGACTGATACTATCGCTGCGCCGAAGGGGAATTCATGTCCCCCGTGATGTCGCGGTGATGGGCTATGACAATCTGGACATCGCAAGGGTTATCTCACCTGCACTTTCCACGGTAGACCAGTGCCACACGGCCTATGCAAAAGCTGCCCTGCAACTCATGCTTGCCATCGCCCAGGGTAATCCCCCCCCACCCGACAGGCGCACGGTTACAGTCCAACCGAAACTGATCATTCGCGAATCGAGCTGAGTCTGACCTCAGTAACTGCGACCCTCCCGTTTTTCGTAGTAGTAGATGTACGCGCGGTTAAGCACCTTGAGTCCACCTGGAGTCGGATAATTTCCGGTGAAGTACCAGTCCCCGTGATTGCCCGGACAGGCCTTGTGCAGGCTTTCAATTCCCTGATAAATAATCTCCAGCTCACCACTCCACTCTCCATTATTCGGATATACCAGTTCGGCTATTTTGGCTGAAATAGCTTCTACACTGAAGGCATCGTAGATACGTCGCACGTGGTTCACCATTTTTTCAGGCCGCTGGTCCTGCTGCGCACAGCAATCGGAATAAACCTCCTTGATGAGATGCCCCTTGCCTGTTTCCTCGCACAAGGCGATCGCAGCCTGGAAGGCAATAAACTTGCCCAGTTCCGACATATCAATGCCATAACAATCCGGATACCGGATCTGCGGAGCGGTGGAAGCAATCACGATTTTTCCGGGACGGGTCCGACCGAGGATACGCAGGATCGACTGGCGTAGCGTGGTTCCCCTGACAATCGAATCATCCACACAAATCAGATTGCCGTTCACCGCAACCTGACCGTAGGTGATGTCGTAAACATGCGAGGCCAATTGAATTCGGCTTTTCTCGTTACTGATAAAGGTACGGAGTTTGATGTCCTTATGTGCTATTTTCTCTCCCCGCGGCCAATTCTCCATGATAAGTTCGTCAAGAACCTCCTCATTCAGTGTCCCCTTCTGCTGGGCTTCCAGGATTTTTTCCTTAACCTCCTTCCGCCGCAGAACACGTAACTCGTCCATCAGACCGTAATAGGCGGTTTCCGCAGTATTTGGAATGAAGCTGAATACACTGTTGGCCAGATCATTGCCGATGGACTGAAGAATGCGGTCGGCCAAGGCTCCCCCAAGCGCTTTACGTTCGCGGTATATATCCGGGTCATTTCCACGGGAAAAATAGATGCGTTCAAATGAACAGCCTGCCCGGAGCTTCGATTCCTTGTATTGCGTTGAGTAAACCTTTCCACTCGCCTTGACCACAACAACGGAACCCGGATCGATTTCACGAATGTCGCCTTCCTCCTTATCAAAAATGGTCATCAGGGCCACCCGCTCCGAAGCAAAAGCAACAATCTCGTCATTCTGAAAATAATAGCCCGGGCGGATACCGATGGGATCACGCAGGACAAAACTGTCTCCATTACCAATCAATCCAGCCAAAGTATAGCCACCATCCCAGTCCTTCGCTGCCTCACGGATGATTTCGGCTGGATCCAATCTTTCGCTAATCGTTTTTGAAATAAGATCCGGATCCCAGCCTTTATCGCGAATTTCGTGGTAAATACGGGTGTGCTCCTCATCGAGGTGATACCCAATCTCCTCCAAAACCGTCTGTGTATCCGTATCAAAAATAGGATGTGCCCCTCGGGCGATGAGTTTCGCATTGAGCTCATCAACATTGGTCATGTTAAAATTACCCGCCAGCATCAGGTTACGGGTTGGCCAAGGGCTTTTTCTGAAATAAGGCTGGCAGACATTTTTGGAATAGCCCCCTGAGGTTCCGTAACGCAAGTGCCCCATGAGCAACTCCGCCCCGAACTCCCAGCCTTCCTTCACCGTCTGGGCAAACTCCGGATGAATATCCCCACGGCCAATGGCCTTATTGTAGGCTTTGAGCTGCTTGGCAATGATCGTGTCGAGAGGATTTTTCCCATTATCCCGCTCTCGGAACATGAAGGCCTCACCAGCGGGCATACTCAATTTGACCGCCCCGATACCAGCACCATCCTGTCCCCGGTTATGCTGCTTCTCCATCAGAAGAAACAGCTTGTTGAACCCGTAAAGCACCGTTCCATACTTCTGGACGTAGTAGTCCAGCGGCTTCAGAAGCCGAACAAGGGCGATACCGCATTCATGTTTGATCGGGTCACTCATGAAACCACATCCTGATTCATTGCACTGGGAATTGCGTTCTCCCAAAGCTGGCGCAACTCCGGAACGTTCCACCGTAAACAGTCTTCCAGTCCCGGGACTTTGATAGATAAATCAGGCTTATCCGTAATCGAACCAATCATGTCTGCGGTCACCCCATACTTGTCCGCATCGGACAGTATCCAGTCGATCCACTCCTCGTTCGCCGCAAGCAGGATACGGCCCTGGCTCTCTCCATAGAGGAGGGCATCCAGGCGACTGACATCATCGAGATCAGTCAGGTCAATCTCCGCACCGAATGTTTTTTCCGGATGGAAAAGCATCTCCGCCAAGGCCACGCCAAGGCCGCCTTCGGAGAGGTCATGGGCAGCCCGGATCCGGCCCTTGGAAATCTGCAGGCGAAGGAAGTCGATCAGATTGGCCTCACTTTCCAAATCAATATCCGGAGCATCCCCTGTTTTCAAATTCTCCATCACACGGATATAGTAGCTGCCTCCCAGCTCTGTCGGTGCCCCCCCCAGCAGGATCAGTTGCGAGCCGGCTTTGGATGGATACTGGCGGATAATTTCCTTGCCGGAATCAATCACCCCTGCAATCGAAACCACCGGAGTCGGGTCGATACTGACATCCGCATTCTCATTGTAGAGACTGACGTTGCCGCCTACCACCGGGACATCAAAGAAGGTGCAGGCTTCAGCGAGACCCCGGACACTTTCCTTGAGCATGTAAAAGGATTCCGGCTTGTGCGGGTTGCCGAAATTCAGATTGTTTGTCATCCCCAGCGGGCGTGCTCCGCTGCAGGCCAGATTGCGGAGACATTCGACTACCGCGATCAGCCCACCCTTGTAGGGGTTCAAATAACAAAAACGGTTGTTACAGTCATTGGCAATGGCGAGGAATCGTTGTTTACCATCCTTGAGACGAAGCCGGACCACCGCTGCATCACTGCCCGGTTCAACGGTCGTGTTGACCATAACCTGGTGGTCATACTGCTGCCAGACCCAGCGTTTGCTGGCAATTGTCGGGTGGGCAAGCAACTTGGCCATCGCCTCCTGCAAACGTTCGCGGCTGACATCACCGAGGGAATCGTCCTTCCACTGACGGGTTTGCTCAAAGTAGGCGGGCTCCTTGGCCTCACGGTTATAGACCGGAGCATCGTCAGCCAGTTTAGCCGCCGGAATCCGGACCACTGGCACACCGTGGTGCTTCACCACCATATCAGTACCTTCGGTGACCTCTCCCACCTGGACCGCATGCAAATCCCATTTTTCAAAAATGGCTTCGAGTTCCTTTTCCCGGCCTTTCTGGCAAATGATCAGCATACGCTCCTGACTTTCCGACAAAAGGATCTCGTAGGAATTCATGCCGGTTTCCCGCTGAGGAACCTTATCCAGCTCAATCTCGACCCCGGTACCACCACGGGCCGCGGTTTCACAGGTGGAGCAGGTCAGGCCGGCCGCACCCATATCCTGAATACCCACAATCAGCCCCTCCACCGCCATGACTTCCAGGCATGCCTCCAGCAGCAGTTTTTCCATGAAAGGGTCCCCCTTCTGGACTGCGGGACGGTCTGCCGCACTTTCCTCGGTCAGTTCGCGGGAAGCAAAACTGGCCCCACCCAGTCCATCGCGCCCGGTGGGGGCTCCGACATAATACACCGGATTGCCTACCCCTTTGGCCGCGCCGCGCTTGATCTGGTCATGGCGTAAAATGCCGAGGCAAAGGGCATTCACGAGGGGATTGCCTTCATAGCAATCGTCAAAATAGATATCGCCCCCGACATTCGGGATGCCGATGCAATTGCCGTAGTGGGATATACCGGAGACCACCCCGCGAAAGAGACGGCGGGCCCGCTTGGAATCCAAATTACCGAAACGCAGGGAATTCGTCAGCAGGACAGGACGTGCTCCCATGGTGAAAATATCGCGGATGATCCCCCCTACTCCGGTGGCAG
>CAZCJJ010000045.1:0-22550 GCA_964499045.1 uncultured Opitutales bacterium | reverse complement strand
GTTTTGCATTACATCAGCGAGCTTTATTCACATCTCCAGGGCCAAGGCTACCGTCTGGAAGTGTTCAGCCAGCGACGTTTTGGCGGGGGTGCCAGTAAACGGCTATTTGAGCGATGGATTGCGGATCCGGGGACCGCGGCCTGGATACTTCATTCGATACCTCACACGGCTCATCTTTGGGCTGTTCAGCACGGAATAAGGGCATTGGTCAGTGGGACTCCGCGGCCGGAAATAAGCCTGCCCTCACTGGATCTCGATTATCGGGCGGTTGCCCGTCATGCGACCGGTCGCCTGCTTGCCAACGGTCACCGCAGGATCGGATTGATGTTACCGCAGAATCCGCTCGGAGGGGATGAAGAGGCGAGGGCAGGGTTTGAGGAAGCCATCAAGCCCCATCTACCGGAAGGCGGGGCTGCTCTGATTATGCAAATGTCTTCCGAACCGAAGCCGATGAGAGTTTCGATTGGAAGGTGGCTGGAAGGCCCGGGCCGCCCAACCGCAATACTGCTTCGTGGTCTGCCTGAGGCTTTGATGCTTTACGGGGTTGCCCGGGACAAAAGACTTTCCATTCCCCGCGATCTGTCGGTGGTTGCGCTTAATCACACTCCTGAGATGGATTATTTCAGCCCTCCCTTAGCGGCTTACATCATGAGCAAAAGCAAATATGCCCAAAGTTTGGCCCGCTTGATCATGCGACTCATCAAAGAAGGCAGACTCTCCAAACAGCAACACCGCCTGCTGGCTGAATTCAAGCCGGCAGGCAGTTTGGTTGATTCATCATTAAAAGTGTGATTCGGTGCAATTGCATTTCCATTATCGCCTCTTCATTCTTAGCCAATTCAATGTTTGATCTCCTCGCTGTTCCTACAGTCAGGAAGCGTCGAAACTCATCCATTTCTCATCGGCACTCCACGCGGCGTGTCCGACCGAGTCAAAGCCGGGAATCTCACAAGGGATGATGCGCCGCTCGTCCACGGAGACTGAATAAATCCGCCAAGCTCCTGATCTGTTCGAGTGAAAACGGACATGTCGACCGCTCTTGTCCCAACATGCCCCATGATCGGCGAGGATACTATCTCTTGGCAACGGTACCTCTGGTGTTAATTGCGCCTGGCCGGAACCGTCAATTCCGATCTGCCATAGATAATGATTGCACTTGCCTTTATTGTTGAAAGCGAGCCGGTCCCCCACTGGATGCCATGCCGGCCGGTAAGCTGGCGTTGTCAAATTGATCACCGTTTCTCCTATGGCATTAGGGCTTTGTTGACGTCTATT
Source organism: uncultured Opitutales bacterium (assembly GCA_964499045.1). Classification (GTDB taxonomy): domain Bacteria; phylum Verrucomicrobiota; class Verrucomicrobiia; order Opitutales; family CAZCJJ01; genus CAZCJJ01. Next base: position 21,275 of record CAZCJJ010000045.1, on the reverse strand, counting down.
AATGGATATAAGCAATTCAGAGTAGTGGACGGATTGGACAAAAAGCACTTCGACACCACGAGTCCTCAGAGCGCCCTATTCACACAATTGATGAAGGAAAGGGGTCCTTGGTGCACGACAAACTGTGGGTTCGGGAATATTCAGGCTATGGATGCTTCGGGCCGATCCAAAAAAAATTTAGGTTTTTCAGGATCGCATGCGAATCGACATTGTTGTAAAGAGCGGATTCACCATGTACCAGAACCAGGATGAGGAACAGATGCTCCGCGAACGGGGTTTCATTGAATGACACGCACAGGCGGGTGTTAATCATTTCCCCAAAATATTTTCAGGATGCAGAGTAAAAAAGAAACAATAGTGTGGTTATCGCAGAAGTCGACCGGCATGGGGGTCGAGGCAGGAGCTTTTTCGAATGACTTCCTCGTAGTGCTGGACGACATGAGGCGGGTACTATCCCGCATTCTGGGGCGGACGCTGACACTTTCGGAAGGAGGTTGTTTTTCCCTGCGTTTCGTACGTTTATCTGAAGTGCTTGATGAATATGCTGTCGATGCTTTTCGCATTGAGGTCGATGGCACTGGCATGACCCTCTCGGCTGTCGATGAACGTGGCTGGACCATGGCTGTTTACTGGATACTTGGGAAATGGGTTGGGGTGCGCTGGATTTGGCCGGGGGCTGACGGGGAATGTCTTCCGGATGTATCGGAGATCCGTATCCCCTCTGGTATTCAGACCGTGATTCCGGATTTCGTATGGCGTGACATCGGTCCGGGAGGACCGGTTTGGCAATCGCATACGGTGCGTGAAGCGGAAAAGGCAATGGGAGTGGAATCTTCGATGGTAGAGACCTTCCATTTGTGGATGCGGCGCAATTTAATGGGTGGGCTTCGGGCCCAGGACGGCCATCAGGCGGTGCGATTGCTGGACCCGAGGGTCTATGGCAAGGAGCACCCGGAATACTTTGCCTTGGTTGGAGCTGTTCGGCAGAGCGAATTTGAGAACGGTAAGCACGGCAATCAACTTTGTACTTCCAACCCCGAAGTGATCGAAACGGTGGCAGCCAACGTGTGCCATTTTTTTCGCATGCATCCGCATATCGAAATGCTGAGCATCAGCCCGAATGATGGCGGAGGTTTTTGTGAATGCCTGGATTGCCGGGCCCAGGATCCGGTTTCGGAAGAGGCATTGCAGGGTGACTTTGCCGCATTTAAAGAAGGTGGGGCGATGAACGTGACCCGTTCGATCACGGATCGTATCTTCAAATTTGCCAATGCTGTTGCGGAGCGTGTCTTCGAAGAATTCCGCGACAGGCGTCTGTTATTACTCGTTTACAGCGCGTATAGGGATCCACCTCGGGAGACGGCCCTGCACCCCATGGTCATTGCCCAATTCTGCTGTCAGTGCAGCCGCTACGGCAATGACGAGGTGCGTCAGAGCGATATTCAAAGCGTCGAGGCACTTTCGGAATGGACATGGAGGCGGGGCATTTACGAGTACTTTGAGCAGGGAGCCTGGCCAGGCATTGTCCGCCTGTTTCCGCAACGGATTGCCGAGTCGGTGAAACTCTGGCACAGCAAAGGCTTCCGATACTATAGTACCCAAGGGTCATGGGGCTTTGCTGTCGGTGCACCGAACTACTATATTCTGGCCGCGATGCTCTGGGAGACGGATCAGGATTGGCGGGAGATCCTGCGTGGTTTTTGTGAACATGGATTCGGTTCTGCTGCAGTTGATTTGCAGCACTATTTTACTGCTTTTGCGGATCGCTGGGAAAGTTATCAGGCCGCTTTGCGGGGTCTGAAAGGAGACACTTCCGCCCAAGGGGGTGGTTATCGTGATGTCGGTCAATTGTACCCGTCGGATTTTCTTGCCACGATGCGCGCGCTTCTGGATAGGGCCCGGGCCAAGCTGACTGATTATCCTATTCAGTCCGGGAGGGTGGCATTTGTGGCAAGAGGGCTGGAGTTCACCGAAGCCTACGTATGGGCTTGTCGTGAGTTGGTGAGTTGGTGCGAGGCCGGGGGCGGAAATATTGATGCGGATGGTGTGATTATCATAAGACGTGAGTGGATGGACTCGAAGGAAAAGAAGGAATGGCTGGAGCGCATACTTGAACAATGGACGGCGTTGGATCGTATTATTGCCGAGGCTCGTAAGGAACCTACCTTGAGCTTCTTCTGGTTGCGCTATCACCGCGATGTCCGCAAGCAAGGGGAACCCCTGAAAAGCCTGCGTGCGGCTCTGGGTTTAGCATCCGACCTCAATTGAACCGGGTTTGTTTATACTATCTGCTCCGGGTGATTCGTCCTTTACGCATAAGCCATTCAAATCGGCCATTGCTGAGGCTATGGACAGAAAAACTTACCACGACTTTCTATTTGCGATTTAGACTATTGTAAGCACGTTTCAATTAATAAAGTCGGTTCTCTTTTACCCCTCATGACTATTTACGAAAACATGCACAAGCAACCCCGGTTTAGACGTGGTTTTGCCTTGGTGCTATCGCTGGTTTTGATGGCTTTTCTGCTGCTCCTGATGGTCAGTTTGTCGACGCTTTTGATGGTGGAGACACGGGTGGCTGCATTGGCTGTGGAGCAGCAGAAAGCCCGTGGGAATGCCCTGTTGAGCGTGAATATAGCCATTGGCGAACTGCAGGAGACGATGGGGCCGGACCAGCGGGTGAATGCCTTGGCCGCACTGGATCTTGATGTGAATTCAGATTCTCCCCGGCGCTACTGGACCGGTGTTTTCGAAAGCTGGGCGGATACCGATGCCCTGCGCCCCTCCGAGCCGGTGTTCTTGCGCTGGCTGGTGTCCGGGGAATCAGAAGCCGTGCTGGAAGACAGGGAAACCGGGTTGACCGGGCCTTTGAGCAGCTCCGGAACAATCGCTCTGGTGAAGGCTGTCGATGGTACTGTCGAGGTCGAAGCCGGTTTGGTGTCCTTGGAGAATCAGGGAGCCTATGCCTGGTGGGTGGGTGATGAGAATGCCAAAGCAAGAGTCCACCCTGCGGGGGATGCGGCTGAAAAATTGGAGGATTGGCATGTCAGGCGGCAGGCGGGTGCTGCCAAACCTTATTTTGAAATGTTGCCATCAGTTGGCTCAGGAGGCTCTGCCGAGGTGGATCCGCAGGATCCGCGTTGGGAGAATTTGCTCTCCCCTGCTGACATGCGCCTGCTGGGTGTCGGAGAGACTCCGACCAAAGAGCTTTTTCATACGGTTTCTCCGTATTCGCAGGGTCTTTTTACCAATGTTCGTGCCGGAGGCCTGCGCAAGGATTTGTCCTTTTATCTGGAAAAAGCACCAGCCAACAGGCCAGTGGACTCACTTTATGCGCTCGAAGATATCGAAGGGATTCACTTCGGTGAGTTGTGGAGTTACTACCACATGTGGAGATACCTCTTGACGGGAGGCGGGTCCCATCCGGATGGCGGGACACTCCCGGCTGATGTTCCGGTAGTCAGGAGTAACAACAATGCCGCGCAAGAACTGATTGATCCTTTTGCACTTTACAAGCGCCCGATTTCAATCGGTGGCGCCTGGGTCTATTCTGTTTTTACCACACTGGTACCTGGGGAGGAGGGTGAGGAGCCCTCCTATGAGCTGGAAATCATGGTAGACTGGATACACACCCTGTGGAACCCCTATGATGTCTCGCTGGATGTTCGTCCAGCGGTGGGCATAGAAGACCGGTCTTCTAACCCTCCGTACCTGCTTGATGTCCGGCGCGGTGCGGATGAAGTAACTTATAATATATGGGGAACGCCCGATGATGGTCAGAGAATCAGTATCTACTCTCATATTGGAACCAAGGGTAGCGTGGATGCAGGTCATGAGCCTCTGACCATGCGACCAGGTGAGGTCGTTGTCTATTCACAATCCGGTGAAGATGGAGACCGCATCGAGGAAAAACGGGTAGAGGGTGACACTGTGAATACTGTGATTTATGCGCGCCGGGGATGGAGTCGCCAAGGGGGAGTTGTCCTGAACCGGGAGTATGTCAGTACGCCTTTTGACTTGGAGCCGGGCGACACGATTCAAGTTCGGCTTCGTCCTGGCCCTGCATCGGGCAGATCTTCGGGAGGGGCGAGCACAATCAGATCACTCAGTGGTTATTCTATTCTGCTGCCCAGTCCTTGGTTGGGTACTTGGCATAATTTTATTGGTGGCATGAAGGTAGACAATCAATTCACTCATGAATACTCTTGGACTGATTCGCTGCGTAAAACTGGTTTTCCTTATTCGACAAGAGGTGACGAGCGCTGGGCCCCAGATCAAAACCCACATGTGTACAAACCTGTACCTGAAAGCGGAGGTTACTTGACGCTTGAATTGCCTGTCGGGGCAATGCTTGGACCCGATAAGGCCCGGCCGATTGCTTATTTTGCCCACCGCCTTCGCACGGAGGAAGAAAGCAACATGCCGGGACGCTTTCTGCAACTGATCAACCCGGCGGCAAACGCCTATGTTATTATGGACTTGGCCGAGCATGAATTGATTGGTCAGGGAAGCGAAGTCGTCATGAAGACGATTTACGGCATGAATGATGTCGACGAAATATTTGGAGTGCTCCCGAAGGGTGGAGGATTTTTTGGAGGCGGGTTTACGGCGGCGACGGGCAATACCCATGTTATCACCCACTCCTTGCCCCGTTCGCCAGTGTTCTCCATTGCAGCCTTCCAGCATGCCGCCGCCATCGGCAAGGGCGGTCCCACTACGGATCCAATGCATGGGGCCTTGGCACGCGGAGACAGTCACACCCGTATGCTGGAGCCTTCTGTGGGCAAGATCATTGGTAACTCTCATGCTCTCCCCATTTTCCCGCCGGATAAAATAAGCGGTGTGACCAATTCGAACATGCCTGCTGTGGACCATTCCTATATGGCGAACGAAGCCCTGTGGGATGACTGGTTTTTCTCGTCTATCGCCCCCGGGGCATTTGAGTTCCCCCAGTACGGACCGGATCCGAACCGCCGCCAGCGTAAAGTATTTGAAGACTTTGCCAGCGGTATCAAGCCTCTACCCAATTCCAATGTGAGGTTTCAGTCTGATAAAGAAGTCACGGTTGTTGCCAATGAGTTGTTCAATCTAGAGAACGTCCGTGACGATGCTCATTTGAAATCAGCTCAATATTTGAGTCAGGTGGGTGCCTTTAATGTGAACTCGACCAACGAGGATGCATGGGCCTTGTTGCTTGCATCCTTGCGCGGAACGCCTGTTCCTTATTTTGATCCGGTCAGTGGCGGGGTGAACTGGGAGTCTTCAGATGTCGATTTTTCACCGGTCCCCGGACTGTTGACACCGGCAGGAGGACGGGTTGATTCCGGTGACTTGAACGATACCTCCAAACCTGAACAGTGGTTGGGTTTTCGCGGGCTTGATGATGATCAGATTCGCAACCTGGCCGCAGCGATTGTTGAAGAGGTGCGTAAGCGCGGGCCGTTTTTGTCGCTCGCTGACTTTGTTAATCGCCGTCTGGGGGAAGGGTCTGAGGAGGCGCTGGAACTGGCGAAAAACGGGGCTCTTCAGGCAGCACTGGACCGTACAGTGAATCCAACGCGCGCGGAGATGGGTTCGGCCCGCTGGGTGGATCTTTCGGACGTGCCCTCCGGTGTCCCCTTTCCCGAGGCATTGGTGGGTCCCCGCGCCACGGGCATGGCCGGCCTGATCGGCCAGGCGGATGTGCTTACACTGTTAGGCCCGTCTCTGTCAGCGCGTTCGGATACCTTCACGATCCGGGGTTACGGGGAAGTGCATGGTTTCAATAATGCAGTGACGGCCAAGGCATGGTGTGAAGCGGTGGTACAGCGCATGCCTGAATATGTGGATAGCGATGACGATGCCTATTTGCCTGCGGCGGCCATCAGTGAGGTCAACCAGCGCTTTGGTCGCAAGTTCAAGGTGGTCTCGTTCCGCTGGCTATCTGAAGATGAAATTTAAAACTATGAGAAGTCTTTGTATTGCCCGTTTTCTCCTTCCCCTTGTTTTACTTTGTATCGCTATCCGGGCTGATGGTAGCGAAGGAGAGGTGCGGTTGCGTTTCACCGCCTTTGACCTGCCGCAGTCAGACATGGAATTTGTTCTGCGCGATATCGCTGAACCCGAGATCATTTCGGAGAAATTCGCCATACCGACCCGTGGCTTCAGTAGTCCGGTTGTATTTGCGAGTCGTCAGTTTGAAATATGTGCGGTTCAGGAAGCGGCTGCGACGGAGGATGGCATCACCCGCTTGCATGTGCTCCGGACGCTTTCCCTCCCACCTCCCGGCCGGGCATTTCTGGTGTTGCTTTTGCCTACGGTGCAAGGCGGCGCGGATTTCAGGGTTTTGCGGGCAGATGATCCCTCCTTTCGTAAAGGAGATCTGCAGTTCTTTAATCTGACGCCGGTGAGGATTGGAGTGGTTCTGGGGGATAAACGGTTTGTCATGGAAGGTGAAACGATGGAACGTATTTCGCCACCGCAGCCGGAGGAAGGAGAGCGCTCATACTCCGTGCAGTTTCTCGCCAGCGAAGATGGCCGCGCACACCGCTTTTCCGCCACCCGCTGGGTGTTGACCCCGCAATCACGCAGCTTCGTATTTTTTCACCGCAATCCATCGAGCGGCCGTCTCGGCTATCGTTCGATAGACGAATATCCCGGTTGGGTCGAAGTCAATTGAGGGTGGATTGAATAGAGTCTTTTCGGCTGGATTGATAAGGTTAAACGAACAGGCCGATTTCACCGCATGCTATTATGAATTGGATACACTTGGATTTGAAAGGAACGATGCCGGGTTTGCCCGGGATGTTGAAGTGGCTGGACTGGCTGGCCAAGGCGGGTTTCGACGGGGTGGTTTTCGAGTATGAGGACAGGCTACCCTGGCAGACCTTTCCGGGATTGCACCGACCGGTGCTGACACAGAAGGAATGGCAAACCTTATGGGAGCATTGCCGGAAACTCCGTCTGGAGGTTGTTCCGTTGGTGCAAACCCAGGGGCATTTGGAATGGGTACTGAAACATCCTCAGTATGCACATTTGCGCGAGGCCGGTTATTGGGACGAACTTTGCCCGAGTGACCCGGCGTCCATGGAGTTGTTGCTGCCATGGGTGGACGAGGTGATAGCCATGCATCCCGACAGCGACTACATCCACCTTGGGGCCGACGAAACATGGAATCTGGTATCATGCCCTAAGTGCAAGGAACGTGCGGCCAGCATGAGTTCGGGTAAAATGGGTGTTTTTCTCGCTCACATCGGAGAGATTTGCCGCCATGTGATAGCGCGTGGAAAACGACCGGTAATCTGGGCGGATATGTTCTGGAGAACGGATACCTGGTCCACTGAAAATCTGCCGAAAGAAACGGTACTTATCGATTGGCAATACGTTGGGGCCGGCCCCTGGAGTACCGTCGGGCGTCTCCGGGATCTCGGTCATGAGGTATGGGGGGCCTCTGCCTTGCGACGCGGCTTCGATGAGAAGTACGCCATGCCGCTGCTTGCCTCCCGTACGGAGAATGTCATGGGTTGGAATAAACTACGGGAAGCAGGCGAGGTGCCTTTGGTGTTGCATACGGTTTGGGGCCGGGGAGACACCTTGCGTCCGATATACGGTCCTTGGGAGGGTTGGCTGCCGTCCTTTCTCGCGGCTGGAAATTCCAAAGCCTGGAAGCAGCATAAGCTGGAGCCCCTGGTGGAAGTTTTTGATTTGGCGATGGCGTCTCCCAGTATCGTAGAAGCGGAGGCATTAATCACCCGCCTGGAGGGTATGGAGGACGAGGACCCGATGGTGGCGGATTGCATTTCATGGTGGATTCTCTCCCTCCAGCATCTGCGCTTGTTGCATGGCGCGGTGGATGCGGTCCTCGGGCATGCTGCCCACGATGCGGTGCGTTCGACGCTGGGCATTGATCCGGCCCGTGACCGGATTCGGGCCGAACGTTTGAGCCAGTTGCGGAAAGACACGGCAGCCTGGCGCACAGCTGCCAGCCAGTGGCTGGATGAAAGAGGATACAGCGACCGGGATGAATACCTTGCCACAAAGCTGAATGGCATTGAGCGCTGCATTGCCAGCGCTGAAAAAGCAGCGCCGCCAGCGGCAGTTTAAATATCTATTGCAATTTGATTATGAAGTTGGAATCCCTTTATTTAACGAGGCATTCGGAAATCCGCATAGTAAGCGGAAGTACCGGGCCGATCGAACGGGCTGTGACGGATCTGCGTGCAGACATGGAACGCGCATTGCCTGCTCACTTGTCGCCTGATGCATCGCATTTATCTGCCAGTGCGGCTATTGAAATTCACAACAGGGAAGGGGGGCTGGACGATGAAACCTATCGTATCCATCGGTCGCCGGACGCAGGCACACTCTGCATTGAAGGAGGCAATGAGCTGGGCACGATCTTTGGCATCTACCGCCTGTCACGGGATATCCTGGGTACAGACCCCTTTTATCGCTGGACCGGGGTGATGCCGCAACCGCAGGCATCGATCGTATTGCCGCAAGAGGAGATGAATTCGCCACAACCGCGATTCCGGTTCCGGGGGTGGTTTATTAACGGTGAGGATTCACTTATCGCCGCTTCCGGCGGAGGACCTGTCAATCCGGAGTATTTTGAGTGGATTTTTGAAACCCTGTTGCGCACCGGAAATAATCTGGTCATTCCGGGTACCTTCCCGGAGCACCCGGCACCCCAATACAGTCTGGCCGTGGAGCGCGGACTCTGGCTTACGCATCATCACGCGGAGCCGCTGGGGGCACCACTTTTCAGCTATATTCATCCTGACATCCCGCCGGAATTCCGGAAGCAGAAGGAGCGTTTCCGGCAAATATACATGGACACCGCCAAGTGGTATGCAGAACGCAACGCGAAGGCTGTATTCACCGTGGGGTTTCGTGGACAAGGTGACCGGCCGTTCTGGCGCGATTTCCAGGATATTGAGTTCAGCAATGAAGAGAAAAGAAACATCATCGTGGAGGCAATCAAGTTACAGATTGAGGTGCTCAGCGAGATGCTCGGTAAAGGAACTTTCCGTGCCGTCTTCCCTCTCTATGCCGAGGCGCATGCCTTGTTTATTGATCACTTGGACATTTTTCCTCCTGAAGTCATCCTGTGTTGGGCGGATAATGGCTACGGTGCCATGCGTGTAAGGCGTGCGGTGACAATAACCGACGAAGCCCAGTCGGCGCTGCCCGCCAAAACCATCGAACGTCCTCAGGGTGTTTATTACCATGTCAATTTTCACGATCTTGAAGCCTCCAATCAACTGACCATGCTGGTTGATCCGCGGCTCGTGGTGGGTGAATACCAGCGAATGATCCGGCAGAATGTCCGTGCATTCTCGATATGTAACGCTGGCAACGTGCGCCCTCATATGTATGCTCTCGATTTGCTATCCGGGTATCTCGGGGGAAGCATTGATGAAGGGACACCGGAGGAGATTGTTGCCGCCCACGGCTCCGTGTTTTTTGCCCGTTGGTTTGGGGGAGAGATTGCCGATCGCGTCGCCCGCCTCCAGCAGGAGTATTTTTCCTGTCCGCTGACCTTTGGCGATTTTCCGGACCAAAAAACCGGGGATGAATTTTATCATTATGTGGCGCGGGCGGCGGTATGCCGGACGCTGAAATTGCCGTCATGGGAAATCGCGGGATCCTATTTTGTTAACCGCCTGGGAGGATTGGATGGCATGCTGAAGGGGGTTGCGGAATGGACTGATGAAGCACAGCCCCGTTGGAAAGCACTGGCCGTCAACGCACTTGAGGTTCGGGCGGATTTGCCCCGGGGAAGCTCTGTTTTTGATGCGACGCTGGTATATCAGATCTGGTTTTGTGCCTATGGTAACCGGATGCTGTCACTGGTTGCCCAAGCCTGTCTCGCGTGGCGTTCGGAACGGTATATGGACGCCTTTGTTCTGGCCCAATCCGCCTATGAAAGAGCACAGGAAGCCGTGGACCTTTTGCAGCGTATGGACGAACATTTTGTCCCCGGGTTTTATGCTGGAGAGTTTCTGACGAATGCCAAGGCCACGCGCCATTGTCTCCGTCTTTTACTGGAGATGACGCGTGTTCAAGTTGATGGCCCGGGTCTTTTCCGTGCCAGCAGCATGGTGAACGTCGGCAACGACAAACCCAATACCAGCATCCTTCCTTTGCGCTATTACCGCGATGACAACAGGGAACTGGCTGCGGGGCTGAGTAAAGTGCTGAACATTCCCCAGCCCGACAAAGAACTTCCCAATTTGCCGCCGGACTTTCTCACACAGAGAAAAGAGTAGGCTGAAGCTTTAGCGAGGCATTACCTTGCCCCACCGTCTCCACGCCCCCACCGAGTCTCCATTCCTCCCGCATTACAGTCATCTCTGAACACACCTTAACCTGCATTAAATCACCATGGAGCGGAACACCGATACCCCAATAGTACTTGGTTCCCGGAGGGAGCTGTTTGTGGATAGCTTCATGATCGGCGATTTGACCGGTGGCGCCAAACCGGTTCTGCATAAGCCGGAGCTGAAGGAAGTCGTTCTGTCGGATGATTGCCCCTGGGAAAGTTCAACAGCCTATTTCGCGGTGTTGAAGGATGGCGATCTGTCACGGATGTACTATCGCGGGTATCATCATGGGCGAGGGGAGCAGGCGCTGGGAGAACCTATGTGCTATGCCGAGAGTGCGGATGGTCTTACTTGGATCAAACCGGATCTGGGGCTTTTCAATTTTGAAGGCTCGCCCGCTAACAACATCGTGCTGGGCGGCGACCTCCAAAAATTCCCGGCGACGGCAAAGTGGACTGGATACCTTGGGGAGGATCTGCGTTGGCGGGGGGATATGGTGCCCTTCATCGATCCGCGCCCGGATGTCCCTCCCCATGCCCGCTACAAGGCTCTGATCCGGGGAGCACGGGGACTCCATCAGATTGCGGAACGACGCTGGGATTATGGCATGTTTCCTTTCGAATCGCCGGACGGGTTGAATTGGACCTTGCTCCACGACAAACCGGTAATCACCCGAGGCAAATTCGACTCGCAGAATCTGGCTTTCTGGGATCCCGTCTTCCAACGCTTTGTGGCCTTTTGCCGTGATACCAGTGGTCCGGAAGATCAGGGCTTTGAAGGCACGGATACCGAGGATGTGGCTGTAGGATTGATTCGCGATGTTCGCGTTGCTTTTTCAGATGACTTCATTCACTGGACCGATCCGGTCTTTGTGCGTTACCACGACAGGAAGCGCCGCCAACTGTACACCAACGGTGTGCTGCCTTACGAACGCGCCCCGCATATTCTTCTCGGTTTTCCCACGGAATTCCATGTGGAGCAGTCGCAAACCGAGCCCTTCCTCATGTCCAGCCGCGACGGGGGTGTCAGTTTTAGCCGCTGGGAAGATGCACTGATCCCCCGCGATGCGCCCGAGGAGCGTGATGGTAACCGCAGCAATTACATGGCCCATGGGATGATCCGCGGGAATGAACGCGAGTATTTCATGTATGCTACCGAAGGGTATAAAGATGGGCCCTCACGACGCCTCCGTCGCTTTACTTACCGGGTCGACGGGTTTGTTTCGGTGCGGGCCGGTAAAGAAGGAGGCACACTTGTCACGCCCCCCTTCATCTATGACGGAGATGAGCTTTATCTCAACTACCGGGTGAGCGGAGGGGGTTCCCTCAAGGTAGCCATGGAAAGAGCTGACGGCAGGCCGTTGCCGGGGGTATCGCTTGACGATTGCCGGGTAATGACCGGTGATGAAATCGATGCCCGTGTTGAGTGGCGATCAGACAAGACTCCTCACTATTACCGGGGCTACCCCGTGCGGCTGCGGGTTGAACTTAAACAGGCCGACCTGTATGCTCTCCGCTTTGGAGAGCCATGCCAGACAGTATAAAGAGGACGGTGCTCTGCTCTGCCCCTGTGCAGAGTTATTTGTTTTTCTCCTTTTCGACTTCCTCTTCTGTGACGAGTCCCTCCTTTTCGAAGGCAACAAGGTCATCGGCGTTCATGTGACCGATGACACGGCCGTCGTCGAGGACGTTGGTTGCTTCCGTTTGCAGGCGTTTGAACATACGATAGAGGTCGATGGTTCCCGCAATACTGAACCAGACGGTGGAAACCAAACCTACTATCGCCGCCACGATGATGTTCTGGATGAAGAACCAGTAAACCCAGTAGGTGTCGGGCCAACGGCTGAAAGCATTCCATAGAACGATAATGAGCCATGAGCAGAAGCCCCAGCCAAAAGAGTAGATGAGTAAAGCATAAGAGAGAATGCGGTCTCCCTTCGTGAATTGCTGATCGATTCCGGAAAGTGTTTTCAAGATGGCCCTGAAGCTTTTGAAGCCGGGCGGCTGCATCGGCTTCTTTGCTTTCTGGTCGTCGGTCAGTGCATATTCACCGCGATGAAGCATCCGTTCCATGTTGAAGTTCTCCTTACAGGTCAGCAGGGAGAGTAAAATATACATGGTGATCGCACTGATCATGGTAAAGAAGTAGACTTCCTGACCGTTCATGAAAAATTTTTCACTGCTCACCCGCCAGAGAATGATGGGCTCGAACGGACGGGATACCGTTTCCACTGTAGCCGAGAAGAGGCTGAGCATTTCCGGGTAGTTTTGCAGGAATGGGTAGATTGTGCCCGCCCAGTAATTCATCATAATGAACCCGAGAATGGCCAGCCCCGATCCGGTGAGCATGGCCCCATAGGCACCTGCGGTGGTACCTTTTTTCCAGTAGAGCCCACCCATGATGACCGCTCCTGCTCCTCCTAGATAAATACTGCCGGTCAGGGCGAAGAACATGAGAATATAGGTTATCTGGCCGAAGTAGAGACTGAAGAAAAAGGCGTAAATCGCCACTAATGTGACGACCAGTCGCAACAGAAACAGGTGTTGCCTGGGGGTGAATGCCTTCTTTCGGAAGGGCAGGATGACATCCTGCACTACGATGGAACCCCATGAGTGGAGATAGGTGGAGTCTGTACTGATCATCCAGAAAAGCATGGCGGCACAAAAAGTTCCCAATATGCCGATAGGCAGGAGTTCACTGAGCGCGACGGGGACACGCATCTGTTTGTAGATGGTATCATAGGTTTGCCGTGCGGCAGGGTCCTCTTCGGCCACCCGTTCCTGCCATTGGGCGATGAATTCAGGATCGTACTTGTGCTCGGCCGCATCTTCGGGTGCGTATTTTAATGCGGTGTCTTCCAAGGCCATCCAGGACAGGCGGTTGACCGTTTGCTCGGCCCGATCACTGAAGTTGGCGTGGTTGTAGTAGGTGTAACCGGCGACAGCCAGAATGATGACCATCAACCCTTGGAAACCGTTGCGCCAGACCCCCAGGATCTTACTCATCTTTTGTTCATGGGCACTCTTCGCCGCAGCATTGTAGCCCTGAGTGCCGGACCAGGACATCATGCCGTAAACAGAGCCGAAAATTCCGACAAAAACAAAGAACAGGTTGAAATCCCTTAAATTGAAGGTGTCGAAGGGATTCAGCATGGATTCGCCAGGCCCCCGGTTCATCAGGGCCGGAGTCATCTCCTCCCACCAGGAGAATTCGTAGAAAATCGAAGCGACTACCGCGAGGTACATGGGGTAACTGAGGATTCCCATGACACAGTCGGAAGTCATGATCGTCAATTGGCCGCCGAGGCAGGTGACGACTACCGCGAGGGTCAGGAAGAAGGCCATCAGGAGAGCGAAGGTCGGCCACTGGTAACCGAGGAATTCGATATTCTGGGGCAGGTCGAGGAAGTAAACGAGGAAACGGGCCCCCACTGCCGGAAAGAGCCCGTAGTTGACGATACCGGAGATGGACTGGAGACTACCGGCAAAGATGCGGAACGATTTGCTGTAGCGGATTTCGTAGAACTGTCCCATGGTCATCGCCCGCGTTTCACGGTAGCGGTAGATCATGAACCCGGTGAGGGTAAAAATGAGACTAATGGGCGTAACCAGCGTGGTCCAGAACCCGATGGCAAAACCCGAAGCATAGTAGCGTTCGAACACCGCAATAACCGAAATTAGACCCATTGCCGCCTCGCCCTGGGATACCGCTACCACGTAACGACCCGCTACGCGACGAGCAGCCAGAAAGTCGGAGACACCCGTAATGAAGCGTCGCGTATACATGGAGATCCCCGCTACCAGAAGCATCGGGATCATAACAATAAACCAGTCGAGGGTGTGCATGGGATTATAAAGAAAATACAGGTTTTGTAGTGCGTTAGAATTTTCGGTGGGAGGGATACGTGAAACTTCGATTGCGGTAACGATCCCGTCCGGATGGCATAGTTCAGGAAAAATGTACCGATCAGGTTGCGGATGAAATCTGCATTAGGCTAATAATTCATACAGGCGATCCCGCCAATCCTGCAGGTCGTTGGGTCCTTCCAGTGCAGCAAAATGTCCCACCTCCATCAGGTGTTCCGTTAATTTCGCCCGTAACTGACCGCTGACGGTGTCCATGGCGGTTCGCCACAAGTTCAGGTCAGACAATCCCATGCGGTAAGCCTCCCACCTCAGACCGGCGGCCGGCCCCTTTTGGCCGGGGTACAGCAGATACAGATCGCCTGTCGGCCAGTTGAAGGCGGGGTCTGTCCACGGCTCGTCGGTCCAGTTAAACGCCGACCAGCGCAGGTAGCCCCCGAATCCGCCGGCAAGGGTTATCCAGGGAAGACGGTAGGCATCGGCAAGCGGGCAGCAAAGGAGAGTGTTTCCCCAATCTGGCGCACAGCAGTTGTACCAGCGCACGTCCACACCTTTGGCGTGAAGACGCGTGTGGGTGTCACGGTCATAATGGGCCGGGTTGCAGGTGGCAATATCCAGGACGTCGGCGAGTTGCGCCGCAGTGGACATTGCAACCGCAGCGGAAATCCTGATTCCGGGAGCCACTCTACGGACAATGGCGGCGGCAGCCTGAAAGCTCGCGGTATGCTCCGGTTCGTCGTAAGGACAGAGGGTGATTTTGTCCAACCAGCCATGCCGGCGGTTGTGGCTGGCAAAGTCAGTTAGAAAGCTTTCCCACGCATGGATGTATTCCGGATGCTCATAATTCGTTTCGAAAGAAACGGTTTTACCAGCTCCCTCATCATAATAAGTCAGCCAAGGCTTCTGTGCCTTGCAGGGAAGCATCGAGTGACATTCGATCTCCCGGTCAATACCCAGTTTGAGATTCAGTTCAACATAACGGTCATACACGGAATAGTCGAACCGGTAGGCACCATCACTCCCCCGTATCCAGCGAATCATTCCAGGAATATGGTGCATGTGATAGTATGCTTCCGGCAGCGGATACCTGAAGGGGTCCTCGGTGATTGCGGCAGTGACGACATTCATGCCACCCGAAGCCAACTCGGCGAGGAATTTTGCAGCCATGTCCCAAAATGGTTCAGACCACAATTCCAAGCCGTAATGGCGGCTGAGAATTGTCCAGTTAGGCCAGAAATTTATTTTCCTGTCGTCAGGTACATAAGTGCTGGTGCGGGCAACGATGTCCAATGGAAAGCGGGTTTCCATTTTCCCGTGTGAATCCGTTTCGATAAGCAGGTTGACTTCACGCAGACCTGGCTGAGTTCCGGGGGGTACGTCCCCCTTGATCAGAAACGTAGCCGTTGAATTGGGGGCCATATTACAACAGGCCTTTTCGAGAATGGGATCAGGGATGAGCCTCTCCTGTTCAGGGAAACGAAGCAGTCCAACGGGCATTGCTGCCAACTCCAAGCCATCCGTTGCCGCCGTTATCCTGATGTTGGTGATGGGAAAACGGTCCCTGACCGCGGCGATTGCGAGTAATTGCTGGCCCTGAGCCACCCGAATCGTTCGGGTACGATCCGACTCAGTAAGGGCCCCCGGGCCAAGGCGTGCCAATCCGTGCACGGAAACGTGCCTCAGTTGGCAGACGCGTAATGCTGAGAGGTCGGTAGCGATACTCACGCGGGATCCGGTGGCTCAATTAAAACCGAAAGTGTACAGACGTACGCCGGGGGTATTAAGGTGAAAGCGCAGGCGGATGTCGCGGCCCGAGGGGAGGGTCTCGCCACCGCGCCATTTGACCTGAACGGCGAGTCCATCATTGGAGACAGGCAGGCAGTCCTTCAGGCTGAAACCGGGAAGAGATTCTCCGGTTTTTGCGTCAAGAACCTCAACCGCAAACGCATCGGCATGGCCCTCGACTCCCTCCACATTGACAGTCAACCCGCGGCGGGCGTTGCCAGGAGACTGAATGGGGATGGTGGTGATCGAGCCTGATTTTACTCCGTGAGAGGGAGTATAATAGCTCCAGCCGTTGGCCCGAATGATGGCGAGGCCCACTTCAGTAACATTGTGGTTGAAGACATCGCTTCCCTCCCGGGTCGCGGTGGTGCCCCGATAGTAAAACCGGAGGTTGTCGCCGTCCACCATGGGCGACATCTGGAAAATGTAGCCGGAGTCCCATGATCCGGGAGGACCCACCGGTAGGATGCGCTCTCCGTTTTTAACCCGGGTGAAATTGAAGCCATCCCGGCTGACGGCCAGGCCTACATCCGCCAGTGGTCGTCCGGGGACACCGGGCCAATAATAACAGAAGTAGAGTCCATGGGCGTAACGCACCTCGGATCCGTAGATTTCGTCTTCATTTTTACCGGGACCAGAATCGATATAGGGCTGTCCGCGCATGGCGTAGTCGATGAAATCACGTTTGACCAGTGCTGCGGATTCCTCGTAGGGATCGTCGGGGTTGAGGAGGTGCTCAAGGCCGCCCCAATGGAGGAGGTCCTTGGACCAGATCACGCCCCAGGAGCGACCGGTTTCCGTATAGACACGGCCATAAATTCTCAGGGGTCTTTCCGGATCATTGGCAATCCAGACACTGGGCTTGGCCTGCTCCCGCATGGCAGTCACGGCTGAAACCTCGGATCCCTGTTTCCAATCATTGCCATTCGATGAATATTCGACCCAGTAAGAGCCCCTGCCTCCCCCGATTTGCCTGATGCGCATGAATCGTTTGGAAAAATCCGTGCTATCCGGGTTATCAAATCTGGCGGGCGGCCTGGTTCCGGGAGCCCCGGTGTAGGTTTCCAACAAACGGGTTGGTACCGGGTCCGCCTCCGGAAGGTTCCCGGGCAATCGGTCCACTTTTTCAAAATGTATGCCGTCGCTGCTGATGGCATAGGCCCGTTGACTTTCATCGTTCGGGAAGCGGGAATAGGTCATGACATAAGTGTCGCCATGCTTGTTGACTCTAGCCCCCCGGACAATCCGGTTGTTAGCCCCCTCGGGTGAGAGCACTGGTTCTGACAGCGGTTTCTCCATTTGATTGAGCACGAAGTCGACCCCTGACGTGGCGGAGACTTCGAGTGAATCGAGGAAAAAGATTTCCCTGTTCTCGGTCACCGAGAGGGAGGGAATTCTGGCGCGATCAAAGATTACCCGTTTAGCGGCGTAAAAAATAACACCAACGTCACTGGCCCCGGCGGGAGCCCGTTTTTCTGCCGTCACGGGCAGAGAAGGAGCGTTGAAAGGGCCACGAAATTCATGGGTCTGGCCGAATCCATCTCCCATCCACCGGGCACTGAAAACCCAACGGAGCGTGGTGTTCTGCCATATCGCCCACGTCACACCCTGACCGTCACGGAAGAGCACAGGCCAACCCAACTGTTCAATCTGTGAAATGATTTCACCCTGATATCGTTGGCCCCAGATGCCCCGACGGTAGACTGGGATTTCCTCTGCCTTGGCAAGGGTGCCCAGTTGCCAGCCTTCTTCCGTGCGCTTGCTATAGCCGAGGGCGGATCCACCCCCCAGCCTTGCGGATAAATAGCCCTGTGTATTCAAGGGAATCTGGCGGACTCCTTCGTGCTGAAAGGTGATCAGCGGCCATCCGTCAGCGGTTACCATGATCGATGGATGGAAGACATATTCCCTTGCCGCTCTTTCCGCAGGCAACCATTCACCCTCCGGGGTACGTTGGACCGCCCAGATCGCCATGTCGCGCCGGAAAGCCAGCCAGACCGAACCATCCGGCCCCAAGTCCATGACGGCATCCTGACTCTCGCGTTCCTCCATTCTTACGCGACCGCCGGAGCGTAGCAGCTCGGGCATGCCCGCATCCACCCCGGCAGCCAATTCAATAGAACGGTCCGTAACGGCCTGATAGTAGATATTGTCGTCGCAGGAATAGGCCACCCGGACAATGCCCTCCGCATCCACCATGATGTCACCCGGCTCAGCCGGTGCGTCTGTCAGTAATTGTACCTGCCATGCATCGCGTCGACTCAAACCAGCGGGTCCTCTGCTGACATCGGTCATGGCATGCCATACCCCTTTGTCGTCGTGCCAGACGACATGTAAATGGTCCTGGCGATCGATCACGAGAGAGCCGCCCTGTATCTCACCTTGAGCTGAAAGGATCCCGGCAGATTCGACACCTGCCAGTCTCAGTGAAGCAAAGTCGCCCCCTCTCGGACGGTAAGGGTTGTCTTTCGTATCCGGTGCCGTGGCCAGGAAAAGATCCGTGTGTTCGCGGTTGACCAGTACCCACCAGTTTCCATTGCTGTCCCGGGCAATCTGGCGCGCATTAGCCGACATGATGTCGACATTCATGGAGACGTTTGCTGTTTGCGGGACAAGCTCCAGCACTTCTCCGCTCCCCGGTTGCCGTAATGCGAAGGGGTCCCACATATTCTGAAAATCAGCCGGAGTCGCAGGAACCGGAGGCATCTCATTGTGTAGGGGGCTGTCGCCCCATCCAGCGCTGACCGTGGCGCACAGGCAAACATGGGATAGAAGAAATAACAGTATTTTTTTCATAAATGATGTGGGTTGTGTTGTTATCGGTTATGTTGAAAATATTAAGCTGGAGTTGCCTGCCCGATGATGGAAGTAACATCGATTTCATACATGGCCCGGTGGCCTTCGTGGGCCGAATCAATGCAGATGGCCTGTCCGTCCCGCCGCCAGCGGGGATGTAGATCGACCCGAAGCGGACCATCGAGGCCGGGCGGGGAATAAAACTGGCCAATGACATACTTGGGGCCACCCGGCCATCGCCATAAAAAGAGGGTTCGCATACGTTCGGTGTTGAGCATCGTGTCGCTCAACATCCACTTCCCGTCAGGTGACAGCGACATATGGCCGTCGCCGTCCAGAATCCCTTCACCGATGATTTGTGTACGGTCGCTTTCATCCTCCAGAAGAACATAACGATTGCCAATGCCGGGTTGCCTGGTCCAGGCGATGATGTGCCGCTCATCCACCCAGTCGTAGTGGGAAAAATACTGTACATCGGACAGGACATAGGGACGGCTGCCGTCCGGATTCATGGTGAGCAAACGGGTGGTGCGGGCATTTTCGCCGGGTACACACCAACGGTGCAAAACGGCCAACCGGCTGCCGTCGGGGTTGATTTGGGCATGGTTAAACCAATGCTCGTTGTCCGGCGGTAATCCTTCGGGCCGGAGATCAAAGGCTTCCGCCAGCGGACAAATCAGGCGGGGTGGGGTACCATCCAGCGGCACGAACCAGACGCCGTCGTTGGCCGGAAGGAGGTCCGTCTCGGTAAAGTCGGGCACACCTTCATAGCCGTAGCCAGGACGAACCCGGGCGAGGCGTGCGAAATTCAAACCAAGGGCGTAACTGCCATCCGGTGCAACCGCGTAAACGGGTGCGGGTAAGTCATGGGTTGCCTGTGTGTCCAGATTGTGAATGCGTGCGCCAAAGCGATTGTTGCGGCTTATATTGTAAATGATGCGTCCCCCGAAGTCGGGGCCCAGCCATTGCAACATGGTTCCCTGCTGCCAACTCCAGGCCGGGGTGCTGTCCACAGTGACAAATTCGCTTGTGCCCTTGCTTTCATCGGTCGCGATCCACCCCACCTGGAGCAGGTCGTCTCCAGTTGGCATCCGGTCTCCAAAAGCAACACGGTTTGCCAGTACGCGTTTGCCCGTGGCATCATAGGGCGACTTGTCATAATAGCCGAAATAAAAGTGCCCTTCCGGAAGGGGCGGGGTCAGACGCCGAATTGAGCAACCGGATTGCAGGGTCAGATCAATAGGTGAGGATCGAGGGGGCATAGCGGGACAGACGGGTTTATGAATGATGATTTTGAGACCTGAAAGGAGTACGGGTACGGGCGTCTCGCCCGTGAATGACTCCCACTATGTTCCCTATTATGTTCTCAGTCATCCTTTGTACTTTGCGCCTTGTGAGAGTCATATTCATTTTCAACAGTAACAATGTGGTAGAATAGGGTCATTAATATTCTCCTATCATGTAGTTCCTGCTGTTCTGCTTCCGCAAATGAAAAGCTTTGGTCACTTTTTATGACCAAAGCTTTTCATTTGCATTTAAACATATACTGGGTTCATTTAATTCTACAGGCCGCATTGTGGAGAATGGGTATTACATCCACAAATTAGGCATTGTTCTTCGATATAAAATCAACCAACCATAAACACCCTCAAATCATGAAGAAAACACCCACTCACCCCGTACTCACCCGGACTTCCTGTCTTGCAGGTTGTCTGTTGTCAGCCGCCGTTTGGCTGGTTCCGACGGCCGCAGGTCAAGGTGTGCAGCCCGATGGTCTCAATTGGCAATCAATAGGTAGCAATCCCGGCGGTAATATGAGCTCGGGTGCAGCCACCAGCGCGAGCAATGCCTACTTTGGTACTTCAACAAACCAACTCTATCACTACGATGGCAGTACCTTGACCAGCAATGCGCTTGGCTGGAACGCATTTGCCGCTACCTCAGCTTGGAACTCTGCCCAGATTCTGAATATTGCGATTGATAATTCAGGAAATCTTCATGTTGCCGGGCAAAGCGGTTCCTATGCCTATCATGACGGGACGCAATGGCATGGAATTGAACTGACGACTCCTGGTGGTACCGGTGGTACTCGCCCGCTCATGCGAGATGGATTCTGGATTGATCCGGCTACCGGGACATCCTATATTGCCGGATGGAGTGATGGCGCTTCGCCTCTTACGGATTCCTCAGAAGTTTTCAGGCTTACCGATGACGGTTTTGGTGGTTACTTCGTCCAATCTCTGTCCACTGGCTATGCTGGTGGCGGTTCACAGACGGTTGGTGCTATTGTAGGGACTGGCTTGGACGACATCTGGATTGCCAGTTCACAGGGAGCCCCCCGACACAGTACCGACGGGGGAAATACTTGGAGTAGCCCCATCACCAGTTACGCCTTCAATCCGAGTCGTGCGGTGATGCTGGATGACGACACAATTGTGTATGGACATCATACAGCTACTGCTACCAGTATTGCTATTAACCTGGCAATAAAAAGTAGTGATCATGTTTAAGCTGCAGCATACTTGAT
>CAZCJJ010000044.1:0-22626 GCA_964499045.1 uncultured Opitutales bacterium | reverse complement strand
CCTTGAAAAAGGCATGGGCAATCAGGTGCAAAATGGCGGCGGGCCATCCACCGACCCCGAGTGACACCATCATCAGGCCCAGTTGGGAAACCGTTGAATACGCGAGAATGCGCTTGAGGTCAAATTGCCCAACGGCGATGAAGGCGGCGAGCAATGCTGTGGTTACTCCGATCCAGGTTACCACGGTCAATGCGACCGGCTGGCCATCTGCTCCGACCCCTGCTTCAAAGAGGGGGAAGACCCGTGCGACGAGGAAGACCCCGGCTGCCACCATGGTGGCGGCATGGATCAATGCACTGACCGGTGTCGGCCCCTCCATGGCATCGGGTAACCAGACGTGGAGCGGGAATTGCCCGGATTTGCCGGCGGCACCGCAGAAAAGCAGCAGGGCGATGGCTGCGGCGACCGGGATTCCGGCGATGGCGGGACTTCCGGCGAGGAGGGCCAGCGCCCCGGCTTCCAGGCAGCCGTTTCCATGATCGTAAAACAGGAGCGATCCGCTTCCGGCATAAAGCCAGACCATACCCAGCAGCAGCCCGATGTCTCCGATGCGGGTGGTGATAAAGGCCTTGCGGGCAGCATCGGCTGCGGCCGGACGTTCAAACCAGAACCCGATCAGAAGATAGGACGAAAGGCCGACGATTTCCCAGGCCGCAAAGAGGAGCAGCAGGCTGTTGGCCACGATGATCCCCAGCATACCGGTGGAAAAGAGCGAGAGGAAACAGTAGAAGCGGGTCCGATTGGGATCACTGCCCATGTAGCCAAGGCTGAATATAAAAATAAGCAAACTGACCAAGGTGACCATCACCAACATGGCGGCGGTCAGCGGATCCAGTAACAGCCCGAGGGGCAGGGTGAAGTCTCCCACGGTCAACCAGTTGAAGTTGAGTGTTCCGCGCCAGAGACCTTCTGTCGTTGAGGAGGCCTGCCAGACCTGGCGTAAGACGACCAGACTCAGAACAAAGGACAGCCCTTGGGCTGCAATCGCCAGACTGGAGGCCATCCGGAACCGCGCGCACGGCAGCAGCGCGGTGATTGTGGCGGCGGCCAACGGCAGCAGGGGGATGAGCCAGAGTATGGGGAAAGGATCGGTCATGATGAATCAGGCAAAAGAAAAAAATCAGCCGCGCAGGTGGGTGATGAGGTTGATTTCAACGGTACGGAAATGACGGTAAACCAGAACGATCAGTGCCAGCCCGACGGCGGCCTCAGCGGCGGCAATGGCGATAGTGAAGAGGACAAACAGCACGCCGGTGAGTTGGGCCGGTTCTGGTCCGAAGCGCCAGAAGGCGATAAAATTCAAGTTGGCGGCGGCCAGCATCAGTTCGATACCGATCAGCATTAAAATGGCGTTGGCGCGAACCAGGACGATGGCAAGGCCGAGACAGAAGAGGATGGCGGAAAGCGCCAGGATGAGGGGCAGTGCGGTCATGACTCGGTACGTCCCGGTTTCGGGGGATTGCGGGGTCTGAAATCATCCCAGACAAAAAGGGCGGCTCCGATCATTGCGGCGGTGAGCAGTACGGCGACGGTTTGCAGCGGCAGTAGGTGGGTGCTCAGGAGCCGTTCGCCGATGGTGGCAATCATATCAGGTTCCGGTTCGGCGGTGATTTCAACATGGAGCGAAGGGCTATGCCAGATCGCCAGCCAGATACCGACAAGTAAAATGGCGGCCGTGATCATTCCGCCGTAGGCGGTGGGGCCGAAGCGTTTCATCTTCACGGCATGCTGACGGGTCAGTAACAGCACGAAAACAATCAGGATGGCGACGGCTCCGACATAGACCAGCAACTGGACCAGCCCCAGGAATTCAACACCTAAGGCGATAAAAAAGAGACCCAGACCGACAAAGGTGAGGGCGGCGGCGAGGGCGCAGCGGATCTGGTCGCCGATCAACAGCACCCCGAAGGCGGCGGCAAGCAAGAGGAGACTGAGGGCACTGAAGACGATCAAATGCATGGTGACTTTATTCGGCAAAGTGGTAGGTGCGCTCGGCGGTCCGGTAACGCAGGTTATAGTTGCGGGCGTAGAGGGCGTAGGGGATGCCCAGTGTCACGAGTGCCACCAGCCAGCCAAGGGGGCCGCCACCGGCATAGTGATACAGGGCCGTGGCCAGCAAGGTGGCCAAGCCCATCGGAATAAAGACCTTCCAGCAGGTGTTCATCAGGTGGTCGATGCGGAAGCGGGGAAGGGTGCCGCGTATCCAAATGGTGGTGACCAGCAGGGCGCAGAATTTGAGGAAGAACCAGACCCAGGACGGAATGAACTCGAGGAAGGGCAAGGGGGCCTGCCAGCCGCCAAGAAAGAGTGTCACGGTCAGAGCGGTGGCGGCTATCATGCCGAAGTATTCTCCCATGAAAAAGAGGGCATACTTGAATCCGCTGTACTCCGTCATGTGACCGGCCACCAGTTCGGATTCGCCTTCGGGGAGGTCAAAGGGACTGCGGTTGGATTCGGCCAGCGAAGCGATATAGAAGAGCAGAAATGCGGCGGCTCCCCAGGGGGTGAAGACGAACCAATTGGGAATAAAACCGAGATGGTAGCCCCCTTGGGCCAGTACGATTTCCGTGGGGGACAGGGATGCCGTCATCATGACGACGGCTGTGGCGGCCAGGATCAAGGGTAGCTCGTAACTGATCACCTGGGCGATGGCCCGCATACTGCCGATGAGGGCAAACTTGCTCCGACTGGACCAGCCGGCCATGAAGATCGCGACTTCCACCATCGCGCCAAGGGCAAAGAAAAACAGGATCCCGGAGCTGAGGTTAATCAGGACCATGTCACGTCCGAAAGGGATGATGGACAGGCTGAGGAGGGGCGGGATTAGGATCAGTACCGGGGCCCAGAAATGGAGGACGGGGTCGGAGGCACGGGGCACGAGGTCCTGTTTGGTGAGCATTTTGATGGCATCGGCGACGGGTTGCAGGATGCCGAAGGGGCCGGCACGGTTGGGGCCGTAGCGATTGTGGATACGGGCGAGGACCTTGCGTTCGACCAATGAAAGCAGGGCAAAGATCGTGGAGAACACCAGAATGATGGCACCAATGCCGATCAGCGCGGAAACCAGTGCAAGCAGCCACTCGGGGAGCCCGAAAGTGCGTAACAGGTCGAGTACGCCCTGCTTCAGGGCGATCGGCGCGGTTTCCAGTGTTTCAGTGAAAGAGGACATGATGAGGATTCATCCTGATTAAAAGGTAGCTGCCTTCGTAAGAAGGTGGCCCGCCACGCTCTCACGAGCGCAGCTACGTAGCCGCCTTCGTAAGAAGGTGGAACCTGACCAGGCCATGCTCTCACGAGCGCAGCTACGGTTATTACGGGGATGGAGACTTACATTCTTCATTCGGTTTTATCGGGCTTCTTTTGCTTGGCTTGGATCTGGGCGTCGGATTCCGCCGCATCTGCCGGATGCAGCTTGTGGTAGTATTCGTTGGACTTCGCCAACTGTTCTTTCCTCAGCAAGAGGCTATCAAAACGCTCGTAACTGCTCAACTCGTACACCTGATCCATCTTGATTGATTCAAAAGGGCAGACCTCGACGCAGATCTGGCAGCTCATGCAAACGGAAATATCAATGTCGAAGATCGCGGGACGTTTGAGCGGCTTGCCGTTTTCATCGCGCTCCTTGACGATGTAAATGCACTGGGGAGGGCAGGCCTTTTCGCAGATCTGGCAGGCGACGCAGCGCAGCCCTTCGACAGGATCCTCGTCATAGACCAGAAAAGGGAAGTTGCGGGCATTGGGTGGGAGGGTGACCCGTTCTTCCGGATATTGGACAGTGGTCAGCCGTTCCTTGCTGAAATAACTGCCGATGAAATTGCGGGCGGTTACGGCCATGCCCTTGAGGATGCCGAGGCCCGGCAGGTGGGGGAATTTTTTGGTCGGCCCCCTCTTGACCACCATGCTGTTTCCCGGAGCGCTCATCGGTCCACCTCCCCCAGTACAATGTCGATGCTACCGAGAATCACCATGACATCGGCAATACGTGAACCGACGCACATGTTTTCCAGCAAGGTCAGGTTGATCAGGCTCGGAGGGCGCACGCGGTAGCGGTAGGGGTTGGCGGATCCATCGCTGATCAGATGGAAACCAAGCTCGCCTTTGGGTGCTTCGATCCGTCCATAAGCCTCGCCCTCGGGGGGGCGGAAAGCACGCGGTTTGACCTTCGGGTTGATAATGGGGCCTTCGGGAATGTCGCGCAGTGCGACCTTGAGGATG
Organism: uncultured Opitutales bacterium; assembly: GCA_964499045.1. Taxonomy (GTDB): domain Bacteria; phylum Verrucomicrobiota; class Verrucomicrobiia; order Opitutales; family CAZCJJ01; genus CAZCJJ01. Next base: position 18,411 of record CAZCJJ010000044.1, on the reverse strand, counting down.
TCGAGGGATTCTCGGATTTCGAGCAGGCGGATCATGAAACGGTCATAGCAGTCGCCGACCTCGCCGACCGGTATGCGGAAACGGAATTGGTCGTAGAGACCGTAGCGATCGACTTTGCGCAGGTCGTAATTCACGCCCGAGGCGCGCAGGACCGGACCGCTCAGTCCGGCGGCAATGGCATCTTCCGCCGTGACCACTCCGATATTCCGGCTGCGGGAAAGGAGGATCTCGTTGGTGACGGTCAGGCTTTCGATCTCATCCAGCACCCGAGGGAACGCATCAACCAGACGCCGTGCCTCTTCCAGCCATCCGTCTGGCAAGTCGCAACGGCAACCGCCGAAGCGCATGTAGTTGGACATCATACGGGAGCCGGTGAGAGCTTCAAAGAGGTCGAGTATTTTTTCGCGTTCCCGGAAGGCGTACATCAACACCGTGCCCCATCCCCCCATGTCGCTGAGATAAAAACCGACGAAGGCGGTGTGGTTGAGGATACGTGTCAGTTCCGCTGTGATGATGCGGATGTATTCGGCCCGTTCCGGCACCTCGACACCGGCCAGCTTTTCGACAGAAAGTGCGTAGGCCCAGTTATTGGTGAGCGAACAAAAATAGTCGAGGCGATCGGTGTAGGGTATGGAGGCGAGGTAGGGCCCCTGTTCGGCCAACTGCTCGTGGTTACGGTGCAGGTAACCAAAGACCGGTTTGAGACGGATAACGGTTTCTCCATCCAAGGTCACATTCATGCGAAAGACACCGTGTGTGGACGGGTGCTGAGGCCCCAGGGAAACTTCGAGGTACTTGTCGGATATTTCGCGGGGCTGGGGGGCGGCATCCTCGGCCGTGGCTGCGGTGTTGGAGTCGGACAGGCTGATCGCCTTTTTGCGGTCGAAGGCCTTCGCCTTTTCCAGGACGGCATCGTGGGGGGTGGGTTCGTAGTCGTAGTCATCCGGCGGCTGGTAGTCCTTGCGCATGGGATGGTCGGCGAAGTTTTCCCACATGAGCAGTCGCCGCAGATCGGGGTGCCCGGTAAAATGGATCCCGAAAAGATCATAAATCTCCCGCTCCTGAAACTCGGCACTTTTGAAAAGCGGGGTGACCGAGGGAACCGTGGCCCCGGGTTCCCGGCCCTCCGTTCGCAGGCGCACGACGAGGGGGCCGTGGCGGTGGGGGACCGAGTAAAGGTGGTAAACCGCTTCCATGTAGCCCGGGCGCAGGCTTTCCTCCTTGGTTTTTACTTCCTTTTCCTCCCCGTCCACGACCTCCCTGGTGGTTCGGGTGGTGGTCACCTTGCGGTCCATCCAATCCACACCGGTGGCATTGGAAAGATAGTCGAAGGCGAGATCCTTGTTGTCCCGGAGGAAGCGTAGCACATCGAGGGCGTGGGCGTGTTCGAGGATGAGGGAATGCTGGGCGGCGGGTCCGGGGTTCAGTTCCAGGGCAATCCCGGCATCGGGCAGGGCTTCCCGGATTTTCCGGAGAATGGATTCGGCATCGATACTGGAAGGTGTGTTTGGCAAGGTGGGGAAAAAGTTGAAAAAGAATCGGTACCGTGGGGGTGAGATTTCCTTTCAGCGTTCAATCATGGGCGGATTCCAGACCTTGGGGTTGCGGGCCGGGACAAGGTCGTGTTCTCCAAAACGGGGGACGGTGCATTCGGTGGGCTTGGGGTGATCTCCGGGTTTTCTCAGGTCTTCCCCGCTGATTTTCTTTTGCAAGGTCATGAGGCCATCGAGGAGGGCCTCCGGGCGGGGCGGGCAGCCGGGGATATAGACATCCACGGGGATCAGGCGGTCGATTCCCTTGAGAACATTGTAACCCTCCTTGAAGGGGCCGCCGGAAATCGCACAGGCTCCCATGGCAATGACATACTTGGGGGAAGGCATCTGGTTGTAGAGACGGACGATCTGCGGTGCCATCTTGCGGGTGACGGTGCCGGATACGATCATGAGGTCGGCCTGCCGGGGGGAGGGCCGGTAGATCTCAGCCCCGAAACGGGCCATATCAAAACGCGCCATGGTGGCGGCAATCATTTCAATGGCGCAGCAGGCGAGACCGAACTGCAGGGGCCAGATGGAGTTCTTGCGCCCCCAGTTGTAGATTTCCCGGAAGGAGGTCAGGTAGATTCCCTGCTTCCGCAGCTCACTTTGGAGACCCTCGTTTCCGTCTCCGACTGGCTGTTCTTTTATTTCCATTGCAAAATTCCTTTACTCCAGGCCCAGACCAGACCTTCGGCCAACAGCAGTATAAAAAGCATCATGGCCAGAAAGGCCCCGACAGGCAGATCGAGGAAGGCCACTGCGAAGGGGAGCAGGAAGGCCAGCTCCACATCAAAAATCAGAAAAACAATGCCGTAGTGGTAGTATTGTGCCTTGAACCGCACCCCTTCGGTGCCTTCGGAAGGCAGGCCGCACTCGAAGGCTTCCAATTGCAACGGGTCGGAACCGTCCCGCCCAAAGATCACAGCCCAGAGCCGGGCTACCCCAAGCAGAAAGAGCGGCAGCACAAGGGCGCATATAAAAAAGAGAAAAAGAAGCGTGTAATCCGAATGTTCCATGGGGCTTTCAAATGTCTATTTCGCTTCTTTTTCTGTTTTGTTTATATTTCAGCGGAGTGCTTGTAGCTGCCTTCGTAAGAAGGTGACTTTCCACACTCCTGCGTGCGCGGCCACTACCATTTAATCGGTCCGAAGCGGTCCTGCAATTGCGCGTCGGTCAGGAGTTTGACGTAGTTGGTGCGTTCGATGGCTTCGGGGTTAGGTGTGTTTTCATAACTCATGCTGCCCTTCATTTCCTTCACCGACTCGTACTCGTGCTCCTCCATCCACTGGCCCATTCCGTTGATCAGGGTGCGCATATACTTTACACCCATTTTCAGGAGGACGCTGACCGTTTGGACGGCATCCGCTCCGGACATGACGGCCTTGATGGCATCGGTGGAGGTGTGGACACCGCCGGTACAGGCCAGATCGAGTCGGTAGCGACCGTAGAGGATCGCCAGCCAGCGCAGCCGGAGCAGCAGTTCGGAGCTTTCCGAGAGTTGCAGGTGGGGGACGGTGTTCAGGGCTTCAATGTCGATATCCGGCTGATAGAAGCGATTGAATATGACCACACCGGCGGCACCGGCCCCTTCGAGCTGCCGCACAAAGTGGGGCAGGGAGGTGAAATAGGGAGACAGTTTAACGGCGACCGGGATCTTTACCTTCTGGCAGACGGAGCGGACGATTTCGATGGCGTTGGATTCGACATGGGCCGGATCCGCTTCATCCACCGTTGGCTGCGCGTACAGGTTCAGCTCCAGCGCATCGGCTCCGGCCTGTTCAATATTTTCCGCATAATCGGTCCAGCCGACCGGGGTTCGGCCGTTGAGTGACCCAATGACGGGGATGGCGACCATACTTTTGATCTTCTGGATCTGATCCAGATAGGAGTCGGAATCGAAGACAAACTGGGAGGAGCGGGGAAAATAGGAGGTGGCCTCGGCAAAAGTTTCCTCATGGCCCTGGATGTGGGCGTGTTCGGCCAGATCATCATACAGGATCTGCTCTTCGAAGAGCGAGTGCATCACGAGCGCGGCGGCTCCGGAGTCCTCGATCTCACGTACGCGATCGAGCTGGTTGACAAGGGGGGAGGCCCCGACCACGAAAGGGTGAGGCAAATCAAGACCAAGGTAACGGGTGTTGAGTTTCACATTCATGACTCGGCTGGGGTATCGGCATTGGCCAGGTTCTTGTAAAGTTGGTAGCGTGAGTGGATCTGGGACTGGGCTTCCTCGTACAGCGCTTTGGCCCGGGCCGGATCGCTATTTTGCAGGATGCGGAAGCGCAATTCGTTGTTCATGTAGTCGCGTAAGGGCAACTTGGGAGCATCACTGTCCATCTTGAGGGCTGGTTGGCCCTCGAGGATCCGTCTCGGATCGTAGCGATATAGGGGCCAGTAGCCGGTCTGGACCGCGAGTTTCTGTTGGTCGAGGCCGAGAGCCATATCGTAGCCATGTGCCACACAGTGGGTGTAGGCGATGATGAGCGAAGGCCCTTCGTAGGCGTCGGCTTCTGCCAAGGCCTGAAGCGTTTGGTTGTCCTTGGCTCCCATGGCGATGCTGGCAACGTATACGTGTCCATAGCCCATGGCAAAGAGGCCGAGGTCTTTTTTGCCCAGGCTCTTCCCGGCTGCGGCGAATTTGGCGACCGCTCCCATGGGGGTGGACTTGGATGCCTGCCCGCCGGTGTTGGAATAAACCTCCGTGTCGAGAACCAGAATATTGATATTGGCTCCGCTGGCCATGACCTGATCCAGCCCGCCAAACCCGATGTCGTAGGCCCAGCCGTCCCCGCCGATACACCAGACAGACTTGCGCACCAGGTAGTCGGCCATCATGTGCAGGAGAGCGGTCTCCGGTTTCTTGATTAAGGCCAGTTTGGTTTTCAGAGCCTGAACCCGTTCGCGTTGTATCCGGATCGCCGGATCGCTGTCCTGCTCGCTGTTCAGCAGGGAGGCGACCAAATCATCCCCGAGTTTGGAAGCATGCCTCTGCAGAAGATTGCGGGCCAGGCTGGTTTTGAAATCGACAGCCATTCGGATACCCAGGCCGAATTCCGCGTTATCTTCAAAGAGGGAGTTGGCCCAGGCGGGGCCGCGCCCGTCGCGATCGACCGCATAGGGGGTGGTGGGTAGGTTGCCCCCGTAAATGGAGGAGCAGCCTGTCGCGTTGGCGACGAGGAGGCGATCCCCCATAAGCTGGGTGAGAAGCTTGATGTAGGGGGTTTCTCCGCAACCGGCGCAGGCTCCGGAATACTCGAAGAGAGGCGTCCGCAACTGGCTGTTTTTGATGTCGAGTTTGAGTTCCGAGGTGTCGGCTTCCGGCAGGTCGAGGAAGAAGGCGTAGTTGGCTTTCTCCTTTTCCAGTATGTCATCAATCGGGGTCATGTTGATGGCCTTGCGTCCGGGGCTCTTCCGGTCTTTGGCCGGGCAGATGGCGACGCAGAGCTGACAGCCGGTGCAATCTTCCGGGGCGGTCTGGATGGTGAAGCTTTGTCCGGTCAGTTCACGCGAGCGGAAGTCTTTGCTCAGGAAAGTGTCAGGAGCGTTATCGAGGCACGATGCCGGGTAGGCTTTGGCCCGGATGGCGGCATGGGGGCAGACGAGGGCACATTTGCCGCACTGGATGCACAAATCCGGATCCCAGGTGGGGATGAACTGGGCGATGCCGCGTTTTTCCCACTGGCTGGTGGCGGTCGGCCAGGTGCCATCCACTGGGAAAGCGGAGACGGGGAGCAGGTCGCCTTTCCCGGCAAGCATGAGCCCGGTCACCTTTTGGACGAAGTCCGGAGCGGCTTGTGGCACAGGCGGGAGGACATGGCGTTTGGAATCGGCCTTGGACGGGACCTTGACTTGGTGCAGGTTGGCCAGGGTACCGTCTACGGCGGCAAAATTTTTCTCTACAATGGCTGGCCCTTTCCGGCCGTAGGTCTTTTTGATGGAGCCCTTGATTTTGGTGATGGCCTCTTCCCGGGGCAGGATGCCGGAGATGGCGAAGAAGCAGGTTTGCATGATCGTGTTGATCCGGTTGCCCATCCCCGTGTCCCGGGAGACGGCATAGGCGTCGATCACATAAAACTGAAGCTCCTTTTCAAGAATCGTCTCCTGGAGTTCCCGCGGCAGCCGGTCCCAAATGGTATCCGGGCCAAAGGGGGCGTTGAGCAGGAACACCGCGCCTTTGGCGGCCCGTTCCAGGACATCAATGCGGTCTATAAAGGAGAACTGGTGACAGCCGATGAACCGGGCGGAGGAAATCAGGTAGGGGGCTTCGATTGGGCGTGGCCCAAAGCGCAAGTGTGAGACGGTCATGGCCCCGGATTTCTTGCTGTCGTAAACAAAATAGGCCTGGGCGTAGTTGTCTGTCTCGTCGCCAATAATCTTGATGGTATTTTTGTTGGCCCCGACTGTACCGTCCGAACCGAGGCCGATGAAGACCGCCCGGAAGACATCGCTGGCTTCAATGTCAAAGTCCGCCTCGACAGGGAGGGAGGTGTGGGTGACGTCGTCAACGATGCCGACGGTGAAATGGTTTTTCGGCTTCGCGGTATTCAGGTTGTCGTACACCGCTTTGGCCATGGCGGGGTTGAATTCCTTCGAGCCGAGCCCGTAGCGGCCGCCCACCACGACGGGGTTGAAATTGTCGGGCAGGTCCCCGTTGGCGCGGCCTTCGGCCAGAGCGGACAGGACATCCTGATAAAGCGGCTCTCCGATGGCACCCGGCTCCTTTGTGCGGTCGAGTACCGCGATCTTGCGGGTTGTAATCGGGAGGGCCTGAACAAAACGCTGGATGGAGAAAGGGCGGAACAGGTGAACCTTGAGCACCCCTGTTTTGCGGCCGTTCCGGTTGAGCCAGCGGGAGGCTTCTTCAATGGTTTCGGCACCCGAGCCCATAACGATGACGATTTCTTCCGCATCCTCCGGGCCGACGTAGGAGAACAGGCGGTAGGAGCGCCCGGTAATCTGGTGGAAACGCTCCATCGTGTCTTCGACAATACCGGGAAGGGCATCGTAGAAGGCGTTGCCCGCTTCCCGGGCCTGGAAGAAGACATCCGGATTCTGGGCGGTTCCGCGGACAACCGGTGCATCCGGGTTCAGTCCGCGCCGGTAGTGGTCTTCCACGTCCTTCTGATCAAGCAACTGGTGGAGTGTATCGTCGGAGAGAGCGGCGTAGGTGTTGATTTCGTGGGAGGTGCGGAATCCGTCGAAGAAGTGGAGGAAGGGGATACGCGATTTTAAGGTGGCCACGTGGGCGATCGCAGCGAGGTCATTGGCCTCCTGTACGGAGTTGGAAGCGAGGAGGGCAAAGCCGGTCTGGCGGCAGGCCATGACGTCAGAATGGTCGCCGAAAATGGAAAGCGCATGGGTGGCCAGACTTCGGGCGGTCACATGCATACAGAAGGGGGTCAGTTCGCCCGCGATCTTGTACATGTTGGGGATCATCAGGAGCAGGCCCTGAGAGGCGGTGAAGGTGGTGGCCATCCCGCCGGCCTGAAGGGCGCCATGGACAGCCCCGATGGCACCGCCTTCGGATTGCATCTGAGTCACCATGGGCACGGCCTCCCAGAGATTGGGCCGTTGCTGACTGGACCACTCGTCCGACAACTCGGCCATCGGGGAGGAGGGCGTGATCGGGTAGATTACGATATTTTCGCTCAGACGGTAAGCCACCGAGGCGACGGCTTCATTGGCGTCATGGATGGATAAATTCGGATCTTTCATACGCTTTTACTCAAATCAAATGTGTATAGGACCGGCTTCGGGAGATTTTGTGGATAAAATCCCCTGCAGTCGCTTGTTTTCAAAGTCTATCACTTGGGCCAGGCTGGTCAGGCGGAGGGTCTGTTCAATTTCGGTCCGTGCATTTTTCCAGAAGGCATGGGTGGGGCAGGCGCGCTCGTCATTGCATTGCTCCAGACCGAGCAGACAACGGCCCATCCAACGCCGCCCGTCGATGGCTTCACTGATTTCCAGAAGGGAAATCTCGTCGGCGGGCCGTTTGAGCCAGTTACCGCCTTTGTAGCCGCGCTTCGAAGCGACAATGTCGGCATCTCCCAGTTTTTTCAAGAGTTTGGCCAGATAGGGGGCCGGAACCCCGGAATCCTCCGCAATTTCCTTCGCCAGTTTGGCTTCCTCCGGATTATTCGAGAGGAAGGCCAGAGCCTGGATGGCATAGCCTACACTTTGTGAAAGACACAACATGGAAAGGAGGTCGTTGGCGGAAATCTAATAACCTAAAAGCTCCTGTCCATAGCAAAATAGACAAACTTATCTAAAATGTGCGTTATGGTAGCCACGCCCGTCAAAGCGTGACCGTAGGCGCGCAGCTTCAGCCAGCGCCCTTTCAGGCTGAAGGCTCAAGGCTGTAGGGTGCAAGCAGGTTATTTGAAGGAGCATGTTGAAATGGAAGCATGTTTGCAACGGTCTTGCCTGCTGCAGCTCCTTGATCCCAAAAATTGTCGCAAACCTGAACACCTTTGGTGATGGAGCTACTTAATTACTAATCAACGCCGCGAGGAAAACCGCTGAGATATCCTTTCAGTATTTGCTCGCCTGGCCTATGAAATCCCCTCAAGTACTAGGCCGTATGATTACTCTCAATCCTCTCCCGGCCTTACTGTATTCTATTCTCATATTCTATATTGGCGGCGTTCTTCATGCCCAGCGGACGGTGGATATCGCCTTGGGGCAGGTGCCTGAGCGGTCGGACTACAGCTCCCGTATCGTGGCGGCCCGCAGCATGGGGCCTGATATTACGGTCAGGGATATACCGTCTCTCTTGAAATTCCTTCATTTGCCGCCCGGGGGCGCAAAGGGGATGGGAGAGGAGGAACTGGCCAGCCTGAAAAACGATGTGGCTGATTCGCTGCTGGCCTCGGATGCCTTTCAGTACCGGATTTTGCCTGCTTTCCAGGCTATTTTGGATGACCGCGCGCAGGGAGTCATCTGGCGTGAATATGTTCTTCAGAAATACCCTGAGCTATACGCCAAGCCAGTGGGCAGTCAGGGACACGAACTAATCCGTTCGACGCTGGAGCATTATGCGGGCGTAACCGAGCATGTTTTTGCGGGGACAGCCTTGCTGGGCTTTCTTCATATTTACAAACAAACAGAGGATCCCCTTTGGCACCGGCTGGCCTTGGAGTACTCCCGTGAAGTGCTGGACTCGGAACGTATGCTATGGCAAAACAAGGCATCCGCGCTGCAGGTTCTGGCCGGGCTGGAGGACCCCGCCGTGGAAGCGTATGCCCGCAGTTACTTAAAGGAGGATCAGCCAATCATGCTTCAGGTCTCAGCCCTCGCCGCCCTGGGATACCTTCCCGGCGAGGAAAACCGCCGGATCCTGGAAACCTACGCCCGCAGTCCCGACTTCCGTCTCCGCCGCGCCGCCCAAGCCGCCCTGCGCCGCGAATCCCCGTAGCCTCGCTTCCCTGTCCTGAGCAATGTCGAAGGGGTAAGAGCGTGGTCTTCGGGTAAGCTCTTTTTTAGGCTATAGGTGCTTAGGCTGTAGGTTTTTTGCAGTTTTGGGATTTTTGGTTTTTGTCCCTCGTCCCCTCCTAAAGGTCCGATATCCGAACTCCGATATCCGATTCCCGATACATGAAAAATCTGTCAAAATGCACTCTTGTCCGAAAAAAGGCTTGCGGGTACTCAAAAAAGAAACAGGCATACCGTCCTATCGTTTAGTTTTTCATTGTTCGCTGTAACACCTTATCCCTCTCCCATGAAAACTGTTTACTCTGTATTGCTCTATCTTGGACTATCTCTGCCGCTTTGCGCCAGTGAGCCGGCCTCGGGCACTTTTATTCAAGCCTCCGGCATCGGAGCCTTTGCGCTGCTGATCAGCCTGCTGATCGTCGCCGGACGCTACTACCCGGAAAGCAGGGTGGGGCGTATCGGCCGTTTCTTCCGCCGCTGAACCCATCCGATATCCGAACTCCGATATCGAACTCCCATCTTCGATATCCGAATTTCTCACCCGCTCTCCTATGAACAAAGTCCTGTGGGGCCTGAGCCTCGCCCTGTCCGCTGTCCTGGTTACGATAAACTCGTATGGTCAGTCACCGCTACCTTTTGAGTCCGGATTTGAAGCGGACGAGGGCTACAGCCCTGGACCTCTGCCCACGGGCAGTTTCTGGGTAGTGGAAGGAGCGGTGGCCGTGGCAGGGGACCATGCTCAGGAGGGAGAGCAGTCGGTGCGGCTGGATCCCGGCAACCCGTCTCCACGGCTCTCCGGCCGCTTTCTTCCCCCCGGCAGCGCGGTTGTCTTTGTCGATTACTTCGCGCGGCCCTCGTCCGCCGCCCAGCCCCTGCCGGAAGGGTCAACCCTGCAGAACGTGGCCGCAGTCACTGCTGTGCTGGAAGAGAACGGCCAGGGCATCCTCCATGTCTATCAGGGCGGCGATAGCGAAAACGCGGTCTGGTTGCCCACCGGCGTGACCCTGGCTCTTGAAAATGGCCAGGCCACCCAGTGGTACCGCTTTACTTTCCGCCTGGACTATACCCGCGGCAGCTACGACCTGTATGTCAATGAACAACTGGTGGCGGTGGACCTGACCTTTGCCGATCCGTCCCTGAGCACCTTTACCCGTTTCGACCACCTGCCTTTGGGCCAGTCAGCCTCGTGGCTGGATTTCTTCTATGCCGGGACCGAAAATCCCCTCTTTGCCGACACCGGCGGCGACGGTATCCCGGATGCCTGGAAACAGCAACACGGCCTTGTCGGCAGTGCCGCGGGCCGCTACGCCGACCCCGACAAAGACGGCCTGCCCAATATCTTCGAATACCTCTTCGGCACCGACCCGAACAACCCGGACAGCTCCGGCGACGGGGTCTTTGACGGCAAAAAATGGCAGGCCGATGAAGACCCTGCGGTCCCGCAAAGCTACGCCTTGGGGACCCTCCCTTTTACCGAAACTTTCGAAGGCTACAGCCCCGGTGACTGGACCCAGTGGGGACTGTGGCAGGTAAGCGGCACGGAAGTGCCACTGATCCATAGCGAAACAGTCCGGGAAGGGCAGCAGGCCCTGCTGATGGAGGCTGGAGAGGATATGATGGAGGTGTCCCATGCCTTCAGCGCCGATCCCTATGCCCCGGTTTGGGTGGATTTTTATCTGCGCGCGGCCGCGCTGCTGGAAGTGCCTCCTTTGGCCCTGCATACCTCGGCGGCATTCCACTTCGGGGACGACGGCCTGCTGCGGGTCTTTAACGGCAGCGGCGAGGGTGGGGGAACCTGGCTCACCCTGGAGCATCCGCCGGTGAGCCCCTCCGATTGGGTCCGGGTGACCCTGAAACTGGACTACGCAAGCCAGCGCTGGTCGATCTGGCTCAACGGAGTCCGCTATGGCCAGGGACTGGGTTTTGCCTATCCGGTGCCCTTTTTCTCGAACCTGTCTTTCACCGGCAAAGAAGGAACCCGTACCTACCTTGATGACCTGCGGATCACCTACAGCGAATCCCCCGGACTGGACAACGATGGCGACGGTCTGACCAATGATCAGGAACGGGCCTTGGGCACCGATCCGGACCTGCCGGATACCAGTGGAGACGGAATCGGCGATTATATGGCTGTCCTCCTGGGCCTTGATCCGCTGGTTCAGGACAGTGTGGCCAAACTGACGGAAGGATCCGGAGGCGAGTTGTTCTGGGGCAGCGGCTTCGAGAACTCCGAAGGCTACCAGACCGGCAGTCTTCACGGGCAGCAAAACTGGAGCGCCCAGGGAAGCGCCGCCGTGGAGGCTGGCCAGGGTAAAGACTCCCCGAATGCGCTGGTTCTGTCCACCCCGGCTGGCGGGGAAAACGGCAGCGCTGCGACCCTCATGGTCGGTGCCGTGGAGGCCGCCCGGATATGGATCAGCTTTGATGGCAAACTGCTGGCCGGCGCTTTGCCCGTTCCCGGTGAACTGGAGGGGCCGACCTCAGCACTCTTTGGTGTGGATTCGCGTGGCCACCTGAGCGCCTACGATGCCGCCGCCGCCCGCTGGATCCAAAGCGAAGTGAAACCCGCGGAAGGCTGGCAGGACTACGCCCTCTATCTGGACTACGAAACGAAGCGCTGGATGCTCTGTCTGAACGGAGTTATTGTTCTCCGTGACCTCGGCTTCACGGACCCGAATATTCCCCACTTCTCCCGCCTGCGTATCGGCCAAAGCCCCGGTGAGGAAGCCGCCGCCACGCTGATCGACAATGTCGTGATCTCCACGGAAGAACCCCCGGAAATGGACTTTGACGGGGATGGCCTCCCCAACTGGCTGGAGCGGGAACTGGGCACCGACCCCTTTAAGGCCGACACCAGCGGGGACGGTGTTCCCGATGGCTGGCTCCACGCCCACGGTCTCAACCCGCTGGTAAAAACCGGGCATCTGGATCTTGATGGCGACGGCCTCACTGTTTTGCAGGAATACCAGTTGGGTACAGATCCATTGAATGGAGACACTGATGGGGATGGCGTTGGAGATCATTTCGAAATCATACGAGGCACGGATCCATTGATATTCGATCACGATATGGTAACTGGCCCGCTCTTTCCCTGGAGCTTCAAGGGCATCGGTTCAGCCGATGGAGATGCCCTTTATGTAAATGGAGAATATGTTATCCTGGCGAACGGTTCGGGTTATTCGGGACATGCGAATGACAGTGTGGGGTTTCTGTATAAAGAAATTACCGGTGACTTTGAGTTTGTTGCGCGTGTTAAATTACCTCCCCAGGCAACCAATCTTTGGAGAGGGGGATTGATTGTACGTACATCGCTTCATGCAAAATCTCCGATGTCGGCGATCTTCCTGGGTGGTAACCGGGTAATCTATCACCATGATCGACAGGAACTGAATGGTAAGACGGGGACCGTTTCCGATAGTATTATCAAATCTTCAAATCCCTGCTGGATTAAGGTTAAACGGCAGGGCAACCTTATTACCCAGTTTACTTCTGAGGATGGTCAAAACTGGAGCCTGTTTTACAATACCTCGCTGGTCCTGCCTGAAACCTTGCTGGTGGGGATGGGGGTTGTTTCGGGAAACAGTGAACAGTATGCCGGCGGCCTATTTGATCAGCTCGCTTTTGATCTGGATGAGGATGGAGATGGATTGCTGGATTCGGAGGAGACCAGATGGCAGACTTCTGATCAGACCTCCGATAGCGATGGTGACGGCATTAGTGACTGGCGTGAGGTTTATGAGTTTTTCAGTGATCCTGCAGTGGCGGACCTTGGGCCCAGTGAAACGGTGCTTGAGAAACGGGGCCGGATTCTAGCGGATGACTCAGGAGAATGGATTGGCTATGGGAACGGCAAATATGTCAATTCCATCAATGGATCGCTGGCTACCAGTATAGAGGTTACCCAAGCGGGCATTCTTGAGCTGGATCTTGAGGCGGGCTTCAGAGTGAATGACACGGCAGATCCGCGCTTTGGAGTCGATGTGGAAGTCAATGGTCAATACGTGGGTAAACTGCTCTATGACATTGAGGGTACAGGTAATCATAGTGCCCGGATACTACTACCATGGCTCAATCCGGGGTCCCACCAGGTACGGCTAACCATCGATAATGACTATCTGTTCAGGAAAATTCAGGTGGAACGTCTCCGCCTAAACAGGATTGGTGGGCTCGACGAAAATGCCAACGGAATACCGGACTGGATGGAGAATCGTTTGAAAGTGCTCAATGGGCTGGAACATGCAGTCATACAAAGCCGGACTTCCCCGGTCTGCCTTGTGGGCAAATCCCGATTTCCCGCCATGGTTATGGTTGCTGAATCCGGAGTAAATCCAGGACCCAATGACCGGTGGTATCTGGATCTGCCCTTGCCAGAAGAGGAAAGTGTCTCTGTTCCGGTTTCTTTTGAAAACGGAGGACTTATTGAAGAAGCCATCCTTAGTTGGGTGACCAGCAATCCCTTTAAGGATGGTACGATTCAAATCAGGCCTGGTGATGCACTCAAATTGCAAGCCCTCCCTGAGGAGGGAGAGGGTCAGATACCAGCGATAATCAAAGTAAATGGCATCATCATCGGTTCGGTAATGGCAGAGGATGCTGTGATACACGACTTCGTGGAACCAGGCCAGTATGTGGTCCATGCTCTTTATGATCCCAACGGCCAAATGCAGGAGGCAAGTATGCTGGTTGATGTGCTTGAAGCCTCTCCGGGACCAAGTCCCCTGGCCGTCCATCAACAGACCCGGCGTTGGGATGGAGCAAAGCTTCCTGCGGGAACGGTGATGGACTTCGACCAGAGAATGGTTTCCGTGCTCCACTCTCAAAGTGGGGATCAAAAAAATTATGCCATTCGCATAGATACTACCAGAGACAGGCATGTTTGGGCTCGCCTGGGCGAGGAGGGTCCGGTTCTGGCTGCTGAGAGGATCCGGGGATTGAAGGTTTCGACTTTGATCTCATCGGGTATGATGCTTGAGGAAAGCTACGCAGAAGGCATAACGAGTGTATTGATGCCAGTGGTGGTCAGTCGTCTGGATGAGGATATGCGTATCACTCTGGAGGTAACGGTGTCGGGAGTTCTTTTCGATGATGGCTCACTGGTTAAAGAACTTCATGCCAGTGACTTCTCGGAGAATGGCGTTGCCTATATCCGCTTCCTGAAGTCGCCTGGACGCTCTGCAACCTGCCACCGCACAAGAGTGTATCAGAACAGCTATTACATCGGGAGGAACCAATGAGGAGGAAAAATAAATGGGGGCTTATACTGCTGGCTGGTCTCGTTGCTGCCTCCACCTTACTCTGGTTTGCCCATCGTTTTACCGCAGACGGGAATCCGGGAATTGAACAGGATATTGCCGAAAGGGAAGGGGACGGATCGGAATTATTTGGATTAACGAAGGTTCCGGAGCCTGACAACAATACGTCCTATGTCTCGTTAAAGGTTGAAAGCGTACCTTGCGATGAAGGTGATTCTTCAAAGCCGGAGGCTGCCGCAGAAGTCCCCGGCTATGCACACATCAGGCGTCTGGCACCTGTGATAGGCGGTTCAGAAGCCGGGGATATTCACCGGAGGCTTGCCAGCTTAAGCATGATCAGTGCGGATCTGAGTATGGAACAGTGCGAAGGTTTGTATGCGTTTCTATTACATAACGAAAACCTTACCGGCCTGAGTGATGATCATTGGCTCTGGCTCAAAAATGACATCATGACCTTTTTGAGAGAAAGTGGCGTCCCCGGGGAGATCCATGCTGACAGGATGATTGCCGTATTCAGGGCAGAGGGGCAGGATGATGTGATCCGTGACTATGCCCTGCAGCATTTGTATGTCTGGGCCGATGAGGGCAGGGATATTCCCCGGGTTGAGAGCGTATTGATGGAGGGCCTCGCAGTTGTCCAATCCCCAACGATACCCGGTACATCTCTGATGGCTCTGGCCCGTCTTCATCGAGACGGGAAAGGGAATCAGGTGAGTCAGTCAAACCTTTCCCAAAGCGCCTTCGAAATCCTCACGGAAGATCGCTATCAGGCGCCGTCAAAAGTATCAGCACTACAAATTTTGGCGTCTCTGGATCTGGAGATAGCCCTGCCGGAGGCGGCCAATATTTTGGCAAACGATTCATCCGGCATATTGCTTCGCGTTTCAGCAGTGGGTGTGCTCAGACAGTCCACCCACCCCGGATACCGGTCCTTACTTCTCGACTCAAGCAATGACACCCATCCGCTCATTCGCCGTGCGGCAATCCTGGCCTTAAAACAATGAAACAAACTTCTTGCACCATGCTGAAGAAAATCATCTTCCTTGTATTGGGATATGGGGCGGCCCATTGGGCCTTCGCCTCCGATCCGGGCAACGTTCCCCCGGATGATCCGGATTGCGATGCGGAGACTGAGACGCTCCCCCACACACCTCGCGGGGTGTATGATCGGGTGCGCCGTGACAATGTGAAAATAGTTCACTGTGCGGACGGCGTAAGGGTGGCTAAAAGCTGGGATCGTTACGAATACTATCAAGTTGAGATCACACTGGAGCGTACAACTTACAAGGGCTCCAACTGCCCGGCTCCTTCAGAATGGATAGAAGTGGATCGTAAACGAGGTTCCCGCATCGATACCCGGATAGAAATGGAGCACTACGGCTGTGAAGGTGGCCAGGAGCCGGAGGAGCCTGAAGAGGGGGAAGGTAGCGAAGGTGGCGGCGGCAGCAACAACTGCTATGTTTTAATGCCCGATGATTATAACCCTAATAACCAGACAACCGACTATTGGTCACCGTCTATTTCCACGGCTGGTGAGGTGGATAATCTTCCCAATCCAAAGGGTCTGAATATTCTGTTTGAACCAATAACACAATGGATACCGCGCCCTGGGCACCATCCTTTTGTCTCTACAACCCCGGAAAACCCGGAGGACCGGATGACCTATCTAACGCGGACCTATACCCGCAGTCTGGTCTCAGGCTGTACGGATGGAAGTGTATATGCCATGAACGAAATCACGTATGACCCCGGTACGCTCCAGCGTAGCATTGTTTACAGCGGCTATACCCATTGGTGGTCCCGTTCAGGGACTTTGATTGATCAGAATCCAGCAGATTCGGAACTGTCCCAGTGGAGCACCTATCGCTATGATTATTCCGGCGACAAAAGCTTTGTGGTCAAGCATCAGACGGAGCTCACAGCCCCCTATACCAGTGCGCAGTTCCGGCAGGATGCCAAAGACATGATGCCCCCCTTCAGAAACGTCTATAGCCATGTTACTACGTATCCCGGAAACATCTATGCCACCCTGAATCTGTATGGCGGCTATTATAACTACAATAGTATGTATTACCGGAAGGTCCGCTTTAAATTTAAGTGGGGCGATGAAGTGGAGCCGGAAGATCGCTACCCGGTTAGGTATTTTGTCCTGTTTACTCCGTACGATGACCCGACAACCGGGGATGTTGACGAGAGTGAGCAAATCAAAATTATCAACTCTATCGTGGTGGATTGGTCTGGAGATTCAGGGGAGTCACCAGTCTATACGATTGATCCGGGAGCAATCGATTCAGGTAAAAACGGCACCTACCGGTTGATCGAAGCCAGTCTGTTGGCCGATTATAACCGGGACGGGCTTATCTCGCAATTGGACCGGAATTTGCTGCGTCAAAATAGTTCGGATGGGGAATGGGCTCCACTTTATTTCTGGATAAATGACAATCATGAGGAAAGCGAATCCTCAGGAAGTGATATTGCCGACAGTGGCACTCCTGATTACAACCGAAGTGGGGTCAGGACGGTAAGGGATTTGATCGATTTCTTTCCTGTTGCAGTTGAGTTGCCCTATTCTCTCACCTATGCCATGGGGAACCCGGATAATGAGGAGGAGCATGAGAGTGTCCAGCTCGCATTCAAGGGGAGTGCATTCAACCGGATTGTTTATCCCGGTAGTTTCGATGGCCTGCGTCCTTCCGAGGCGGGCAATTATCTTGCTCAGCCGGGTGTTGCGCGTGAGATTGCACAGATGAATACGGAGTCGCTAGCGGGTGGATCCGGGCTTTCGGAGCATGAGCACGATTTGATTCGTCGAGGGAGGACGGTGTTTCTCTTTGAGGGAAAGCAGACGGGAAATGAGCCGGTTGATTTGATTCTCGAAATAACGGCTCCGGGTGGTTCCATAACCGAAGTGCCTTTGCGGGTTCGTTTGTCATCAGTCGAGCAGATGTACCGTCAGCACGCTATACTCTTATCGGGTGCGGGTAGTTCGGGGGATAACCGTACGGGAGATCCTGGTGGGTTTCCTGATAAGCAGCTCGATAATATCGATTTTGTCTTTGTGCATGGCTATAATGTTAATCCGGGTCAAGCCAGAGGCTGGAATGCCGCAATGTTTAAACGTCTCTATTGGTCGGGTTCGCGTGCCCGCTTTCATGGTGTTCAGTGGTACGGTTATGAATCCCAGATTCTGGGGGCCGTGACACCTGATTACCACGCCAATGTGATCAATGCATTCGCCACCGCTTCGGTATTTTCAAGTACCTTGGGGGGGCTCTCTGGTTCCAGAGTCGTTGTGGCTGCACACAGTCTTGGCAATGTTCTTGTTTCCTCGGCCATACAGGACCATGGGTTTCGTCCAGACGCGTATTTCATCATGAATGGAGCCGTGGCAATGGAGGCGTATGACTCATCTTCAGACGTATTCACCTATGATATGATGCATTCAGACTGGTGGGATCGTGGATGGTATGGGTCACATGACGGAGAGGTTGAAAGCCGGGAGCGGTTGTGGGCGAGTCGCTGGCATCAATTGTTTGGGAGTGATGGCCGTTCGACCCTCACTTGGCGCGGTCGTTTTGATAATGTACCTTCATTGGCAGTGGTGTATAACTTTTATTCGAGCGGAGAAGAGGTATTTGCCCGTCATTCTGCGGCGACTCGAACCCCTGGTCCCTTGAATTATACCCTCAACCAGTTGGGGAACGCGATGAAGGGGGAGTATTCCTGGGCACTACAGGAGAAACTAAAAGGGACGGTTATTACCGGGGGTATTATGGGCAGTATTTATGGTGGCTGGGGAGTGAACCCAAGGGAGTGGGCTACCCGTGAGCGGTCGGGCCGTCCGCACCGGCGCCGTTCGGGCCCGGGCCAGTGGGGTAGTTATCAGACCGACATGCCCTCATCTTCGCTGGTGGAGAATCCTTTTTTCCGACCCTACCGCCAGGGTATTTTGTTTAGCGGTCCGGCAGATGTACGGGACAACCTGTATGGCAGCAGTGGCGGGAGTTTTGTGAACAGCCTTTATGGGACAACGGGTATTAGCAACCGTGACCGCCTGCTGTCCGAGATGATTCCCGCGGAATCCTTGGGGGTAGGAGGTAATGCAGTGGAGGCTTTAAGTCTGATTTCACCCGAAAGTAACTTTAACATGCATACGCAGGGCAAGAATGGTGGCTACTGGGCAGTGGATCGGA
>CAZCJJ010000043.1:0-22885 GCA_964499045.1 uncultured Opitutales bacterium | reverse complement strand
GGAATCCTTTCACCACACCGGTGGTTCGAATGCGGAAATCGTTTATCTGGGGGAAACGGTTCCTTTGCTCGACTTGAGCGGGATCCGGACCCACCACCACGAACATGGGCCTCACTGTGATCATGGCAACCTGGATCCCCATGTCTGGCTCGATCCGCAGCGGGTCCGGGTCATGGTGGGAGAGATTGAGAAAGCGCTGATCCGGCTCGCCCCGGACAAAGGGGGCATTTTTGCCGCCCGGGCCGCAGCGTACCGTGAGGAACTGGACCAGCTCGACGCCTGGATCCGGGAACAGGTGGAACTCATCCCGGTCGAGCGGCGCCTGCTGATCACCTACCATGACAACCTGCGTTATTTCGCGGATCGCTATGGCTTTGAAATCAAAGGCAATGTGCTTAGCAGCTTCACCACGGAAGCTTCCGACCCTTCCGCCCGCCAGTTCATTTCGCTGATCCGCACCATCCGCGAACACCGGATCCCAGGTATTTTCATCGATGCCTATACGAATCCCCGACTGGCCCAACAACTGGCGCGGGAAACAGGCCTTCCCCCACCCTCCAAGCTTTACCCTGATTCTCTGGGGGCCCAGGGCAGCCCCCCTGTTTCTTATCTCGATTTAATGAAGCAAAATGTCATAGTTATTGTCCAGACCCTTGCTCCTGCGCCCTTATGAATTTCCGTTTCCCCTATCATTCCACCTGTGGCGGCCACCACGTGGACAACAGCCCGGCGCTTTTAGCGGAAGGCGTAACCGTGCAATACCCGATGGCGGACAGGCCCGCACTGGACCATCTCTCCCTGGTTCTTGAGCGTGGCAGTTTTGCGGCCTTGCTTGGACATAACGGTTCGGGAAAGTCCACTTTGCTCAAGGCTGCCTCGGGGCTGGTACCCATCAGCAAGGGCCGGATGAACCTTTTGGGACATGCGGTGGGAGCCTGTCATCACCAGGTGGCCTACCTTCCCCAGCATCAGGATATTGACTGGGATTTCCCTGTCTGCCTGGAACGTCTCGTATTAAGCGGGTGCTATGTACACCAAGGCTGGTTGCGACGGCCCGGGCGGGCGGAACGGGAGAAACTGAAAAAAGTACTTCGGCTGCTGGGGCTCCACGAGTTGGCCCGTCGCCAGTTGCATGAGCTTTCCGGGGGGCAACAGCAACGTGCCTTGCTGGCCCGGACCCTTTTGCACGAAGCGGATGTCCTCCTGCTCGATGAGCCCCTCAATGCCGTGGACCGGGAAACCAAGGATATTGTCCTGGATGTCTTGCTGAACCTGCACCGGGAAGGAAAAACCATTCTCCTCGCCACCCACGACACCTTCGGTCTGGATGCTTCCTTCAGCCAGGTTTTCCGCCTCAACAATGGCAGCCTCCTCCAGCCGGAGACCGGAGGGAATGAAGATTGAAGAATGTACGGTATACAAGAAAACGAAAGGAGCGTGGGCATCCTGCCCACGAACTTTAAAAACACGGGCGGGACGCCCGTGCTCCTTTCAACCCTGAAAAATGACCATTCAAAAATCGTCGCAAAGATGAATGGTTTTAGCGATTGAAGTACGAATAAACTGAAATCCGATGCTGCCCGAACTGATAACGGAACCTCTTGAGTTTGCCTTCATGCGGAACGCCCTCTGGGCGGTGATCCTGGCCAGCCTCAACTGCGCCGTGGTAGGGGTCTATGTGGTGCTGCGGCGGATGGCCTTCATGGGGGGAGCCCTTTCGCATACCATCCTGCCGGGAATGGTCTTTGCCTACCTGCGTGGCATTCATCTTTTCTGGGGGGCCTTGGTGGCAGCGATCATCACCGCCCTCGGGGTCGGTTGGTTGTCCAGCCGCCGCCGTATGCGGGAGGACACCGCCATCGGAGTCATGCTTTCGGCCATGTTCGCCATTGGTGTGGTCATGATGAGCCGGGTGCGTTCCTTCCGTGATTTCGGCGATCTTCTTTTTGGCAGTATTCTGGCTGTGACCCCGCAGGATCTCTACCTGACAGGAGGCGTCAGTCTGATCGTACTGATCGTACTGGCTTTGTTTCACAAAGAACTGGAGCTTTCCTCATACGACCCGGAATACAGCCGTGTGATCGGTGCCCGTCCCAACCGGCTGCGTCACGTCCTGCTGCTGCTGGTGGCCTTGAGTGTGGTTTCCGCCGTGCAGATTGTCGGGGCTCTGTTAGCCACCGCCCTACTGATCACGCCCGCCGCCGCCGCCACCCTGCTGGCCCGCAACCTCCCCGGGGCCATGTTGATTTCCATCCTGATCGCCATCGGCAGCGGCATCATGGGCCTCTATATTTCCTATTACCAAAATATCGCCTCCGGCGCCGCCATCGTCCTTTGCGCCAGTACCTGCTTCATCCTCGCCTGGATTTACCGCAGCTTGAAGAAGTAGGCTGAAACTTTAGTGAGGCCGCGTCCGGATATTGAAGTTCGGAGTTGGTAAAAGATTTGACAAAATACACCATTATAAGCAATTTAGGTGTATGGGCAGAACAAATATATATTTGGAGGATTCTCTGGTTTCGAAGGGGTTTAAAATGACTGGATTGCGGACGAAGCGTGAGCTGGTGGACTTGGCACTGCGTGAATTGGTGCGTAAAGAAAACCAGAAGTCTATTCTTTCATTGGAAGGAAGCATTCGCTGGGAAGGCAATCTGGATGAATTGCGCCAAAATCGTTTTCAGCGATGATGCTGGTTGATACGAGTGTCTGGATTGATTTTCTTGAAGGTGGAAATCATTGGACCAAAGACCGTTTGAAGGAAAAGATAAACGATAGGGAGACGATTGTTTATCTGGATTTCATATTACTGGAAATTATTCAGGGAGTACGTGAGCGAAAGGATCGCGAACGCATAGAGCAGAAATTTAATACGCTGGTGTGTTTAAATTTGAAGCGGTCATCGATTATGCTCGCTGCTGAGATCTATCAGGAGCTCCAGCGAAAAGGGATCCGTATACGGAGTATTATGGATTGCCTGATCGCAGCAAGTGCCATTGAGACAGGCGCAACCCTATTGCATAAGGACCGTGATTTTGATCGGATTGGAACCTATTATCCGATCATTATTGAAAGGCCATAATGTCACAGATCTCACGAACGCGGTCACGTAGCTGCGCTCGTAAGAGCGTGGCTTGTTGGCGAATCGGCTCAAATATAGACAAGTTGGCGTTTCACCCCAACAAGCAGCAGATTTGAACGCCGGGCCCGTGGACGCCTTCGATCAGGATGCCTTCGACATCCGCGGTCTTGGAGGGGCCAGTGGCCCAGACAATACAAGGGTCGTCACCGAGATGGCGAATGGCGGACGGAACATCCGGGTAGAGGTCTCCCGCATCCAGTACGGCGATGTGGGTCCAGGGGGCCAGGGCTCCGAGGCGGGAAGCCGTATCCTTATCCTTGAGAACAACGGTTCCGGTTTCGGCAATGGCACCGGATGCCCGGGTAATCCCGAAGGCATAATCATCCACACGGTCCCGGTCGAATGTGGTTTCCAAGGTAATCCCTGCAAAATCCGGACAAGCCAACACCTTTTCATGCAAATCCGGATCACAGTAGCCGGCGATCTGGCCAGATTCTTTCAGCCAGCCAGCGAGGGCACTCAGCCCTTCGAGGGGTGTTCCGTTCACCGCTTTCAATTTATGGCAGAAAAGCTCCCATGTCGTTTTGAACTCCGGATGGGCATGACTTACGGCAAGGCTATCCTCCCAATCCGGCAGCGGGGTGCGTTCGGGCAGGGGTGCCAGAGCCTGGCGGATGCGCTCGAAAATCAGGGTACGGTCGTCATTCATGAGATTGGCTGTGGTTGCGATTTAAGGAGGGGAGGGAACGGAGGGAGTTGAGAGGCAGCGCGTTGCCTCGCTAAAGCTTCAGCCTACTTGTTTTTCCGGTGTTTTTTGTACCAGGAACGGAATTGGCCGCCTTGCCATTTGGGCAATTGGCGGACTGTCTGCCAGGCGTGGGCGGCAGGAACGACATTCATCAGGCTAGCCGGGGTATAATTCAAGGTATAGCCCATTTTCAAAACACTTTGCCAAGCCAAGGGCTGACTGGCCAGCAGGCCGTAGATGCCCATTGGCGGGGTTCCGGCTGTCGCCTTTTTGGCACCTTCCCGTTTGCCCTTGTCGCGCAAGCGAAGAAGCAGATCCGGGATCGGAATGTTGACCGGGCACACTTCGTTGCAGGCACCGCAGAGGCTGGAGGCCTTCGGGAGGTCGGCCAGTTCCGGGAAGCGGGTTCCCGCCAACAGCGGTGACAGAACAGCCCCCACCGGGCCAGGATACACGCTGCGGTAGGCATGGCCGCTGGTCTGGCGGTAAACCGGACACACATTCAGGCAGGCACCGCAACGGATGCAGCGCAGGATTTCCCGGCATTCGCTGGCAAGCACCTCCGTCCGCTTGTTATCCAGAAAGATCACATGCATCTCCTCCGGGCCGTCGGGCCGGGCTTCCGCCTTCGGCCCACGAATGAATTCGGTGTACACGGTCACCTGCTGGCCGGTGCCGCTGCGGGCGATGAGGTTCAGGAACAAAGCAAGATCCTTGTCACGCGGCACCAGTTTCTCGATTCCCACCATCGCGATATGAATGCGGGTAGCGGCCATGCAGAAGCGGCTGTTGCCTTCATTGGTGACAATCACCAAACGTCCGCTTTCTGCGGAAACAAAATTCGCACCGGTCAGCCCGACATCCGCCTCCAGATACTTGTGACGGAGAAACTGGCGGGCACGGCGGGTGATCACTTCAGGATCGTCATTATACTCACCCAATCCCTCGCGTTCAAAACTCCGGGCGATCTGACGGCGGTTCTTGTGGATGATTGGTTTGACGATATGGGAGGGGTGATCCTTGTCGATCTGAACGATGAATTCACCCAGGTCGGTTTCCAGGCACTCCTTTCCCTTTTTTTGCAGAAAGTCGGCCAGATGGGTCTCTTCACTCACCATGCTCTTGGCCTTGACCATTTTGTTGGCTCCGGCGCGCTCCATGATGCGGAGGATGATTTCGTTGGCGGTATCGCCGTCACTGGCGAAATGCACCTGAGCCCCGGCCTGCTTCAATTGGGTTTCCGCTTTTTCGAGATACTGGTCCAGGTGCTCCAGTGTGTGTTGCTTGATGTCGCCAGCCAGCTGACGCAGTTTGTCGGCATCCGGATAATCGCGGGCCAGTACAGAATAACGGCTTTCGCTGGTGGCTTTAGCTCCGCTGTAGACGGACTGCCGGACTTCGGCGGGCAAGTCCCGGGCGTAACGGTCGATCGTCTGATAGGTTTTGGGGGTGGTCATGGCTGGTTCTTATTCCGCAGGGGTTTCCTTGAGTTCTCCGCCCGCAATGAGAGCATCCCGCAGCACCTGGGCCAAGTGCATCCGGCGAAGCGGGACCCCCTGCTTGTCCATTATCCCGCCCAGATGCAGGAGGCAGCCCATGTCCGCCGAGACCAGGATCCCGGGCTGTACCGCAGTGATGTGTTCCACTTTCAATTCCCCCATTGCTTTTGATACATTGGGGAAACTGACGGAAAAGGCCCCGCCAAAACCGCAGCATTGCTCCGCCTCACCGAAGGGCAGCACCTCCAAGCCCTCAATCGAACTCAGCAGGCTGATAGCAGACGGGCCGCTGTCGGTGCCACGTGAATGGCAGGAACGGTGAAAGGCAATACGGTGCGGAAACTTGCCCGGCCACTCTTTAACTCCCAAACCATTCACTATAAAGTCAGCCAACTCCCAGGTCCGGTTGGCCAATTGTTTCACCTCCGGCAGGTCCTCCTCCTTCTCAAACTCCAGCAACGCCCCATGGAAACCCATGGCCGCACAGGAACTGGAGGGCACCACCACCGGCTTGTAACCCGCAAAGACCTTGACTACATGCCGGACAACCTTGCGCGAGGCCTCCCAGTCGCCCGAATTGAAGGCTGGCTGGCCACAGCAGGTCTGGTCCGGTGGAAATTCAATGTCGCAGCCAAGGTACTCCAGCACCTCAACGGTCGCCCGGGCAACATCGCCAAAGAACGTGTCGCAGAGACAGGTTGCCATCAGCTGGATGGATTTGGAAGCAGGAATCTGGCGTTCGCTATGTGTCACGGCGTGGAAATGTTTAGGCTATAGGTTTTTAGGCTGTAGGTGTTTAAATGAGCTATCTAGTGGCTGCATGGCCTTTCGACAAGCCGGTTGTGAAAGAAACTGGCAGCATTCTTTCAAATTCTTTCAGAGTTCGTTTGAATGGCAGATTTTTTCCGGGTCTGTCGACCGATCAGGGTCAGCAGTAAAAGGAGGCATATCCCAAGAATCAATAAAAGATAGTGGCCGGTAAAGAGCGCTCCACCGGTGAATACAAAGCCCAGGAGGAGCGGGAGTTGAGCCCAGAAGGACCAAAAAAGGAAAGGTCCCGGAGGAATCGAGGACAGTCCGAGGGCGTAATTCTGAACCATCAGCGGGATACCGGGGGTCAGGCGAAAAAGGAAAATGACTTTCCAGTTGTCCTCCCTCCGGACATCAGGAACCGCATGCCCCCGACGAGTCAACCAGGCTTGTACCCTTTGGCGGAAACCATAACGCGCGATACCGAAGCCCAGTATGTTGTTGACGGGAATCCCCAACAAACCCGCCAGCAGAGCCGCTTCCCACCCATAGGCCGCCGCACCGGTGATCAGAAGCAGACTCAGCGGCATGCCCGCGAGGGGCAGGAGTGCAATCATCGCCCACAGCACCATCGGGTGCAGCTGCGACAAATCGTTCAACACTGCCTGGATCGCTTCCATGGATTCCCCCTATAAAAATCATACACCTCCCGCCGTCGATGCTTTTTCAGCAACGGGGTTTCTCCCGTTCAGGTGCATTTCATCCAGGAGTCCGTGATGTTGGAGTCCCGGCTTCAGCCGGTCTTCGGAGGGGTAGTGGACCGCCTAAAGGCGGGACTCCAACCAAAACACATAGATGAAACGCCCCTGATTTTCGGGGCCTGATTTTACTTTCAAGGTTGCGCGAAACAGCCAAAGTCCTAACACTGCCGCGAATTTTTAATCAGAGAAAGAAACCATGCCCAAGCGTACAGATATCGAAACCATCCTCATCATCGGCTCCGGACCGATCATCATCGGGCAAGCCTGCGAATTCGACTATTCCGGAACCCAGGCTTGTAAAGCATTGCGGGAAGAAGGTTACCGCGTGGTGCTGGTCAACTCCAATCCGGCCACGATTATGACGGACCCGGAATTCGCGGACGTCACCTACATCGAGCCGCTGACCCCGGAAATCCTTGAAAAAATCATTGCCCGCGAGCGTCCCGATGCCCTACTGCCTACACTGGGAGGCCAGACCGGACTCAACCTTTCCCTTAAATTGGATGAGTTGGGAATTCTCAAGAAGTACAATGTGGAGCTGATCGGAGCGAAAAAGGAAGCCATTGAACGAGGCGAGGACCGTGAACTTTTCCGTCAGATCATGATCGATATCGGTCTTGATATCCCCCGCAGTCACACCGCTCACACACTGGAGGAAGCCAGGGAAGCGGCAGCAGACATCGGGAGCTACCCCCTCATCATCCGCCCCAGCTACACCCTTGGCGGAACGGGCAGCGGCATCGCCTATAACAAGGAGGAGTTCGAACGCATGGTCGCCTACGGGCTGGACGCCTCCCCCGCCACCGAAGTGCTGATCGAAGAATGCC
This sequence comes from uncultured Opitutales bacterium, assembly GCA_964499045.1. GTDB lineage: Bacteria > Verrucomicrobiota > Verrucomicrobiia > Opitutales > CAZCJJ01 > CAZCJJ01. The sequence goes on along the minus strand of CAZCJJ010000043.1, from coordinate 15,221 downwards.
TGCTCGGGTGGAAGGAATTTGAAATGGAAGTCATGCGGGACCACAAGGACCAGTGTGTGATCATCTGCTCCATTGAAAACTTCGACCCCATGGGGGTCCATACCGGAGACTCCATCACCATCGCCCCCGCCATGACCTTGACCGACAAGGAGTACCAGCTGATGCGGGACGCCTCCTTTGCCGTTATCCGCGCCATCGGGGTTGAAACCGGCGGATCCAATATCCAGTTTGCAGTCAATCCGGCAGACGGACGCATGGTGGTGATCGAAATGAACCCCCGTGTGTCGCGCTCCTCCGCCCTCGCCTCCAAGGCCACCGGGTTTCCCATTGCCAAAATCGCCGCCAAACTGGCTGTCGGTTACAGCCTGGACGAACTGCGCAACGACATCACCCGCGAAACTCCCGCCTCTTTCGAGCCGACCATCGATTATGTCGTCTCCAAAATTCCACGCTTCACATTTGAGAAGTTTGTCGGTGCCGACCAGACTCTGACCTCATCCATGAAAAGCGTCGGCGAGGCCATGGCCATCGGACGGACCTTCAAAGAGTCTTTCCAGAAAGCCATCCGTTCGCTGGAAATCGGAGCCAGGGGCTTTGGAGGAGGCGGCAAATGGGGCGAAGATGAAGCTCCCGATCCTTCCATCATCCGGGCAGGCCTGGCAAAACCGACCCCCGACCGTATTTTCTACATCCGCTATGCCCTGCTGGCCGGATTCAGTATCGAGGAAATTTTTGAATTCACCCAGATTGACCGCTGGTTCCTCCATCAGATCGCCGGTATCGTTGATATCGAAAAGCAACTTCGCAAAACCAAGCTCTCCCAACTGGACGGCGAGCTGCTGCGTCAGGCCAAGGAAGCCGGCTTCACCGACGTCCAGATTGCCCACCTGCTAGGGACCAAGATCCGCAATATCAAGGCCCTGCGAGAAGAACACGCCATCCATACGGTTTACCGTCTGGTTGACACCTGTGCCGCCGAATTCGAAGCCTACACCCCCTATTACTACTCCACCTACGGCGACGAAAATGAAATCGAACAGTCCGCTAAAAAGAAGATCATGATTCTGGGGGGAGGCCCCAACCGGATCGGCCAGGGAATCGAATTTGACTACTGTTGCGTCCACGCTTCCTTCGCCTTGCGTGAGGTCGGCTACGAGACCGTCATGGTCAACAGCAACCCGGAAACCGTTTCCACCGACTACGATACCAGTGACCGTCTTTATTTTGAGCCGTTGACCCTGGAGGACGTACTTGAGATCTATCATCAGGAAAAATGCGAAGGTGCCATTGTTCAGTTTGGTGGCCAAACGCCGCTCAATCTGGCCAGCTCCCTCAAGGAAAACGGAGTCAACATCATCGGCACCAGTCCGGAAAGCATTGATGCCGCCGAAGACAGAAAACTGTTCAAAGACATTCTGGACGCCACCGGACTGCGCCAGCCCCGCAACGCCATCGCCAATTCCCCCGAGGAAGCCTACGAGTTGGCCGGGGAAATCGGCTTCCCCATCCTCCTCCGGCCTTCTTTCGTCCTGGGCGGACGGGCCATGTTTATCGTCTATGACATCGAGGAAATGAAGAAGGTGATCCGGGAGGTCTTTGATGCCGCTCCCGGCAAACCCGTTCTTTTGGACAAGTTCCTGGAGGATGCCATTGAGCTGGATGTGGACGCCATCAGCGATGGTGAAACCACCGTCATCGGAGGCATGCTGGAGCACATTGAGTTTGCTGGTGTCCACTCCGGGGACGCCGCCATGGTCATGCCCCCGCACACCCTGCAAGAGGACATGCTCAACCAAGTCCGTGAGGCGACCCGCAATCTGGCCCGCGAGTTGGAGGTAATCGGCCTGATGAATGTCCAGTACGCCATCAAGGACAACGAACTTTATATCCTTGAGGTCAACCCCAGGGCATCCCGGACCGTACCTTTTGTTTCCAAGGCCATCGGCGTTCCTCTGGCCAAACTGGCCGCCCGTATCATGGCCGGGGAAAAGCTGAAGGATCTCGGTTTCACCGGGGAGATCATCCCCCACTACTGGACGGTCAAGGAATCCGTTTTCCCCTATGTCCGTTTTCCGGGAGCCCCGATTGCACTTTCGCCGGAAATGCGCTCCACCGGTGAGGTTATGGGGATCGACCACGACCTTGGCATCGCCTATGCCAAAAGCCAGATGGCGGCCCAGCCCCCCCTTCCCACCAAGGGTAATGTCTTTCTGTCGGTCAAGGAACGCGACAAACCGAAGGCCGTTGCCCTCGGTAAGGAGTTGGTCAAGCTTGGCTTCAAGTTGTTCTGTACCTCCGGCACCTCACAAGCCTTCGAAGAGGCCAAGGTTCCAGTGCAGAAACTCTTCAAGGTCAGCGAAGGGGCCCGCCCTAATGTTCTGGACATGCTGAAAAACGGCCAAATCCAGTTGATCATCAACACCCCCAGTGGCCAATTGCCGCGCAAGGATGAAAATATCATGCGCTCGGAAGCTGTCCTGCGGAAGGTCTGTATGATCACAACGCTCAGTGGAGCCGAAGCCGCCATCGATGGCATCAAGGCCCTCAATGAGAAACCACTGGAAGTCCGTTCACTGCAGGAATTCGGCAAGGAATTGAAGCTGAGCAACTGAGACAGCCATTGAGGATTTAATCAAAATCCTCTGGTTCTGCGGCGTTGCCTTAAACCCACGGAGGCGGCGTGACCCTACGCCGCAGAATACCCAAATAACAGGGGGTGAGGTCACCCCCGCTCCTTGAGCTAAGCGGCTTATCTCAGAAGATATGCGGGCTAAGAGAAAGTACCTTGGCGGATTTGGTAAACCATCTGCCAGATAAGGTGCCCATCGCCTTCGACAATCAAAGAAAGAGGACTGCGTTGGTCGAAGGCATGGTTCGGCTGGTATAACCATTCCCTCAAGTCTGCATCCTCTCCAGCCAGTTCACGCAACGCTCGAATTAAATTAACCGTCTCCCCTATCGGACGGCGAACCCTATTGGGTAATGTCGGCGCTTTTTCATAGGTAGCAAGCTTCCGTTCTGAGAAGTGCGCCATTTGAGCAAAAAGCGGACGGGAGATTCCTCGCGCCTGCCGCCACTGCATTAACGCCGGGCCGCTTCGAAGCGTTGAGAGGGAATCTCGGGTGCTTCTTTTTTTGTTGGCTGTTTTGGTCACTAATTCACTCACAATACAATCAGGTTAATGCGTCCAAAGGTTAAATGCAAGCAGATCATGCAGAATTGCAGGATTATAGGCGAGGCCATTTTACTTCACTCGTCACTGAGAGACGGGTTTCTCTTGAAAAATTTGCCGGGAAGATGACAAGGTTGCTGCCTCCTCTCCAAGCCGCACTAGGCGTGATAAAGGCTTCTATGCCAACTTCGGCCATCGCTTGTCCCCAAGCCTGGGTAATGGACTGGCAGCCCTGAGCATTCTCAAGTCGCCAGTCTGTCTCGCAAATAACGCGTTCAGAAATCCTCAAACGCTGGCGTACTTTGCCATCACGTAGATCGATGATTTTGCCCAGTTGAGCACTTGCGGTCACGAGAACCAAAGGTGTCGCTTTCGAATCGGGGAAACCATAGTAGCGAACACTGGAGAGCGATTCAGCCAGCGCTGTCTCTGGTTCGAGCGATGTATAAACCACCAAGTACTCACGACTGGCCAGAGACCAGCGGCCATTCGCGAACAGAGATCCCTTGCCTGCAAACTGCTCGCTTACCTTGGAGAAACGAGGGTCCACGAAGCGGAAACCCTGGCCACTGAAAGGCTTAGCCAGCTTACTGACTTGCTGAGAAAGCCTTTCGAAAAGCTCTGGAAGCGTTTGATTAGGGGCCATAGCCTCACCATTTAATCACATCACACCTATATGCAACACTATCTCATGTTCGTACTCAATGATATTGTAAATTATAAACGTTTGTACGCCAATGCTATCGCCTCTTGGTTTTTGGAGTCGGGGATGGGGGCCTCGCTAAAGTTTCGGCCTACTGAGAGTCTTCGGGCTTGCCTGTACCCCCCATTGAGAGTTCGTGCAGCCGGCGGAACATGCCTTCGGTTTTGGACAGGGATTCGTAGGTGCCTTCCTGCAGGATTCTTCCGTCACCAACCACCAGGATCCGGTCCGCTTTACGAATCGTACTGAGCCGGTGGGCAATGATGAAAACCGTGCGGTTTTCAAACAGTCTGTCCAGCGCCTGCTGGATGGCATGTTCCGATTGCACATCCAGGGCCGAAGTCGGTTCATCCAGAACCACAAACCGTGTATCCCGCAGCAGACAGCGGGCAATCGCCAGACGCTGACGCTGGCCGCCGGAAAGAGAGGTGCCCCCTTCCCCGACCACATAGTCCATTCCATTGGGGAAGCGCTGAACAAAATCCCAAGCCTGAGCCTGCTGGAGGGCGGTGATGATCTGCTCGTCGGTGGCTAATGGGCTAGCGTACCGCATGTTGGTACGGATGCTCTCGTTGAACAGATAAGGGTCCTGCAGGACCACCCCATAGAGAGCCCGGTAAGGCCGCAGCGGCAGATCCCGGATATCCTGACCATCCAGCAGCACCTGCCCTTGATCGGGATCATAAAACCGCAACAGCAGATTGGTCAGGGTTGTCTTACCCCCTCCACTGGAGCCAACCAGAGCAATCGTCTGACCCGCAGGGATTTTCAGGTTCAGATGCTCAAGCACTGGCTTGTCCGGCTCATAGCCGAAGGTCACATCCCGAAACTCGATGTCACCGCCCACTGTCTCCGGCATTTGAGCCTCCGGGTTTTCCGGCGTATGGGTGGCGATTTCCATGACGGTGAATAATTGGTCCATCCCCGCCCGGGCGGCGCTGAGATTCCCATAGACATTGGCCAGCGTTGATACAATCGTCGTAAAGGTTGCCTGATACGCCATAAAGGCCACCAAGTCACCCATGGTTAAGTCCCAGTGGAAAATGGAGTAGGCCCCCACCACCATAATCCCGGCGGTAACAATATAACCGCACCATTCCGTCGTGATACTGAGTTTAAAGGTTTCTTTCGCCGCCCGCAGGGACTTCATCTGCGCTGACCATAGACGTTCCTCAAAATCCTGCTGCATACCAACTTCCATCGCCAGAGCCTGAATCGTCTTGGTGCCCCGGAGACGATCGACGATGAACTCGGTGATCAGGTTCTGAGCCTCCTGGTTAAGGCGCGTTTTGCGATAGATCCTGGGGGCGGCAAAGCGCACAATCGCCACATAGCCACAACTGCCCAACAGCACCACCCCTGTCATCGGAACACTCAGGTACAAGCAGGAAATCAGGCTGATGGCGATTGCCGTGATGTAAAGCGACAGTTGCTTGAAGATCGTCTGCATGCAGCCGCCAACGGTGTTGATGGCCATACCGAAGATACTTTGAAACAAAAAGCCTGAGGGGTACCGGCTGTGAAACTTCAGCGAAAGACGCTGCAAATGACCAAAGCCCCGGGTGCGCAGATTGTAAGTGATTTGCTCCTGCGCCAGCAGGATCTGACGCATCGCCAGATACCACACACTGATGCGGACAAAATGGGTCATCAAAAATGCCCCGGCAATCAGCATGGCTAGCCGGATGTTCTGTTCAGGAATAGCCCGGTCGATCAACTCCTTGGCAAAGAGGGGCATGACCCCGTAGATACCGCCGGCAATGGCAATCAGAAAGCAGCCTACTGCCAGTCGTAGCTTTAGCGGGCGGATGACCTCCCACATCTTCCGCACCAACTCGGACAGGGAATGTGCTTTGACATCCAATCGCGGGCCGTCGTTGCCCTCGGACTGGGAATTGTTGCTTTTCATCGACAGAACCCGCTGCTTATCCAGTGGACCTATTCGTTTTGGGGTTTCCAGCCGAATAATTCATAAACCCTTGTATTCGGGAAAAACCGCCCCTCCATATCCCCGGTAGCCTGGACCCGATGAAATCCCGGTTTGTCATACCGAAGCGCCGCCAAATAAAGCCGTCGCAGATCATTCGGACCGATTCCACAACTATTCCGCTCGGCCTGCGGATTATACCGGAACCGCGGCCAATCGGCTTCGTTGCGCGGCATGACCAGACGCAGGGCCGTGATAGTGGAGCCGGGATATTCCTGCTGGGCACTTTGACAGATAAACTCACCGACCCGCTTGCTGAACCCATAGGGCTCCCAGCAATTTGCCGGACTGGATTCATCCAGCAACTTGCCAGCACAATACTTATGGTAAACGCTCAGCGAACTGGTGTAGACAAATCGTTTTACTCCTCCAGCAAGACCATGATGGAGAAAACGATATACCCCCTGAACATTAACGTCAAAAGCCGGACCGATTATATTACAGTCCGGAGTGTTCCTGACCGGATCCTTGCCCCAGCCCATCGCCAGGTACACGATGCCATCGATACCAGTCACCGCCTTCCGGACAGCCTCGTCGTCGCTGACATTGGCAACTACCGTTCTGTCCTCAGCCCCAACCACCGGCTTGAGATCAAAATGCCTGCATTCAAACGCCGTTTCCAGAGCCGGCACAATGATACGCCCAACATACCCCGCCCCACCGACAATTAATAATCGCATTTACTATCAATAATCACTGTAAAGAGTGTCGGCTGTCAAGTCACTAACAAGAATGGCTCAAGGAATTCAGTAGCATTCACGGGCACCCATGGAACTTTGCCCTTTTCCAATCCCCCCCGTGCCTACACCCAAGAAGCGGGGGTGACCCCACCCCCGTCACCAACCCACCAAGCGGCGTGAGATCACACCGCCTCGATGAGTACAAACTGCCCGTATGCTTCCCTGGGAGGCTTTACTTGGCGGTCTCGGTAAAGCGCTGCTCCCGGATCACGGTGATTTTAATGGTCCCGGGATACTGCAGTTCGTCCTCAATACGGCGGCGGATTTGCCCGGCCAGACGGCGGGTATCAATATCATCCATTTTTTCGGGACTGACAATGACGCGAATTTCGCGGCCAGCCTGAATGGCATAGGCTTCCAGTATGCCTTCAAAGGACAGGACCAGGGCCTCCAGGCTGCGCACCCGCTGGATATAGCCGTCCATCGCATCGGCACGGGCTCCCGGGCGGGTCGCTGAAAGGGAATCCGCCACCCGGAGGAGGCCGGCATAAATACTGGCTGGCTCCACTTCGCCGTGGGAACAGGCCACCGCATTGACCACCCGTTCATCCTCATTGTAACGCTTCAGGATGCGGGCGGCCGCGATGGCATGACTGCCTTCAAATTCGTGTTCAATCGCCTTCCCCATATCGTGAAAAAGGCCGCAACGTTTGGCTAACTCCGGATCCAAGCCCAGTTCCGAAGCTAAAAGGGAGCAGAGAAAAGCCACCTCAATAGAGTGATCCAAGGTATTCTGGTTGTTGGACAGGCGGTAATGAAGTTTGCCGAGCAGGCCAATGATTTCCGGATGGATGTTGCTCAGGTGCAGTTTGTGCAAGGCGCGCTCCCCGAGGGCGATGACATTGTGCTTCATCTCCTCCATCACCCGCTGGACTGTTTCCTCAATGGAAACGGGGTGGATCCGTCCGTCACGGATCAATTCTTCCAGCGCCTGGCGGGCGACCTCGCGGCGAACGGGGTCGAAGGAGGAAACGAGGATACTGCCGGGGGTTTCATCAATCATCAGGGTCGTGCCTGTCGCCAGCTCGAAGCTTTTGATATTCCGGCCTTCGCGCCCGATGATGCGCCCCTTCATGTCCTCATTCGGGATTTCCACCAAGGTGGCGCTGGTTTCATTGGCTGGCAGGGCCGTAATGCGCTGCATGGTATCCACCAGGATCCGGCGGGCCTCCGCCCGGACTTCGGCTTCGGTTTCAAAAAGGATGTCTCTACGGATGTCTTCTATTTCTTGTCGCGAAAGGTTACGCACTTCCTCCCGAAGCAGATCACGGGCTGCTTCCGGTGTCATTTCACCTAAAATTTGTAAGCGCTGCCGATAAACCCGGGCGTCTTCCTCATATTGCCTGCGTTCGGCCTTTGTTTCTTCTTTCCGCTTCTCAAGCGCCTGCAATTGTTCCCGAACCTGCCCCAGCTCCTCCTGTAAAGAGTTCCGACGAAGCTGCATTTCCTTCTCCTGCTCCTGCAGGATCGCTTGGCGGCTGCGAAGCCCCTGCTCCCACTCGCTGCGCTCCCGCTCCATTTCCACCCGGGCCTTGGCTTGACTCTCGCGGGCAGACAGTTCCCCTTCCTTCCGGGCCATCTCCAGGATGTTGCGTGCCCGCTCCGCCACGACCTTTAGCCAGCGGCGCACTAATACCCAGCCCGCCAGAACCGTGAACAGCGCCCCCGCAAAAAAAGCGATAAATGTCTCCAGTGAAAATTGCATCGGTGTCCATGACCGGAACGTGGGGTGGTTCCAGTTTATTTTTTTATTTTGAACAAAAATTGTGTAATTCCCGGAACAAAGCAAGAATGTAGGGGTAGGTGGATTAAGAAGAACAGCTCATCCCACACTTTCTGCTTTCCTCCCCTCCTCCCGCTCCTCTTAATCAACTCCTATTTTCGATTCCAAACGCCAACGCCTTTTGGATCAATGCCCTTCATTTTATTATTTCCGCTTCATGTGGCATGAGCTGACAGAAAACCTGAAAGACCATCCCTTGCGGCGTTTTTTTGCCTGGCGGGAAGACCACCGCTTCGACTGGATCAGCCCGGCCTGCATGCTGCTCCTCGCCATTATTGGCATTTTTTTCATTTACTCCGCCCAAAGTTATAGCGGCGGAAGTTCATGGAAAATGCAAATCATCTGGGTTTTCCTTGGAGGGGCGGTTTATTTCGGGGTGTCCCTGATCAATTATAAATTCTTTTTGGAAAATGCCCATTACCTCTACTGGCTCTGCCTGCTGCTGCTTATCCCGCTGGTGATCCAATCCGTGGGAGGCGTGAATATTCCACTGGTCAGAACCGAATGGGGGTCCACGCGGTGGATCAGTCTCGGCCGGTTCACGATTCAACCCTCGGAAATTGCAAAAATCGGCACACTGGTGATGGTCGCGGGGATCCTCGCCCGCTCTGAAATTGGCGGGGTTCAGGATTCCATTAAAGTCTTGATAAAGGTAGGGTTAGCTGTCTCACTGCCTGTTTTGCTGATCTTCCTTCAGCCGGACTTGGGCTCCTCCCTCGTCTTCCCCCCAATGGTTTTTGCCATGCTGTATATTTCCAATCTGTCAGAGCGTTTTTTCGCTGCCGTCTTTGTCCTTTTCCTGGCCGGGATGGTGGTGGTTGGTTTTGACATCTACAGCTACCAGCAATACCTGGAGAGACAGGGGATTTCCGCCGCAGAAAACACCGGCGGGTATCAGGATTCCTCCCTTCTCCCGCTCAAGGATTATCAACGAAACCGCATCCTTGCCTTTGTCGCACCACAAATTGTGGACCCCAAAGGCAATGGAGTCAGTTGGAACCTCAACCAGTCACTCATTGCCGTGGCGGGGGGAGGCTTTGCCGGAAAGGGCCTCGGCGAAGGAACCCAAGCCAAGCTCGGCTACCTTCCTTCCACCGTCGCCCACAATGATTTCATTTTCTCTGTTTTAGCCGAGGAGTCCGGTTTCCTCGGTGGCGTCATCGTTATTTTTCTCTTCACCGTTCTGATCGCAAACGGGATCCGCATTGCCGGACTCTCCCGCGACCGCTTCGGAACCTTGCTGGCGGTGGGAGCCAGCATGATTTTTCTGGTCCATATCTTTATCAATATCGGCATGACCATTGGCTTGATGCCAATCACCGGTCTCCCACTGCCGTTTCTCAGTTATGGTGGTTCTTTCGTCTTAAGCTGCTGCATCCTCCAGGGTATAATCCAAAGCGTCTATCGCTACAAAAAGGATTTTACATGATCAAAGCCTCTCATTCAGGGACCGTGAGGTGGCCGGATGTCGTCAGCCCAAGATGGAAGTACCCCGCAAACAACAGGGTATCCTCCCATGCAAAATGAAAATGTTCCCAACCAACAGTCAACCCAGCAGGATTCGCACGACGACCTGAAGAACCGGCCCCGTGAGGTGGCGGTGACACCCATTCCGGCCGACCGTCTGAAAAAGGAATCCCGCGACCGGGCCAAAAAACGGCCTATCCTCCAAAAAATCGCTAAATTCATCAGCGGTGGCAAAGACAAGCGCTACCGCGAATTGATTATCAACGCTGAACCCCTCGAAACCCGGGTGGCCATGCTTGTCGATGGCGTGCTGGAAAAATTCGAGGTCGAACGGGCCGGAGACAACCGCATGGTCGGCGCTATCTTCCTCGGTAAAATCCAGAATCTGGAAAATGGGCTCAAAGCCGCCTTTGTCGATATCGGCCAGCCCAAGAATTCCTTTCTCCACTACTGGGACATCCTCCCGGCCGCCAATGACAGCTCTGTCGAAATTGTCCGCCAAAACGAAAGCGCCGAACAAAAGAAACGGCGTGAACAAAAACTGACGGTCAAGGACATCCCCAAACATTACCCGGTCGGGACCAACTTGATCGTCCAGATCACGAAGGCCACCATCGGGACCAAAGGCCCCCGCGTCACCACCAACCTGGCCATCCCGGGACGCTACCTCGTCCTCATGCCCTACAGCGGACAATGTGGGATTTCCCGGAAAATCGAAGACCGGGGCGAACGCGATCGCCTGAAAAAAATCCTCCGTGCCCTCACCATACCCGAGGGCATGGGTGTCATCATCCGCACCGCTGGCGAAGGAAAGAAAATCCGCTACTTCATCCGCGATCTCCACATGCTCCTAAACAAATGGCGGCATATCACCGACCAGATGGAAGCCGCCAAAGGTCCCACCCTCCTCTATCAGGAACCCGATATTATCGAACGGACCGTCCGCGACTTCCTGACCGAAGATATCGACCGGGTGCTGGTCGACAGCGAGGAGCGCCATCAGGCCATGCTGGAGGCCGTTCAATCCATCTCCCCCCGATCCCGCGGGAAAATCGCCCTTTTCAAGGAAGACATCCCTATCTTTGAACGCTTTAACATCGAGCGGCAGATCGAACAGACCTTCCAACGAAGAGTCCCCCTGCCCAGTGGCGGTGAAATCGTCATCGAGGAAACCGAGGCCCTCATCGCCATCGACGTCAATACCGGCTCCCATCGCGGACAGAACAAGGATGGCAAGGACTATATCGTCCAGGCCAATTTGGAAGCCGCCAGCGAGGCCGCCCGCCAGATCCGCCTGCGCAATATCGGGGGCTTGATCATCCTCGACTTCATCGACATGAAAAACAAGCGCGACCGCAAGGCTGTCTTCGACCGGATGCGGCGCGAAATGGAGAAGGACAAGGCCAAAAACCATGTCCTCCAAATCAGCCAGCTCGGGATCATGCAGATGACACGGCAACGGCATACCGAATCCTATGCCAGCGGTATCTACACCGGCTGCCCCTATTGCGGTGGCCGCGGTATCGTCAAAAGTCCGCGGTCCATGTCCGTCGAAATCCAAAGGCGCGTCGTCAGTATCGTCCGCCACCTCCGCAGCGGGGGCACCCTCGACGGGAAAACCATCAACCTTCGCGTCCTCCTCCACCCAACCAACCTCGAACGGCTACGGCAAGAGGATGAACAGCACCTGGTCGATATCGAACAGGCCTACAATGTCAGCCTTTCCTTCCGCGCCGATGCCGCCTTCCACGTCGAAAACTTCAAAGTCCTCGATGCCGAGAGTGGCCGCGAACTGCGTTGACTTGAGTCTGGTCTTAAGCGGGGGGTGACCTCACCCCCCGTTTATCAAGCCACCTGAAGGCGTCGGACCACAACTCCATGAGCCTTCCGGACCGCTCAGACTTCTTCCCGAACAGGATTGGTCAATTCACCGATCCCGCTGATTCCAACGGTGATCGAATCTCCCTCTTGAAGCCATACCGGAGGCCTACGCCCCATGCCCACTCCTTCGGGAGTGCCGGTCAAAATCACCGTGCCCGGAAGTAAGGTCGTGCTGCCACTGAGAAATGCGATCAACTCAGGGACATCAAAGATCATGTCCCCGGTGGAAGATTGCTGACGAACTTCACCATTCAGCAAAGTCCGGATCTCCAGCACTTGGGGGTCCGGGATTTCGTCTCTGGTCACAATCGCCGGTCCAAGCGGACAAAACGTGTCGAAGGTTTTCGCCCGGCAAAATTGGCCTCCCCCCCATTCCTTCTGCCAGTCGCGGGCACTGACATCATTGGCACAGGTATAACCCAAAACATAGTCCAAAGCCTCTTCACGGCTTACATTCTTGCAGCGTCTGCCGATCACCACCGCCAGTTCCGCCTCGTAATCAACCTTGTCACTTCGTAAATGCCGGGGCAGGAGAATCGGTTCACCGGGATCCTGAACAGCAGTCGGGGCTTTCATGAAAAGCATGGGACGCTCCGGACGCGTCGCCCCGCTCTCATCAATGTGCTTTTGGTAATTCGCCCCAATGGCATAAATAACGGACGGGACCAGCGGTGCCAGCAAGCGCCCCTCCAGACGCTCCTCCGTCAGCTCGGGACGGGCAAACAAGTCACCCGCTAAAGCCAGAATCTCACCGTTCTCCTGCAAGGCGCCATAACGAACACCGCCCCCGGCACTCTCCTCAACACGTACAATTTTCATAATCCGATCTATGAGCGGACACACACCCTTTCGCGACAAAAAAGATCGCTTCTGGACTTCATCACCCGCGCGGGCTAGCTACTTGTCCATGGAATTACTTTCATGGAATGTGAATGGCCTGCGGGCCGTAATGAAAAAGGGCTTCACCGACTTCCTCCACGACCGGCAGCCGGACATCGTGTGCCTGCAGGAAATCAAGGCGGAGGCGGACCAGATCCCGCAACTTGAAATTCCCTACCCCTACCAGTATTACCACAGCGCCGAAAAGAAAGGTTACTCAGGAACCGCGATCTTCAGCCGGATCCAACCCCTGCGCGTCACCGGGGACATGGTAGGCAAACACCAACACCCGGCGGAAGGCCGCATCCAGACTGCGGAATTTGAAGCCTTTTACCTCGTCAACGTCTATGTCCCCAATTCCCAGGACGGGCTGCGCCGACTGGATTACCGGACACGCCGGTTTGATCCCGACTTCCGTGCCCACCTGCAGCAACTGGCCCAACATAAACCCGTTGTTGTCTGCGGTGACTTCAATGTCGCCCATCAGGAAATCGACATTGCCCGACCCAAGGAAAACCGGCAAACAGCCGGATTCACCGACGAAGAACGTGCCGAGTTCACCCGGCTGCTCGAATCCGGACTCATCGACACCTTCCGTACCCTCAACCCTGAAGCGCGCCACGCCTATTCCTGGTGGAGCTACCGCGGAGGAGCCAGAGAGCGCAATGTCGGCTGGAGAATCGACTATTTTCTCGCCTCCCCCTCCCTCCGCGAACAAATCACCGACGCCTTCATCCTCCCCCAAGTCCACGGCTCCGACCACTGCCCCGTCGGCATCAAACTCAAGTAGGCTGAGGCTTTAGCCCGAATGGCACTTGGTTGAACCGATTCCCTGCTGGAGTACCGGCTTCAGCCGGTTTTCGGAAGGACAGGGGAAACGCTGAAGTCGGAACTTGCCCCACGGGAATTCGGGACACCCATAATTTTATTCGCTCTCATTCATCCGCCATCCGCTATCATTTCATGGGTGTCCCGAAATTGACCCCCGAAATTGACCCCGTTCTGTCAACTTGACAGGCGCCCGATTAACACTATATTCGTGTTACATGAAAAACGTGACGATAACACTGGAGGAGGATGTCGCCCGTTGGGCGCGTGTTTGGGCGGCAGAGCATGATACCTCTGTTTCCCGGATTCTGGGCGAAACCCTGAAAGAAAAGATGCAGAAGGAGGGCAGCTATGCACGCGCTCAAGCCTGCTATTTTTCCCGCCAGGCAAAGCCCTTAAAGAAGTCCAGCCAGACCTATCCCAAACGCGACGAACTCTATGAGCGTTAAACGCTTTGTGGATACCAATATCCTGCTCTATTCAAGGGATGCGTCAGAAACCGGTAAGCAGCCGGTTGCCGAAGCACTGATCCGCGAGCTTTGGGAGACACGAAGCGGCTGCCTATCGATACAGGTCTTAAATGAGTATTATGTGAATGTAACCCAAAAGCTAAGCCCCGGTCTGACTAAAGCCGAGGCCTGGAGCGATCTCGAGGCACTTCAGGCCTGGGAGCCCATTCCCGTAAGCTTTAGTCTATTGACCCGGGGCTATCACATCCAAAATCGATATGGCCTTTCATGGTGGGACTCACTGATCGTGGCCGCCGCTGTGGTTTCAAACTGCAAGGAGATCCTGAGCGAAGATCTGTCTTCAGAGCAAGTTTACGAGGGCATACCCGTAATCAATCCATTCTCCTGACTTAGCCCGCATGGTACTTTGTTAAGGCATGCCATCGAATTTGTGGTTGCCAAGGGAAAGGTGCCCTTTCAAATTCTCGTCTCTTTCACACCTTAACCAGAGAAGCGTTTCACATGTCCGAAGAATTATCAGGTAACATTCTGGTCGCCCAATCCGGCGGCCCCACCGCAGTTATTAATGCCAGCCTTGCCGGGGTCATCAATGAGGCGCTGAATCACGATTGCATCGAAGAAATTTACGGGGGCTTGCATGGCATCCAGGGTATTATGAACGAGGATCTGATCGATCTGGCCGAGGAATCGCAGCAGGTCGTGCGCGCACTGCGTTTCACCCCGGCTTCCGCTCTGGGAAGCTGCCGTTACAAGGTCAAGAAGGATGCCGATTACGAACGCATCCTGCAGGTCTTCGAGGCCCATAACATCCGCTACTTTTTCTACATAGGGGGCAACGACTCCCAGGACACGGCCGACAAAATCGACCAGTTGGCCCGTGAACGGGGCTATGCCCTGCGCGTGATTGGCATCCCGAAGACTGTTGATAACGACCTTCCCGTCACCGACCACTGCCCGGGCTATGGTTCGGTCATCAAATACGTGGCCACCACCATCAAGGAAATGGCCCTCGACCATGAGGCCATGGGACAGCACGACTTTGTTTCCATCGTCGAGGTCATGGGGCGCAACACCGGCTGGATCGCCGCCGGGGCCAGTCTGGCCAAGCGTCGTAACGAGCCGGACGATGCCCCCCACCTGATTTACCTCCCCGAGGTCCCCTTCTCCCAGGAGAAATTCGTCCAGGATGTGCAGACGGTGCTGAACAAGAACCGCCATTGCTTTATCGTCGTCGGCGAAGGCCTTGTCGATCACGACGGCAATTATATCGCCACCCTGACCGGAGCCACCGACTCCTTCGGCCACAGTGCC
>CAZCJJ010000042.1:0-23007 GCA_964499045.1 uncultured Opitutales bacterium | reverse complement strand
GGCAATGCTGTAAACGACTCCTTTACCAGTCGCTTCACGACGGCCGATAATTCCACCGAGAATCACGGGCTTGCCCGTGACAAAACATCCCCTCGGAATGGAGAAACCTTCAGAATGTGCAATGCAATCGCGGAAATAACCCATTTCCACTTCACCGGTACCCATATCCGGAGCGGGAACATAAAGTTCCGGGCCGATGTGTCGGCGGGCGGCGCGGGCAAAGGAACGGATCAGAACTTCTTTTTCCTCCGGAGTGAGTGAAGCCGCGTCGCAGGCGATGCCACTTTTGCCGCCACCGAAGGGAACCCCCATCAGCGCGGTTTTCCATGTCATCTCCATCGCCAAGCCTGTCACGGTCTCCATCGAGACCGTGGCCGCCATGCGGATGCCACCCTTGGCCGGGCCGAGGGTATCACTGTGCCGCACGATGTAGGCCGGGCAACTGATCACCTTGCCTGATGGCAAGACGGGATGAAGTCGCAAGGCAACCTGCTCTTTCGGGTAACTCAGGCGTCGGTGTAGCGCCGGATCCAGCCCCAGTCTGGCCGCCGCTTCATCGAGGTGATGAAGGGCGGTCAGCAAGGTCTGGCTGGTAGCCTGATGTGAATCCTTGGCTCCGTAGGCAGCCGTGACTGAGTCCACTTTCAAAGCGTGTGCCATGGCAACAACCCTCAGCAGTAACCTTTTTCTTTTTCGACTTCTCCGATAGCGTCTTCGATCATGTCAAGGCCCTTCAGGAGGGTCTTCTCGTCCATCACAATGGGCGGGCTCATCCGCAGGATATGGCCAGCCGGAATCCAGGCAAGACCCTTGGCAAAGGCCTTCTGGTAAACCAGCGTACCGGCTTCATCAAAGGGCTCCTTGGTGTTGCGGTCCTTGACCAGCTCAATTCCCATCAGGCAGCCTTTGGCGCGAACATGGCCGATGATCGGGTGGCGGGACTGCATTTCCTCCATACGCTTGAGCGCGACCTTGCCGAGGTGTTCCGCCCATTCGAGCAGGTTTTCCTCTTCAATAACCTTGGTCGATTCGAGAGCTGCGGCACAGGCCATCGGGTTGCCGCCGTAGCTGCTGGAGGCCGATATCGACTCAAAACTTTCCTTGTAGGCATCACGGACTGCCACACAGGTAACAGGGAAACCATTGCCGAAACCCTTACCGATCGTGACGATATCGGGAACCACATCCCAGTGCTCCATGCAAAGCCACTTTCCGGTGCGTCCCCAGCTGGTCAGTACTTCGTCAATCATCAGAAGCAATTTACGGTCGTCACAAAACTTGCGCAGTTTCGGGAAGAAGTCATCCGGCGGCATGACCGAGCCGCCCCAACCCTGAATTGGTTCGAGGACAAAACCGGCCACATCACCGACCGTCGCCTTGTCGATGTACTGGTCGTAGAAGGCGAGATAGGCATCGGTATCAATGGTGCCATTCGCATCGGTCCAAACCGGGCGATAAACATCCGGACGCGGTACCATGTGGGCACCCGGGGCCCGTACACGGCCATACACATGGGAGCGAATATGCCCCAGCGAAACACCACCGTAGGTCTTGCCATGGTAGTCGTAGAAGCAGGACAGCATCTCGTTCTTGCCTGTTGCGGCACGGAGAACGCGCATCCCGGCCTCAACCGCAGTGGTGCCGGAATCGTATAACTGGAATCCACTCAAATCACCGGGCAGAATTTCCGCCAGCTTTTCCATCAACTCGGTTTTAATCGGTGTCGTAAAGTCATGGGCATTCATCAGCTTATGGGCCGCCTTCGCAATCGCCTCACTGATCTTCGGATGACAGTGCCCCAGGGTCGTGACATAAATCCCGGAGGAAAAGTCGATGTACTCATTCCCATCAACGTCTTTAAGAATGCTGCCCTCACCGGATTCAAAGGCAACCGGAAACAGTTTTACCTGACCGCTCAGTCCTTTAAAATAGCGGGTGCAACGCTCATGCATGGCTGCCGACTTGGGCCCCGGTGCCTTGGTCACCATATTCGGGAAGCGGCTCAGATCCGCAGATCCCCACTCCAGTGTTTTGAATGCTTTATCTTTGGTGTTTTCCGATATGCTTGGTTTCATAATAGCTCGAGTATTGTTCGATTTTGTTAGTTTTGCAATGAAAAAATAAAAAATCGAACAAATGGAGTTTTATTTACCTCCACTCATGCTTCGGATAGCGGCCTTTCAGTTCTTTCTTCACTCCTTGGTAGCTGGTTTGCCAGAAGGTGGCGAGGTCGGCGGTCACCTGCGCGGGGCGGCCATTCGGAGCCAATAGTTCTACCACAAGCGGAATACGCCCTCCCCCCACTTTGAGGATTGCGGGATCAACATCATAAAAGTCCTGCAACTTGCTCGCAATCAGTGCCCGTCCACTTTCAGGTTCATAGTTGATCCGTATTGGCCGCTTGCGGGTTGGCAGGATAAAGGTTTCCGGGAGAAGCGATTCCATCGCCATGCGCTGCTCATCCGTCAACCAGTCGTAAAGTAAAGGCCAGACTTCACGCTCACGGATATCGCGAGCCGATACGGCCCCCAGACAGATCTGCTCGATCACCATCAAACGTCCCTCATCATCCAGGGCTTCAATTTCCAATTCGGGACAATGGCGGGCGGCATAGTTCACACGGGTAATCCAGTTTTCCACGGATTGGTCCCATTGCTTGAGGACAAGTTCGCCTTCCATCACCTTGCGGGCGAGAATCGTGGCCGCCTGTCCGGGGTCCGGTTCTCCGTTATCACGGGCCTCGAGCACCAGGTCCCGGAAACAAACCTGCCTTTTCCGGATCACGCGTCTTTGTTGGGTGTCCCAAAATGTTTCACTGTTTTCCTGAAAATCATCCGGAAAGTAGTCCTGCAACCACGAGCGCTCCACCGCTGTGGCGAGTGAAAGGAACACGGTCACCTCTCCCCGGCTTTCCACTTCATCGATTTCCGCCGCAACAAACAGCGGGGCGTGGCGGACGGCACTGTGGCGGCGCAGCTCGCCTCGCCTTCCGTGGACCAGTGAACAGCGTAGCGTGCCTTCGTTGTCCCGCAGTGCGAGTTGATCGGAGAAGGCCAGCAGGAGGCATTGGCGGACGGCGATTTCATCGAGTGGACGTTCGGTTGTATCCAGCCCCTGGCTGCTCGCAATTTTAAGGAATTGCCGCCCCACCTGCTCCGCCTGCCGGGCGGCCTGGGCATGGATGCCCCATTTGCGGCAAATACCCTGCTGGTACTCCTGTTTCCGTGCCATCCCCCAGGCCCGCAATAGATGGAAGAAATCCGATTCCGTATCGCCTAAAAAGGCCTCCCGTTCCTCCTCCTGTCGTTTGTCCCGCAAGGGCAACAGAATATTCCGGCCCTGAGCCAGGGCGGCGATCATACTGACACTGGAAACACACCCCAGTTCATCGGCGGCAAGAAACATACGGGCGTAGCGCGGGTGCATGGGAAACTCCGCCATTCTCCGCCCCATCGGGGTTAGTGCCTCACTGGCATCCAGAGCACCCAGGTCATGGAGTAGAGTCACTGCCCGTTGCAAGGCACGGGGATCGGGGCGTTCGTACCAGGGAAAGGCATCCAGATCCCAGATGCCGGCCATTTTCAGGGAAAGAACGGTTTCGGACAGATCAAGCCGGAGGATTTCCGCGGTTTCCCGTTCCGGACGGTATTGGTGTTCCCGCTCCCCCCAGAGACGCAGACAATGTCCGGGAGCAGTCCGCCCGGCACGTCCCGCCCGCTGTTCCGCCGAAGAGCGGCTGATTTTCTCGATCAACAAGGTATTGATTCCCCGGTGGGCATCGTAGCGGGCAATACGGGCCAGACCGGAGTCAATGACCACACGGATACCATCAATAGTGAGTGAGGTTTCCGCCACGTTGGTCGCCACGACTACCTTGCGCCGGTCGTAGCTTGCAACGGCGGCATCCTGTTTGTCCGGCGGCAAATCACCATATAGTGGCAACACGACACAGTCCTTTCCCTCCGGAGTGGACTGAATATTTTCGATCGTGCGCTGGATCTCGTAGGCCCCTGGCATGAAGATCAGGAAATCGCCTTCCGGATGATCCTGATAGAGCTGCCGAAAATGATATGCCGCCTGATCCCAAACCGGGGCATCCGCGACCTTGGCGGCCCGTGCGGAGTATTCCATGGTGATCGGATAGGTGCGCCCTTCCACCGCCAAGGTTGCACAGGGCTCAAGGTAATTTTGCAGTCCGCCTATGTCCAGGGTGGCCGACATAACCACCAGTTTCAGGTCGGGACGCTTCTCCTTTTGCAAGGCAAAGGCCATCGCCAGTCCCAGATCACTGTAGAGATGACGTTCATGAAATTCGTCGAAAACAATACTCCCCACTTCCTTGAGTAGCGGGTCACGCAGCATCATGCGCAGGAGGATCGCCTCGGTCACAAATTTGATACGGGTGGCGGGTCCGAAAACACGGTCAAAGCGAATATGGAAGCCCACCTCATCTCCCAAGCGTCCCTGCCGTTCCGACGCAATCCGCTTGGCCAGAAGCCGGGCCGCCAAACGACGCGGTTGCAAGACCAGCACCTGTTTGTCTGCCGCAACCAAACCCTCATCCAGCAGCATTTGCGGAACCTGCGTGGATTTCCCGGAACCCGTCGGAGCATGCAGAATCACGCACCCCTGCTGACGCAGCGCTGTGCCCAAGTCGCCCCGGATCTGTTCAATAGGGAGCGAAGAGGGCATCCATGATTCGGTTGAACGGTTGGGCTGCTAGACGGTCGAACGGTCGGACGGACTGGCAACTGAGAATCAGGGGCCGCCACCGATACCAAAGAAACCGGAGCTAACCCGTTCGTTTTTGGTATGGATGAAGTCGGTCACTGCCTGCCTGCCCTTCGGGCCGTAAATGGTTTGAACTTCAGAAAACAAACGTGACTTCAATTGTTCCAGTTGCGCCTCCAGATCAGCGGGCATGGTACGGCCCTGAATGGAGATTTCACTCAGTTCCTTCAGTTTTTGCCCGATCGGTCTGACGGCATGGACAAACCGGAGCAGTTTTTCGTCATCCGCAGAGTAGGTGCCGAGGTAGCCCACGACATCAATAATGGGAACCCGGTGGTAAATATTGACCACCACCTTGGGCTCGGACCATTCCTTGTCGGCAAGAGCCAGTCGTTCCTGGCGGCGTTGCACCCGGTCCGCCCGGCCCATGACCTCCACAGAGGAAGCGATCAAGGTACCTGCAGCCAAGGCTGTCATTAAAATGCGGTTGAATCTTATACGCATAAAGAGGAAAAAAGTTAAGACTTGGAGTAGAACACATTGATCTTTTCGGCGACATCCTTGTAGGCGATGTCAGAAGCATAAATCAACTTGTACTCTTCGATGGCTTGTTTTTCGTCGCCCATGTTCTCGTAGGCACGGGCCAATTCGTAGATGATTTCCTTTTTCAGATCGTTCATCAGCGGCACCTCGGTTTTGGCTGTTTTCAGCTGATCAACAGCGAGGTCATGGATGCCCTTGGAGATCATGGCGCGGCCCATAAACAGGAGAGCCTGGGTACGGACCTTCGGATTGCGCTGGGCAATCTGAAGTTGCTGAATGGCTCCGTCAAAATCACCGTCGAGGAAGAGGAGCTGACCGTATTCAAAGCGGGCGGCATGGTCATTGGGATAGCGCTCAACCATGCGTTTGGAATTTTCCAGACGGAAGGCATGTTCTTCCTGGCGCAAGCTTTCCAGTTCCTCCTTGAGCTTGGCATCGTCGGGTGCCTTCTCAAAGGCCTCCTCCTTCGCGTTGAGACGTGTACGGATAGACTGAAGACGGATGTCGTAGTCCATTTTCTCCAAGGTGGAATCCCCTTTCCCGGTCGGCAGTTCACGTGCCTTGGTCAGGAATTCGACGGCCTTTTCAAATTTACCCAGATTCCGGTAGTTCCGGATGATTTCGCGATAAAGGTTGATGTTGTCCGGCTCCTTTTCCAGCCGTTCAATCGCCTTTTTGGTCATCTGTTCGAGAGTATCCTCGTCATTGACTGAACGGGCCGCCTGTTCGAGTTCGATCGACTTGGTTTCGTCTGCCAGTTTATCGCGGAAACCACCCCCCTCTTCCCAACGGCCACGGGCCATGGACTCAGCGACCGAGGCCCGGCGGATGAGATCCTGGGCGCCCTCATGAGCCGGGTTGTCCTGCATAATGACATCCCCAATCCGGACGGCGTCCTTGCCGCGTCCAGCCTTGACCAACATGTCTCCGAGGGCCAGAGCCGTTTCAACATTGGCCGGATCAAGATCATGGGCACACTCGTAAGCAAAAACCGCCGTCTCCGGCAAATCCATCGCTTCCGCCGCCTGGCCTACCATTTTATGGGCGGAAGCATTATTATACTGGCTGGAAATCATTTTTTCCGCCGCTTCCATCGCCTGCTTTGGATCCTTCTTCAGCAAGCTTCCAATTTTAACGGAGAAAGGGGCGGCAGTCACCGAGTTAATAAAACGCCCCAGTCCGCTGGTTTTGCCACCGGTTGCCCGCTGCTGGGCCTTTCTCAGGATCTGGCGAACCTCCAGACAGCCCGGGTGGCGCTGCAAAATGCCCATACAGACATCAATGGCATAAGAGGGATTACGATCCAGAGTTTTCTGGGCATTATCCACTTGTTTAATGAGGCGGGGATCGAGATCTTTAAGCTTTTCTTCAACCATGTTCTTCGCTGTAAAGAGGGCACTCTTTAAAGAAATCATGGGGTCGTCAATGTTCAATCCACAAAATGGAGCACTCCGCATATACAGATCCCCCGATAAAAGCTTGCGTGCCTGAAAACGCTTTTCTAGCTTCCCAGCCTTTTCCCGAACGGCCTCCGGCCTTCATTTCAAGCAACATCACGCCATCGCATGACAAAGACCATGAAAAAGCAAAGCACCGTAACCGCCCCTTCACAGGACGAAAAAGGACCCGCCATGAAAGGGGCTGATCTCGTCGTTAAGTGCCTTGAGCGCGAGGGAGTGGATGTGGTGTTCGCCTACCCGGGCGGCGCCTCCATGGAACTGCATCAGGCCCTGACCCGGACGGACAGGATCCGGACCATCCTGCCCCGCCATGAACAGGGCGGCGGATTCATGGCTCACGGCTATGCCCGTTCCACCGGCAAAGCCGGAGTCTGCATGGCCACTTCGGGACCCGGCGCCACCAACCTGGTCACTTGTATCGCCGATGCCTACATGGATTCCATACCACTGGTCGCCATCACCGGCCAGGTCTTTCAGGAATTCATCGGCAAAAGTGCGTTTCAGGAAACCGATTTCTTCGGAATGACCCTTCCGGTCGTCAAACACAGTTTCCTCGTTCTGAAGGCGGAAGACCTTCCCCGGACAATCAAAGAGGCCTTTCACATTGCCACCACCGGACGGCCCGGCCCCGTCGTTGTTGATATTCCGAAGGATGTTCAGCAAAAGATCATCGAACCTGTCTTTCCGGCCACCATCAAGCTGGAGGGGTATCCCGACCTCCCCCACGCCAGTGACGAGGATCTGAAAACCGTTCTCAAACTGATCGAAAAGTCCGAACGTCCCGCACTGTATATTGGCGGTGGTATCCTGTCGGCAGACGCCAGTGCTGAACTGCGCGAGTTTGCCGAACTAACCGGCATTCCGGTTGCGTCCACCTTGATGGGACTGGGCGCTTTCCCGGCCAATCACCCGCAAAGTCTCTACTGGTTTGGCATGCACGGAACCGTAGCCGGAAACTGGGCGGTCTGTGACAGCGACCTGCTGATCTGTCTCGGTGCCCGTTTCGATGACCGCATCACGGGAACACTTTCCAAGTTTGCCCCCGCCGCAACCATTGTCCATTTCGACATCGACAAGAGCGAACACCAGAAAAACAAATTCGCCCACTATCCGATTCACTCCGACCTCAAGTACGCCTTGGTGAGGATGAATCAGCAAATGAAGAAGGGTTTCCACAAGCCAGATCTGAAGCAGTGGTACCAAACGATCAATGGTTGGAAGAAGGACCACCCCTTCCCCTTCACCTACAAAACGAGCAAGCACATCCTGCCTCAGGATGCGATCAAAACACTGTTCGAGGAAAGCAAGGGTGAGGCCATCCTGAGCACAGGCGTCGGCCAGCACCAGATGTGGGCACCGCAGTATTATCATTTCAACGAGCCGCGCACATTCATCAGTTCGCTCGGTCTCGGGACCATGGGTTTTGGATTGCCTGCGGCGATCGGTGCCAAAGTCGCCCACCCCGACAAGGTGGTGGTCGATGTGGACGGAGATGGCTCTTTCCTGATGAACATACAGGAGTTGGCCACCGCCCGCATTGAGAAGATTCCTGTCAAAGTCCTGCTGCTTAATAACCAGCACCTCGGCATGGTCGTCCAATGGGAAGACCGCTTTTACGAAGGGACCCGGGGGCACACCATCCTCGGAGATCCGACCAACATCGGTGGTCCGGAGAACCTGGAAGCGCTGTACCCTGACTTTGTTCAAATTGCCAACGGCTTTGGTATTCAGGCCAAACGGGTCCACCGCAAGGAGGACCTCAAGGCTGCCATCCAGGAAATGCTGGCCAGTGAGGGGCCTTACCTGCTTGATGTCATCGTTCCCTACACCGAGCACGTCCTGCCCTTTATTCCGCAAAAGCACTCCGCCAAGGAGATATTAACAGAGTAACCCAAGGAGCGGGTGACCCCACCCCCCGGTATCCATGCCCAGAGCGGCGTGAGGTCACGCCGCCTCCGTGAGCAAAAGAACAATTTCTCAGGTATGGGCAGCCCGGTCTTCCAGCAGTTTGGCGACGAGTCCGGTCCATCCTGTCTGGTGGCTGGCTCCGGCCCCACGGCCATTGTCGCCGTCGAAATATTCGTAAAAGAGGACCAAATCCTTGAAATGCGGATCCCGGTAGTATTCCGCATGCGGCCCGTGAATAGGGCGATTTCCAGCGGCATCCGGAAGGAAAAGCTTGATTAATCGGCGGGAAAGCTCGCAGGCCGCCTGATCGAGGTTGACCCATTTCCCGCTGCCACTCGGCAACTCGACTTTCAGTGAATCCCCGTAGAAGTGATGATATTTCTCCAATGCTTCGAGAAGGATGTAGTTGACCGGGAACCAGACCGGCCCCCTCCAGTTGGAGTTACCACCGAACAAGGTGGAGTCCGACTCCGCCGGGATATAGCCTACGGCATGGTCACGTCCTCCATAGTTCAGGATAAAGGGATGTTCCTGATGGAACTGTGAAAGCGAACGCAGGCCGTAAGGTGAAAAGAACTCCTTTTCGTCAAAAATATAATTCAGCACCCGCTGTAAACGCTGGCGGGAAGGAATCGCCAACAGCATTTTTGGGCCGCCCCCCGTCTCGCCTCCGAATTCCAGGCAGGAGATATTTCCGGTAAAAAGCTCGCTGTGCTGCAGGTACCACTGCATCCGTTTCTTGAAACGGGGAAGTTTATTGATCACATCCACCTTCAGAATTTCCACCGCACAGAGTGGCAGCAGCCCCACCATGGAACGAATGGCCATCGGTACCCGGGTCTGGTGGTCCAGCTCAACTTGATCATAGTAAAAGCCGTCCTTCTCATTCCAGAGTCCTGTTCCGCCGAGGGTATTGATCGCTTCCGCGATGGAAATGAAATGCTCAAAAAACTTGGAAGCCACCCCCTCGTAGGAGGGGTCGGTCGAAGCCAGCTCCAGCGCCATAGAGAGCATCGTTGCGCAATAGAAAGCCATCCAGGCGGTACCATCGGCCTGTTCCAAACGGGCCCCGCCGGGCAGAGGATGGGACCGGTCAAAGGCACCGATGTTGTCGAGCCCGAGAAAGCCGCCTGAAAACAGGTTGCGGCCATCCGGATCCTTACGGTTTACCCACCAGGTGAAATTGATCAGCAGTTTGTGGAAGCATTGAGCCAGAAAATCAAAATCCCGCTCACCCTCTTTGGCTGTCATCTTGTAAATCCGCCAGACCGCCCAGGCGTGGACCGGTGGATTCACATCCGAAAAATTCCACTCGTAGGCCGGGATTTGCCCATTCGGGTGCAGATACCATTCGCGAAGAAGGAGGATCAACTGGCGTTTGGCAAATTGCGGGTCGATCTTGTCAAAGGGGATCATATGAAAAGCGAGGTCCCAGGCTGCAAACCAGGGATATTCCCACTTGTCCGGCATCGAGATAACATCCCGGCAGAAAACATGCCGCCAGTCACGGTTGCGGCCATGAGCCCGGTCCGGAGGAGGCAGCGGTGTCTCCGGATCTCCGTCCAGCCAATCCTTAACCGAGTAATGATAGAACTGCTTGCTATGCAGAAGACCGGCATAGGCCTGACGCAAGACACGGGTTTCCTCCACGCTCAATTTTTTCGGCAACAGAGAACTATAAAAGCGATCCGCTTCCTCGATCCGCTGCCGGAAACAGCGATCAAAGGCACGCCCAAAGGGTTTCGTCTTCGCCTTGCCGGCAGGCCGCAAACGAAGACGGATCTCCTTTTTCCCGCCGGCGGGGATCGTCAGGACATACCAGACTGCCACCTTCGTCCCATGAAACTCGGACATGACCGCCCCATCCTCCCCTTCAACCAGTTTACGGTGAAACGCATCCTTGGTGTACTCCGTGTAGTTTGGCTCGCCGTAAAGCCGTCGTGTGTTCGTTTCATTTTCGGTAAAAAGGAATTCACCGGGGGTTTCGCATTCGAAAAGGTAATCCTCCAACTCGGTATGGTAAGTCCGCAGGCGGAACTCCCCCTCGCCTTCAATCCGCGGTTTCGGCGTGCAGCCCTCATGTTCGCACCCCCAGATCCAAGTGTTGCGGAACCAGAGTGTCGGCAGCAGGTGTAAAGGTGCTTCCTCCGGTCCGCGGTTCCAGACTGTGATGCGAATCAGGATATCGTCCGGGGTCGCCTTGGCATACTCGGCAAAAACATCGAAATAGCGGTTTTCGTCAAAAACACCGGTATCCAGAATCTCGTATTCGGGGTCCTTCAGGCCGCGTTCCTGATTTCCCCTCACCAAAGCCTCATAGGGGAAGGCCCCCTGAGGGTATTTGTAGAGGCTCTTGAGGTAGGAATGGGTGGGCGTTGAATCAAGGTAGTAATACAGCTCCTTGACATCCTCGCCATGATTGCCCTCCGGATTGGTCAGCCCAAAAAGCCGCTCCTTCAGGATCGGGTCCCTACCATTCCAGAGCGCAAGCGCAAAACATAGACGACACTCGCGGTCGCTTATCCCCAGCAATCCATCCTCCCCCCAACGATACGCACGGCTGCGGGCGTGATCATGAGGAAAAGCATCCCACGCATCACCGTCCGGCGAATAATCCTCCCGCACGGTCCCCCATTGCCTTTCCGACAGGTAAGGCCCCCAGCGTTTCCAGTTCCGCACCCGTTTCTGCGCTTCATCCAATCGCGACTTCTCGGGATTATCCTGCTTTGATCTGGAAGGGGGCATCTGAAGGGAAATTAGAGACGCATCGTCAGGTTAGAAAGAAAAATCCAATTCTGGACACCCATAAACTCAGAAAACGCTCAGACTCCCTCTATGGATGTCCTGAATCTCCCTGTTGGAGTTCAGTCTTTAGCCCGCTTATCTCACAAGATTCACAAGTGACTCTGGCAAGGCGCGGACCGGGTTCCGCAAGGCGCGCACTCAAGTGCGTAACGAAGCGGGTTCCGTGTCCGCAACACAGCCAGAGCCGCTTGTGGGCTTGAGGCTTGTTGGCGAATCCGGTCAAACAGTCTGCTTTCTGCCGAAAACCCCAAGTTCTTGTCTTTCAATAGAATATAACCTTCGCCAACAAGCCGGTGAGATATGCGGGTTAGACGGTCTTTCGGATAGGGATAAGACCGCATAAATGCGGGATTCCAGCAAAACAGTCCAAATATAAATACCGTGACTGCAACACAGGCCTGATGTTAAGAGAAGCTAATAAAGCATGCCAGAGGGGCTAACTTTTTTGCAACATTCCTCTTGAATTTTAAAAGGTGTCCCGCAAGTGTAACCCGTTTATTTCTTAAGCAATTCTCATCAACCCTGTTCGATTCGCTAATTGACTTCCATGATATTCGGTTCCTTCCGGTCCTTTCTTAAAACCCGCTGCTGGGCGATGTGCCTTCTGGCGCTTTATGCCTTGTTTCTAGCCGGTTGCAGTTTCACGACGAACCAATCGACCCTGGACCCGAAAGGGCCGGTAGCACGGATTCAACTGGAAGTGTTCTGGGTCACGGTCTGGGTTTCCCTTTTTATATTCGTCATCGTTGGCGGCTTGCTGGTGTGGGTGGTCTTGCGTTACCGTGAACGCCCGGGAGATGATGCCAAGCCCCTCCCGACACAAGGTCACGGCAACCCCTTGATTGAAATCGGTTTGATCGGGGCTTCAATCGGCTTGCTGGTTATCATTGCTGTACCGACCCTCCGGGCCATCTGGTACACCCATGAAATCCCGGAACAAAGCTCCAACTATCAAGCCTCCCAGCTGGGTAGCTGGTACCCCGGCGAGATACAAGCGGACCTGGAGGAAGAAATTCTGGAAATTACGGTGTACGGCTGGCAATGGTGGTGGAGCTTTGAATATCCCCAATTCGGAATCACCACCGCCAACGAAATGGCTTTGCCGGTAGGCAAAATAGTTAAACTGAATCTCCGCGCCGTTGACGTGATCCACTCTTTCTGGTTGCCCAAATTGGCGGGCAAGGTGGATCTGATCCCCGGCCGCAGCAACTGGATGTGGCTGCAGGCGGGAGAGTCTTTCGATGACTGGCTGGAGCAGCAAGCCCCGGGCTGGGCTGATGGACAATCCGAAGATGCGCTGCTCACGAGCCATCGCCGCTATCTGGAGGAAGAGATCATCGGGCACTACTATGGGCAATGCGCCGAGTTCTGTGGTGAAGCCCATGCCTACATGCTTTTCCGGGCGGATGTGCTTTCGGAGGAAGACTTTGCCGCCTGGATTGAGAAATATCAGACCGGTGCCCCAGCCCCCGGACTTTTCACTGCGGAAAAGGAGGAGGAGCCGGAGAGCAAGATAGAAGCTTATCGTCAGGATTGGGCGGCATGGCAGACAGCCACCCGGGAAAGCCCCGACGACTTTATTGAAGATCCGGTCAGCCAAGGTGCAATGCTCTTCATGGGGAGGGCTCAATGTATCATGTGCCACAAGATTTCAAACAGTCCTGCGGCAGGAGCCCTCGGACCGGACCTCACCCATGTGGGCAGCCGCAGGTCACTCGGGGCCGGGATCCTCGACAATCGCGATATCCACGGTGAGATCGATCCGGAGAAACAATTGAACAATCTGGTCGAATGGATCAGTCGCTCACAGCACTACAAGCCCGGCAGTTTGATGTACTATACAGACCGTGGCCTGCAGAACCTGAAATTCACCGGTGTTACCTGGCAAAAACTCCAGTCCGTGGGCCTGACCGAACGGGACCTCTCCCAGGCCGGTCTTTCCCGTGAACAAATCCGCGAAGCGGTGGAAGAACCGAATGCCGACTTTAGCGGGATCACCACCCGCAGACAACTTTCCGCCCTCTTGAGCGGGTTGGATGACACCCAACTGACTCAAGTCAGCAACTGGCCCAGCCAGGAAGACTTCCGGAAGATCGCCCAATTCCTGCAAACCCTCAAATAAAGTACCTTTCATTTTTCTATCATGGCCACCGCAGCGCACCACCCTCCTGTTGACGACAAAAGTCAGCTGCCCCCTGCCAAAAGCGATCTGGGGCTGTATCGTCCCGACCCCCGTTCGGGGATCGTCGACTGGTTAACCACGGTTGATCACAAGAAGATCGGAGTCATGTACGGAGCGGCGGCTTTGTTCTTCTTTTTACTCGGAGGCGTGGAAGCCCTGATGATCCGGGCCCAACTGGCCGTTCCCCAAAATGACCTGATCACGGCACAGCTTTACAACCAGCTCTTCACCATGCATGGCACCACGATGATTTTCCTGGGAGTCATGCCCCTGTCCGCCGCCTTCTTCAATTATCTGATCCCCCTGCAAATCGGAGCAAGGGATGTGGCCTTTCCCCGCTTGAATGCCTTCAGCTTGTGGACTTTCGTCGCCGGGGCGCTGGTATTGAACATCAGCTGGTTTTTTCAGTTTGCCCACACCATCGGGTGGTTCGGGCAGGATTTGCTGCGGACGGATATTGTACCGGCCGGAGGCTGGTTCGGCTATGCCCCGCTGACTGGTGACGAATACACGGGAATCGGCACGGACTTCTGGATCATCGGCTTGCAGATTCTTGGGATCGCCTCCCTGGCCGCATCCTTCAACTTCATCGTGACAATCATCAACATGCGTGCCCCCGGAATGACGATGATGCGCCTGCCGCTCTTCACCTGGATGACGCTGATCACGAGTTTCCTGATCATCTTTGCTTTTCCCGCAGTCACAGTCGCACTGGCGGAACTGATGTTCGACCGCTTTTTCGGAACCAACTTCTTCCGTGTGGACCTGGGGGGGCAGCCGATACTCTGGCAGCATCTTTTCTGGGTTTTCGGACACCCGGAAGTTTACATTCTGGTCCTTCCGGCCATGGGGATTGTATCAGAGATCCTGCCCACCTTTTCCAGAAAGCCTCTCTTTGGTTACCCCATTATTGTCTTTTCCGGGGCCGTCATCGGTTTCCTTGGATTTGCCGTTTGGAGTCATCACATGTTCACCACCGGTTTGGGCAAGATTGCCACGGCGGCCTTCTCGCTGCTGACCATGGCCATTGCGGTTCCCACGGGGGTAAAGATATTCAACTGGATGGGAACACTCTGGGGCGGGCGCATCCGTTTCCCGGTTCCCATGGCCTTTGCACTCGGTTTCATCTGGATGTTCATGCTCGGAGGCTTTTCCGGGATCATGCACTCCGCAGCTCCGGCAGATGCACAGCAGCAGGACAGTTACTTTGTCGTCGCCCACTTTCATTACGTCCTGATCGGCGGTATTCTGCTGGGCTTGCTCGGTGGCCTTTATTATTGGACACCCAAAATTTTCGGACGGATGATGAACGAACGTGTCGGCTACCTTGTTTTCTGGCTGATCATCGTTGGCTTCAATGTCGCTTTTTTCCCCATGCATTACCTTGGGCTCATCGGGATGCCGCGCCGCACCCACACCTACCTCGGTGACATGGGCTGGAATTTGTGGAATCATGTTTCCACGATCGGGGCCTTCATTCTCGGCATTGGAGTGCTCATCTGTTTTGCCCAGTTAGTCTGGACCGCTTTCCGCGGCAAACGGGCGGACGCTGATCCTTGGGGCGGACGTACACTGGAGTGGTCACTCCCCACCCCCGTGCCTGCTTACAATTTTGCCCGCACCCCGATCATTCAGGCCCGCGACTGTTGGTGGACAGACAAGCACAGCGACAACAAGCTGGAGTATATTCCCGATGACGGCCACGGCATCCACATGCCCAGCCAGTCCTGGTGGCCACTCCTTTGCGGGGCCGGTTTCCTCGTCTTTGGGATTTGCATGGTATTGATGCGGGCTCACACCCCTTACATGGGTTACTTTGCGATCGGGGGACTCCTGACCGTTTTACTCGGGATCTACCTATGGGCCCTGGAAGGCCCCGGAGGCTATCACTTGAAAGTTCCCGACAATGATGCTCCCTCACAGCCGCAGTCACCTTCCTCCGAAGCCGGTAAACTGACCCCTCATTCATAATTAAACACCCTTTCGACTCATGAGTCACGCCATTCCAGCAAACGCTGCCTCCGAGGAGGAACACTCGGTACACCACGCCGTGGAAACCAGCACCGGTATCGAAAACAAGAAACTGATCATGTGGATCTTTCTGGCATCGGACTGCATGTTCTTTGGCACATTGATCTCCACGCATTTGATCTACCGCAAACTCTATCCTGCGGGTGCGATTGAAGAGGGCATCGTCGACATCATGAACATGTTCGACATTGAATTGACGAGCTTCTCCACCTTCATCCTGCTGATGAGTTCCTTCCTGATGGCGCTGGCGGTTTCGGCCATGCACAAGGGGCAAATCAAGAGTTTCCGCCGGAACTGTATCGGCGTTATCTTCTTCGGTCTTATCTTCCTCTCCTGCCAGGTTTATGAGTTCCAGCATTTTTACCATGGCCAGGGGGTCTATGAGTACAAGGCCATCACTCCGGCAGGGGAAGAAGTCAGCGGGGAGTTCAAGGATGTCGCCAGCACCACGGATTCACGGGATGCGTTTCTGGCCAAACATCCCGACTACGAACTGGCGGAATTCAACCAGGTCAAGCAGGTGCCGGGCATGAGCCTGAGTAGCAGTGTCTTTGGTTCCACCTTCTACGTCATGACGGGCACACACGGGGTCCACGTTGCCTTGGGCATTCTTTGGCTCGCTTCACTGCTGTTCTACTCCTACAGCGGCAAGATGGGGGTCCAGCATGCCATTGATGTGGAGGTGTCCGGACTGTACTGGCACTTCGTCGACATCGTCTGGATCGTCATCTTTACCGTGGTCTATCTGGTGGAATATATTTAGCCCGATTGATTCAACAGATACCCCACCATTCAACGCCTTCATCCATCATGTCACACGCCCTCTCACACGACCAGATACTCCGCGAGGAAAACAAGCGCTACCATACCTTCCTGAACATCGCCATGATTTTGGCGGTGATCACAGGGATTGAAATTGTCATCATCTTCATTCCGTTCGCCTACTGGATCCTGCTGACCTCCCTGGTCGTCCTTTCCACCATCAAGTTCATCTTTGTCATCATGTGGTTCATGCATTTGATCTACGACAAGATGCTGCTGTTTCTATTGTTCATGTCCGGTCTGATTCTGGCCACCGGCACAATGGTTGCGTTGTTGCTGCTCTTTCATCCTTCCGATGTTGACTGGAAGCGATTTGAAACCAGCCATACCGCCACAAGCTACTTCCGCGGCTAAGCCACGGGAAACCCATGCCCATTCCGCTTCACTGGCACACCGAGCCCCTGCTCCTCCTGACAATACTCGGAGCGATCTGGGCCTATGCGGTTTTGACGGGCCCCATGAGACAAAAGATCGCCCCGGGCATCCCCTACCCGACGGCTAAGGCTGTTCTTTTTTACTCCGGTATCGTGGTGGGCTATCTGACGGTCGGCTCACCCATTGACCAGCTGGGAGAGGATTATCTTTTCAGTGTACACATGATCCAGCACATGATGCTGGTTTACCTGGTGCCGCCCCTGCTGGTAATGGGAACACCGGGCTGGCTGGCCGATTGGGCTCTGACACCCTGCTTAACACGTAAAGTATGGAAATTCCTGTCCAATCCCGTGGTGGCCGGTTTCGCCTTCACCCTTATCTACACAGCATGGCATATTCCGGTACTCTATGAAAGCGCTCTCCACACCAAATGGATTCATGTGCTGGAACACTGGACCATGTTTCTACCCGCTCTTTTTATCTGGTGGGGAATCGCAAGCCCTTCGAGAATCGTCCCTCCCCTGCCCTATGGTGTCCGCATGCTGTATGTATTCCTGCTGATGGTGGGGCAACTCCCGGTTTTCGGCTTCTTAACGCTTTCCGAGGAAATCCTTTATCCCACCTATGAGTTTGCCCCCCGGATCTTTCCGATTGGGCCCCTGGAGGATCAAATTCTCGGAGGCGTCATCATGAAGGTAACCAACATGGTGGTTTCAATGCTGCTCCTGGCCTTTTGTTTCTACCGGTGGTACCAGACAGACATGGCTCAGAGTGCACGGACACAGGATACTGCGCACAGCGTTTCCCGGACCGTTCAGTCCCGCGCCTGAAAAACGGTCTTGGCATCGGCCTTGCTCCCGTTTAGCAACACGCCACAACAATCCATACCATGTCTTGGGAATTACTCTTTGTTCTAGCTCTGCTCATTTTCGCTCTGGTGAATTTCATCTGGGAGAAATTGCCTATCGATGTCACCGCGATCCTGCTTTTTTCAGCACTGTTGGTCGGCAGCATCTTCAGCCACTCCGGCTTACTGCCTACAGTTGACGGGCTGATTCTGGTTTTTGCCAACTCCGCTCCACTCACCATTGCCGCGATGTTCATCATCAGCCTGGCCCTGGACCGCTGTGGTTTCATTGAAATTCTGGCGCAGAAACTCGGGAAACTGACGAGCCTTCCCTATGGAGGCTTTATCCTGGTCTTGGTTGTGGGCGTTGGAGCGATCTCCGCTTTTATCAACAATACCCCCGTGGTAGTCGTTTTCATGCCTGTCATCATCAGTCTGGCGCGCAAAATGAACACCCCCGCCTCCAAGCTGCTGATTCCCCTTTCCTATGCTTCCATTTTCGGTGGTGTCTGTACCCTCATGGGAACCAGTACCAACATCCTCATGAGCGGGATCATCACCCAATACGATCAGGCACCCCTCGGGATGTTTGAAATTTCCGTGGTCGGTATTCCCCTGCTCTGTGTGGGCACCGCCTATTTGATGATTTTCGGAAAACGGATACTGCCTACGCGCGAAACGCTGACCGCGATCCTCAGTGAGGAGGAGCGGAAAGAATACATCACGGAGGCCTTTGTCAGGAAGGATTCGTCTCTGATCGGAAAAAGCTTCTCTGAATCCGCCCTGAAAAAAAACCGTGGCATGCGTATTTTGGAAGTGGTCCGCGACGGGGTTGCATTGACTGGAGACGCCAAACTGACCCCCTTGGCCGAGGGAGACCGCCTTGTGCTGGCCAGCCGTCCATCAGCGATTGCCAGTGCCCGCAGTAACGAGGATTTGGACCTGGCCGGGGAACAGGGGTTGGATCTGGAAACAATCGCCGCCCATGAGGGCGCGATTATCGAAGGTGTGATCGGACCGATGTCCAGCCTGGTCGGCAAAAGCATACGCGACATCAACTTCCGGCAGCGTTACCGTATGATCGTACTGGCGGTGCACCGCAACGGACGCAATGTCCGGGAAAAGCTGGAAACTATCCCCTTGGATTTCGGGGATACCCTCCTGATGATGGGGACCGACAAGGCGATTGAGAATTTGCGCAAGGGCGAAGACATCATTCTGCTCGACCACGGCACTCTGCCCGCCAAGGACATGACCCGGAAAATGCCCTTGGTGATTGGGCTGATCGCCGCGATGATTGCCGCAGTTTCCTTTGCCAATGTACCGATTGTCGCCGCTTCCATCATCGTTGTCGCACTACTATTTCTTTCCGGAACGATCAAGCCCAAGGAAGCTTACGCTGCCATTGAGTGGCGTATCCTGGTTCTCATTTACGGCATGTTGGCCCTTGGGCAGGCCTTGGAGACAACCGGGGCCACCGGACAGGCCGCCGGTTACGTGGTAGCGATGGTACAAACCGTCCCAATCGACATGCAGCCCTATATCATGCTGATTTTCCTTTACCTCATTACCACCACCGTGACTGAGCTGCTTTCCAATAACGCCACTGTTGTCTTGATGGGGCCTCTAAGCATCTCCATCGCCGCCACTCTCGGGGTCGATCCGCGTCCCTTCATCATCGCCGTCTGCATTGCCAGCTCCGCCAGTTTTTCCACTCCCATTGGCTACCAGACCAATACCTATGTTTACGGCGTCGGCGGGTATCGCTTCAGTGACTTCCTGAAAATCGGCATCCCACTCAACCTGATTTATTTCGTCTGCTCTGTTCTTATGATTCCCCTCTTCTGGAGTTTTTAACTTGGATTATTTGTGAAGCCCAACTTCGCCCAATCCTCTTGCAAATTTTTCAGCTTAAAACTCTCAAACGGGAGTCTTGCGATGAACGGGACCCAAACTTTCTCAATGTAATTCGTGAGATGGCTGAGTATGGTGGGCCCGGTCGGATTCGAACCGACGACCAAGGGATTATGAGTCCCCTGCTCTAACCGCTGAGCTACGGGCCCTAAGTTATTGACTACAAAACACTTAGAGAAATACCATTTTGCCTCGAAATTGCAGCCTGTAACCCCGAAAAGTAACCGCTGATTTGGGACCATGAAACACTCAACTGCTGACGGGCAAGTCGAAAAGGTCCCTGAATTTGTGCGGGTGGCTGAATGTCTGTTTCGGAAAACATCGAATGGTGTTTACTATGCTTTGGTCAAACGAAGCCGACAACAAATAAGAAAGTCCCTCAAGACACAAGACCGAAAACTCGCAGAAACACCTCTTCAGGAAAAGCTCCACCGATAAGGCCAGATGCCCAAGTTGAATGCTTACCCTGTAACCTCAAAAAAAAGCCCATCGCCACAGGCGTTGGGCTTTTTCATCCCCACCGTAAAACCGGCGCTCCGTCCGGCACCATCATAACCCCACAACACCTTATGACCGCACCGGCTTCTTTTGTTCTCAATATAGGTTTTGATTTCTCACAAAGCACAGAGGTGTTGCTTTGTGAAAGGATGCCTCTGTGGACTCCGTGTGCTCCGTGAGAGGCGCCACTTAACCCTAACCCACATATCTCACCGGCTTGTTGGCGAAGGCTATATTAGAGATTCCTGAGTACCTGCCATTCGGGCTAATCTTAACAAAGGGGCCGCTCACAGCCATTCCGGGTTCAATCGCCAAATGCTGTAGCAAAGCACGGTGGCAAAGCTGACCCATCCGATGTACGGAAGCATCAGGAGGGCGGCCAGAGGCCGGATCCGCCAAAAGGCGAGCATGTTCAGCACAATGGCAACCCACAAAACAAGGATCCCGGCAAAAGCGAGTGCCCCGTTTTTCCAGACAAAAAACAGCCAGGGCCAAAGGGCATTCAATATAAGCTGAACCGCAAAAAGCGTGTAAGCTGCCCGCGTACCGTGAAAGCCCCTTTTCTGCCAAACCGTCCACAACGACACGGCTATCAGCAGATAAAGCACACTCCATACCGGCCCGAACAGCCACCCCGGGGGTGCCCAGCCCGGACGGCTGAGTTCGGCATAGAAACTGCCGGACTGGGCAGACCCCAGACCCCCTACCCCGGCCGCCGTGATGGTAATTCCGAGACAAACAAAAAATCCCAAAACCGATACCACAATACGCCTCATAACCTGCCTTCGTTGATTCTGCGTTTCAAATCTCTCTCACTGCCATTACCCTCTTTCCCCTTCGGTCCGGCCATAATAAACAGAAAAAGCCCAAGGACATTCAGTACACAGAGAACCACCGTCCAGCAGATCTTATCCGTGGGATCCAGATCACGGTCCTTCAAATGATAAATCAGAGCACAAAGCCAAACAACTTCAGCGATAATCAATGCGTAGAAAAAAGGATGCATTTGGGAATGGGTACTCGGTGATGTTCCCATTCTCTTCACTCCAAGCATTTCTTCAAGTGAATTTCAACCATCGCCAAACCACGGGATGCCTCACCCCCACTCACCCGCATACACGGGATCGCTCAAGCCGCCAAGGGGGTACTTTCCGACTGCCCGATTTAAAAATAAAGTATAGAAGGACTATAAGCTTCAGCCTGCTTGGTCTTGCCTCACAGTGCACGGGGCCCTACCCCCCTACTGTGTCAATCCGCAGCCTGCAGTAATCGACGGCCCTTGCCGTCACGCTTTCCCGTCTCCGGACACAATTCCAACTCAGATGATTCCATCCAGGCAGATTATCACTATCACCTTCCTATGCATAGAAGGCACTTCGCCGGACGCTTACCTATGACCTTGCTCAAATCTCGCTGGGAATGTTAATCCCGTTTCGTGAAATAAGAAGATTCTTGCTCCAAAACTCTGTCAACATCTTCCATCCAGCTAAGGTCGCGCCCAATCACCAATTCCGTCATTTCCGCATGATGCGTACTTTTCATCGATATGGGCTTTGCTTGAAATGAGTACTTCATCGCCAATTCCTTAACTTCATCTGCATTATCGTATGTCATGATAAAGTCGCCGGACAGTTCAGAACAAAGTTTAAACAGTTGATCGTGATCTATCTGGGAATGCTTATACAGCCTGCTACCCGCACGCTTACCTCCAGCTGTGTATGGTGGATCTATAAAGAAAACAGCATCAGATTGCAATTTATACTCTTCAAGGATTTCCAATCCGTCACCTTGAAGGAAACGGATTCTACCGAGCATATAATTAATATTTCGTATCCGCCTTGCAAGCGTTGCAGGATACCAACGAGACAAAACCCCCTTACCTGCCTCCCCTTTCTTTAGAAAGCCCGATCCAGATGCAAGGATCCCCCCATGGAAGGTTCGGTTTTTTATGATAGTTTGAAAAGCAACGTCTCTGACTGTAAGCGCCTCCCGGCTAAGTTCCCGAATGGCAGCTTCTTTTGACATCTGAAATGAGAGTATGCGTTTAGCCAGCCACTCTCCATCACCAGAGGCAATTGTTTCCCAAACTGCAGCGATTTCAGCGTCTAGCTCCACCATTAGTACCGATTCGACCAGATTCTCGAATGCTGCCGTCAATGAAACAATCCCTCCTCCTGCAAAGGGTTCAATTAGCAACCTTGGTGTACTCTTCTTACTTTTAAGCCACTGCCTAAGCCGTGGAATAAACCAAGTTTTCCCACCTGGATAGCGAAATGGGCTTCTTTGTGGGACTGATGCAACATTAACCGGCCTGGTTGTTGCTATTACGGTATCAGAGCCGAAGAGGTCTTTTTGCAAGTATCTCACGGCTTAATTGGGCTTTCAATTGTTTGGTTCGTGGGAGCTGATTCCAATTTCTCGTCCACCTTTGACTGTAGCACCTTCAAGAAGTCTCCGACCTTGCCAACTCTGGGACATGTGATGGCATTGATGGCGTCCGAAAATCTTGTATAAACAATCTTTGCTTTCTTCAGATTAAAATGATCTTTCTTATGTACCAAGTCATATACCATCCACGCAACATCAGCCTCTTGCTTAGGAACCGTTTTCAAATCCGGCAATGTTGCGAAGAAACCTGAATCAAGGGCTACGGCCATTTTCTTTCCCCAAGCATTCAGAATGCCTCCCTTAAACATTAATTGAGGTGCCAGCCTTTTGCGCGACAACGATAAGAAATCCGGTCTCGGATAATTTGGTTCGTTCCGCCAGTCCATACTTTTGTTACCGGAACAGTCACTCATATAGTGGGCAAATGGATCTCTTACGTTACCGGAGATATATACAGCTTGAACTTCAAGTGACCCAAAATCCACTACCTTTCCTGCCCTATC
>CAZCJJ010000041.1:18545-23470 GCA_964499045.1 uncultured Opitutales bacterium | reverse complement strand
TTTCTCTGAATCAGGCTCAACTTTGCCTATTCATCCGCTCTCATCAAATCGCGCTGCCTTCTGACATTTTTTTGACAAAACCCTGACTCCTCCATGACGACATCGGGGAGTGTCTTTGATAATATGGCGTAGATGGCCGGACATGAGGTCCGGAAATAAACAAGCAACCAGATACGTCATGAAATTACATTCATTCCTCATATTAGCCACCTGTCTTACAGGGGTTCCACAGGTTCAAGCAGAGCCTGTTTCTGTAAACATCGAAGTACGTACCGAACTCGACAAACCCGTGCTGCCAGCAGGTTCGACCGAACGGGCGGTGGTGAAAATACGACTGCTACCGGCCAGCGTGCTGCCGCAACAACAACGCGCCCCCCTTAATCTGGCAATTGCTCTCGACCGTTCAGGGTCCATGAGTGGTAGCCGGATTGAACAGGCCCGCGAGGGCGGACTCGTCGCACTGGGCATGCTCGGGAGAGAGGATCGTTTTGCCCTCGTGGCCTATGGAGACAAAGCGGAAACCTGGATACCCTCCCAGCATCCCCTGCAATCCACAAGACTGGCGAACCGCATCCGACAGATCAGTGCCGGGGGCATGACCGCCCTCTTCGCCGGAGTGGCCCAGGCGGCAGAGGAAATGCGACGGGGGGCGACCAGCGGATCCATTGACCGCCTCATCCTCCTGTCCGATGGTCAAGCCAACGTTGGCCCTTCCAGTCCGTCCGACTTGAGTGCACTGGGATATGAACTCGCCTCTGAGGGCATCATCGTCAGCACTATCGGTCTGGGCCTGGGGTACAACGAAGACCTGATGACAGCACTGGCGGAAACCGGCCAGGGCAATGCCTATTTTGCCGAAGGACCGGAAGACCTCCAGCGTATCTTTGCCACCGAGCTTGAAGACCTGCTGAATGTGGCCGCAACCGATATCAGGATCACCGTACACTGCGCCCCCGGTGTTCGCCCCCTGGGCTCGATCGGACGGCAGGGAACCGTCAGAGGCAATGAGGTGACATTCGAGATCAGTCAACTCTTTGGCGGACAGGAACGGTTTGCGCTGTTGGAACTGGAGGTCCCGGAAGGCCGCGAGGGCGACGTTCGTGATCTCGTATCCGTGACCGTGGATTACCGCGACGCCCTGAACGGAACCGAGGCGCAGCGCGAGGCACAGGCCCAGATAAGTTATTCCGGAAACATGGAGAAGGTGCAGGCATCCGCCAATGTGGAGGTCGCCCGCACCGTAGTGGACAACAGACTGGCCGAAGTCAAACGTGAGGTCATTGCCTTGAGCGATGCGGGACACAATGCCGAAGCCGCCGAAAGACTAAGGAAACTAAACCGTAATGTGTCGGAGTTGAACAGCCTGTACCGTGACGAGGCACTGGAGCAGCAAGCCCAGGCAATCGACAATGAAGCGGCATTGCTGGAGCGCTCCCAGCTGAGCAATGCCCAACGCAAATCCTACATGGAGGGGAGCTACCGCACACTGAACCAGCAACGTCAGTCTGATTGAAAAGATTGCACGCATCCGTTTTTTATCGTGATGTCATAACCTGTGAAGACGCGCCGACATAGCCTGATCTGGCTGGGCCTCGTCCTGCCGACACTGGCGGTCGGCACGTTCGCACTGGTCTTATTGAACCGGGAGGAGCAGCGGCTGCAGGTTCTGCTTCAGGAAACCGCCCGGGAACGAGCCCGTACCGTGGCGGACAATCTGGACCTGATTATGGCTGAAATCCAGGACGGCATCCTTCAGGTCCTGCTGGTCGCCTCGGAACAGGATCATTCCCGCCTGCCCGAGGTAGTCAAAGAAAATCCCTTTGTCGCCGACTACTTTGTCCTCCAATTGCAACAATCCGGAGATTATGTGCCGGTGGCAGGACAGGGTTATGATAAACTGCGTGAATCTTTTGCCCAAGTAACCCCATGGCCGTGGCTTGAGATGGAAACTGACTCCGATACATTGAGAAGACCCTTGGAAGCAGCCGCCAAGACCACGGATGTGGAAACCCCTGCCGCAGAGGGCCGCTTTGTCGCCATGTCAAGCAACCGTCAGGCGATCCGCAGTCTCCACCAGTCAAATGTCTCCTCCCTCATGGATAGCGCGGAAACACTGGGAGAGGCCCCGGATAGTCGAATGCGGCGGGCGGCGGCGGCCAAGGCGGCCCCTGCACCGCCCTCCCCTCCGGCGCGCTGGGGCTGGATCACGCCTGCGGATGGGCAACCAGGCTGGACAATTTGGTACCAAGAACGCGGCCATGCTACGGTCAACGGTTTCGTTCTGGATGCTTCTGCGGTGCTGGCCCAGTTAAGAAGTGCTTTCCCGGAACAGGCGACAGCTGACATTCTTTTTCTCCTCCGAAGCCCGGATGGGGATGTGGTCGGTGGAAATGGCGACCGCTACAATAGCCTCACGAACAGCCTAACCAAAGAAGAGGAGTTCATCGCCGTAGGCAAAGCACTGCCCGGATGGATGCTGTACCACAGTGCAACGCAGCCCCCCGGCAGCCGGACGGTATTCCTGCTTGGAACGCTGATGGTCGCCCTGCTCTCTGCCGCCACACTGGGCTCCGGTACCCTGCTCTGGTTTCAGGCGAGACGTGACGCCCGCGAGGCCGCCCTTAAAACCACCTTTGTCTCCAACGTGTCCCACGAACTGCGGACTCCGCTGACCACCATCCGCATGTATGCCGAAATGCTTGAAGAGGGAAGGCTCGGTAACGAGGAAAAACGGCAACGTTACCTCGGAACGATTGTTGACGAATCGCAGCGCCTGACACGCCTCGTGGACAATGTTCTGGATTTCAGCCGTCTGGAGCAGGGAAAAAAACACTATCGGCACGAAACAGTCGACCTGGGAGAGGTGATCCGGAAAATACTCACCTCACAGACCCCCCGTTTGCAGCAGGCAGGCATGCAGCTTGAGCAGAAACTGCCACCCGCCCCCCTGACCATCACAACCGATCCCGATGCCCTCGGACAGGTTCTGGTCAACCTGACCGACAACGCCATCAAGTATGCCGCCTCAGGGAAACAGCTTCGGGTCAGTTGCGAGGGCGAGGGAGATACCGTCCATATCCGGGTGGACGATGCCGGCCCGGGTATCCCGCGACAGGATAGGGAGCGGGTGTTCCAGGCATTTCAAAGATTGGACCAGAGCCTGACCTCTAACCAACCGGGAACCGGGCTTGGGCTCGCCATCAGCCGCAACATGTTGCGTGAGCTTGGAGGCGAACTCCAACTACGGGAAGCTCCGGACGGCGGCTGCCGTTTCGTCATCTCTTTGCCACGCAACAAAGGATCACAGCAAGTTCATCCAAAACACCAGACCTCATGAAACGACGCACACTACTGGTCGCCGAAGACGACCCTGCCATCCGGACCGGCCTGGAGGATGCCTTGGAAAGTGAAGGCTACTCCGTCGTGCCTGTATCCAATGGCAAAGACGCCCTCTCCCATTTCAAGCAGGGAAAGATAGATCTCGTGCTATTGGATGTCATGATGCCGGCTTTGAGCGGCTACGATGTGTGCCGGGAAATACGCCGGATGGACCGTAGCATCCCCGTCATCATGCTCACGGCCAAAGGCGAAGAGTTGGACAAGGTGGTGGGGCTTGAACTCGGAGCCGATGATTACATCACAAAGCCTTTCGGAGTACGTGAACTGTTGGCCCGCATCGCTGCGGTTCTCCGCAGGACCACCGTGAACGAAGAGGTGAAGACCCCGGCCGGACCATTCACCTTTGGCCGCGTCCGGGTGGATCCCAAACGGATGGAACTTCAAACACCCGACCGGGCTTGGCCACTGACTCCCCGCGAGTTAAAACTACTCCAATTTTTTCACCGCCACCCTGGGGAAGCCCTGAGCCGGGATGCCCTGCTGAATGCCGCCTGGGGCATCGACTACCTCGGAACCACCCGGACCCTCGACCAGCACATTGTCCAGCTCCGCAAGAAAGTCGAAGCCGATGCCTCACATCCCAAAACCCTGCTGACCGTCCACGGCCATGGCTACCGCTACGAGGAAAAGGAAAAATCCGGGACACCCATGCATTCTGCCTGAATGGATGTCCTGGGTTTTCATTCATTGGATTTTATTCCCGTATCCGG
Organism: uncultured Opitutales bacterium; assembly: GCA_964499045.1. Taxonomy (GTDB): domain Bacteria; phylum Verrucomicrobiota; class Verrucomicrobiia; order Opitutales; family CAZCJJ01; genus CAZCJJ01. The sequence goes on along the minus strand of CAZCJJ010000041.1, from coordinate 19,361 downwards.
GTCAAGCGGGGATACCGACAACGTTCAAATTCTACGTTTAAACGCTCTACAGTGGCTTTGGTTTCAAATGGGAATGGTGCCTTTACACTCCGGGTATTGGGTGCAACCCCAGAATTGACTACCGGTGTTTTTGCCGGTCTTGGCGGTACGGAGTGTCATCTGGGAACCGCATTTTGGACAGACAGGCGGTTGTTGGTCTGACTGGTCAGGCGAGTCGGGCTGCTCTTGTTTTCTCCGGTGCGCAAGCCGGGCAGTGGCCAGCTGTTCACTGTAGCCGCCGCCTTCCACAAACTGCCGCTCCAGAGAAGCGATCTGCCGGTCGAGGAGAAAGTTGGCCTGGTGGATGATACAAATGAGGGCATTTGCCCGGATGGCGCCATCTGCATGCTCCAGCCACTGGGAATAAAGGGCTGCGCGGTCTGCATCTGAGAGATCTGTCAGATTTGACTGATCAGGCCTATCTGGTAGCGCTTTCCCGAACCGCTGAGGAACACTGCGTACCGCTCTGGCTTCTGGACTGTCGGGAGGCCATTGTGGGATTCGGCGATGCCGGAGGTAGTCTTCATAGTCGAGCAGAAGCTCTTCAAGGCTGGCACGTGCGACATTGACAAGGCGCAGTTCGGTCTGGGAAGAAGTGGCGGCCGCGCGGCTGCCCTCGGCAATATTCTGACGGCCTGAGCGCGCGGCCTGCACCATCTGATCGACGGTGCGAGAGCGGGGATCCAGGAATTTTTCGCAAAACCAGACGGTGGCATCATAAATGAGCGTGGCTGTCTGGAAGCTGGCGGTGTCACGATAGCCACCACTGGCGCGAAG
>CAZCJJ010000041.1:0-18535 GCA_964499045.1 uncultured Opitutales bacterium | reverse complement strand
CATCGGCGAATTGGTTGAGAGAGACGTAATCCTTGATGTATTCGAGTAGCGCGACTTTTTTCATGCGTCCCACCCGGCCCTCCATTTACCCCTACAGCCTAAACTCCTAAATACCTACTTTTCCAGCAGGGCGGCCCAGCCTTGGTAGAAGCCGAGAATGACGGTGAGGACGCTCAGAGCACCAAGGAGGAGTTTGTGTCCGGGCTTGATGTAGGCAGGGATACGGCTTGTGGTGGAATCCGGGGGACCATCCGGCATGCCGTTGTCCAGTGAAAGACGCCAGACCCTGAACCAGGCTTCACGCATCCAACCGAAATAATAATAAATGGAAATAACCACTCCCACGATGGTGACACCGAGCAGGAGGTAAAGTCCGGTCTGGAAGGCGCTGATCAGTAAGAGCAGCTTGGCAATAAATCCGGCCAGGGGAGGAATTCCCGCCAGCGAGCCAAGACCAATCCCCAGCACTGCCGCCATGGCGGGTTGTTTTCTTGCCAGTTCCTGATAGTGGTCGATCTCCTGATTCTCATCATCAGCCCCGGCCAGCTGCGCCATGACACCAAAGACACCAAACGAGGCCAGCAGGTATGTGAAGAGATAGAACATAATCGCCACCAGTGCGAGGTCGCTGCCTTTCATCAAAGCCACCACACCCACCAGCAGGTATCCGGCGTGGGCAATACCCGAGAGGCCTATCAGCCGTTTGACGTTGCGCTGCGGAAGCGCGGTGATGTTACCAAAAAGAATGGTTACGACCGCCATGGCCGAAACCAGAGGGATCAATGTATTCGCCAGAGGCTTGAAGGGCCCGGTGACTAGATGGATCAGAACAAAGAAACCGGCCGCCTTGGAAGCCACCGCCAGAAAGGCGGTCACCGGAGTGGGTGCCCCCTGGTAAACATCGGGAATCCAAATCTGGAACGGTACCGCACCGATCTTGAAGGCAATTCCCGCAATCACCAGAGCCGCCCCGACCTGCGCCCAAAGAACACCAGGGTTCACCTCAAGGAAGGCTTGCAGGGCAGTGAAATTCATCGCATCCGGAGTACGTATCAGATCCGGAGAACCGCCCGCCCCGTACAACAGTACAATCCCGAATAACAGTATGGCCGAGCTAAGTGCTCCCAGGATCAGGTACTTGAGCCCACTTTCCAGCGAATATACCTGGTTCCGACCGTAGCTGACCAAAATATAGAAGCCGACCGTCACGGTCTCCAGTGCCACAAAAAGCATGACGAAATGGTGGCTCTGGCTCAGCAGCATCAACCCGGCGCTCACCAGCAAAACCAACAGATAAAACTCTGACCGGGGAAGATCCGGTTGGCGCTTGAGGTAGGTTTGCCCCAGATAAGTGACCAAAATGGAGGTCAGCACGAAAAACAGCCGCATGATCTCCGACAGTGGCGTCTGGCGGATCATTTCCGCAAACGCGAAGGACTCACCCCCACGCAGGCAGGCGGCGCAAGACAACATCAGACCGAGGATCAGAACCTGTCCGACCAAGGAGATCGTTGGGATCACACGCTTGCGGGCACCGGGCCAGAAAAGATCGATCAACAGGATAAAGATAGCCAGTGCGGCCAGAGACAACTCGGGCCAGAGCACACTCCAAGTGTTGGTATCGGTATAAACGGAATAGGCTTCAATACTCATGAGCGGGATTCCCCCCTTCCCTTCCCGTCGGTCACGGGTGCATCCGCCAAGGGGATCGTTTCATTGGTGATAAGATCAGTCGTGGTAATTTTGGTTCGGACCCCCCACTGTGCCTGCAACTCGGTATCGATATCGGTGGACACCGTGCGGGGCCAGAGCCCAACCAGCAGGAGTGCGGCCAGCAGGACCATGGCAGGGGCTCTTTCTCCCAAGCGGATATCTTCAACCGGCTCCCCTTTATCCAGCACCGCCTTAAAGGCCCCGGTGGGCTGGCCGAAGAAAATACGGGCGGCGGCACGCAGGCCGTAGATGGCGGAAATGACAACCCCCAGCACCGCTGGCACCACAGCCCATGGGTGGTTTTCCCAGAGGGCGATAAAGATGGTGAGTTCCCCCCAGAAATTGGCAAAGCCGGGCAGGCCGATACTGGCCATGGTCGAGGCAACAAAAAATCCGGCCAGCACAGGTGCCTTCGGTCCCAGTCCGCCCATCTGGCACATGTCGTAAGTCTGTGAACGGTTGTAGATCGCCGTAGACAACAGGAAAAGCAGTGCAACTGAAAGGCCGTGGGCGACCATCAGCATAACCGCTCCCCCGAGACCGGTGACCGACATGGTGGCGATCCCCAGAAAAATGTACCCCATGTGCATGACCGAGCTGTAACCGATCATTTGTTTGAGATCGCGCTGGGCCATGGTCACACAGCCGATGAGGATCACATTGCCCAAGGCGAGCCAGATCAGCCAGTGGTTCCAACTGTTTGCCCCTCCCGCAATCAGACCGACCGGCACAAGCGGGGCGGCCACCTGAACCAGCCCATAGAGGCCGAATTTTTTCAGGACACCGGCATGCAGCATTGCGGCGGCAGTCGGCGCGGCGGCATAGCCTCGGGGTGCCCAGGAATGGAAGGGAAACAGGGAAACCAAAATACCGAAGCCGATCAGCAGCAGGGCTGCGATATTGCCCTGCACAATCTCAGAGATCGGATGAACGGCCACATACTCGCGCAGAGCAATCAGGTTGAAGCCGACACTCGTATCCCAGCCGGTGGCCCCGTAGAGGTAAATCAGCCCCAACAAGGAAAGCATGGCACCGAGAGTCAGGTAGATGGTCATTTCCAGCGCAGCAACCCGGCGGTTCTGCCCCCCCCAGACTCCGATCATGATGAAGGTCGGGATCAGGGCGAGTTCGTGAAAGAAGTAGAAGAAGAAAATATCGACGGAAGCGAAGACTCCCAGCAAACCGGACTGCATCACCAGCAGTAGGAGCAGGTATTGGGACAGACGTTCGGCCTTGGAAAAAATCGCCTGTACCCCGGCGGCAAAACCAACGATGCCAGCCAGCAGGAACAGCGGCAGGGAAATACCGTTCAAGCCGAAGTACAAACTGATCCCCACCAGATCCTTCAGCCCGAGGTCGATATCGGTGACATAGGCATAGCCCCCTGCACCCACCTCAGCCTGAGGAAAGTAAAACCAGAGATGCAGGGCGATCAGTGCGGGCAAAGCAAAACCGGCCATGGCAACCGCCCGGACTCCAAAGGACCCCAGGGTGCGGCTGAACAGCAGCAAAAAGGCCGCCAGGAGTGGCAGGAAAACGGCTGCTTGCAGAAGTGTGGCGTCAAATTGGTTCATTTCAGTAATCCCAATGCAAATGCGGCAAAGATCGCCAAGCCCCCGAGGAACCAGTACACGTAGCCGTGCAGGCTACCTGTATGCAGCGATCGCGTGAATATTCCCAACAGACCAACCACACCCGCCGTTCCGCGAACGGCCAGTCCCGAGATGAGAATCAAATCAAGGAAACCCAACAAATCGACGAAGCGCTGCTGAACTTTGGCCACGTACCAGTCGTACAGGTCGTCAAACCAGCCGTGCTTGGCCAGGACATGGTAAACCAGCGGGCTTCCTGCCTGCAGGCGGTCTCCGGCCGCGCTGCGGCCATAGAAGAAGAAGGTCACGATAAAGCCAATGAACATCGCCGCAAATCCCGCTGCCAGCAAAGGCCAGTGGTAGGCTTCCACCGCCGCATGAATGGCCGTGAAATCGGGCAGCATGGCCGGAACAACAACGGCAGGCAGCAACGCATCCATCCGCCCGTCCAGCCAGCTCCACTCATAGACAAACCAGCCTCCTCCGAGAGAGAGGACAATCCCCAGCACAATGAGAGGCAGGGTCATGAAAAGGCTGGATTCGCGGGCCTTTTCGGCATGTTCGGAACGGGGACGTCCGAAAAAAACGACCCACAGCATACGCCCCATATACAGCGCAGTAGCCAAGGCGCCGAGGAGCAGCAGGCCATAAGCCACATAATAGTGTTGTCCGGCTCCTTCCAGTCCGCGGGCAAAGGCACCGGAAATAATCGTGTCTTTCGAATAAAAACCGGCGGTGAACGGAAATGCGGCAATGGACAGCGCCGCCACCAAAAATGCGAGACCGGTAATTGGCATCCGTTTGAAGAGGCCCCCCATGCGGAACATATCCTGTTCATGATGGCAGGCATGAATAACCGAACCGGAACAAAGGAAGAGGGTTGCCTTGAAGAAGGCATGCATCGCCATGTGCATCAGAGCCAGTAAGGGGTAGCCGAGACCGATGGCCGCCCCCATGTAACCGAGGTGCGAAAGTGTCGAATAAGCCAGTGTCTTTTTGATGTCATTCTGACCCAGGGCCCAGAAGCCGGCCAGCACCACCATCGCAACGGACAGCCAAAGCACCACATCCAGCACTTCCGGTGTGAGCAGAAAAAAGATCCGCGCCATGAAATAAATACCGGCGGCCACCATCGTCGCGGCATGGATCAAGGCGGAAACCGGGGTCGGCCCGGCCATCGCATCCGTCAACCAGACATGGAGCGGAAACTGCGCGCTCTTTCCGAGAAAACCGCACATTAGCAAGAGCCCCATTCCGGTCTTCAGCAGGGCGGGCTCCGCCTCCACCTGTTCCGCCATGAGCAACAGGTCCGTGGTCCCGAAGTGCCAGTAGGCCCAGACAATCCCAAGCAGAAACCCGAAGTCCCCCACCCGGTTGACAATGAATGCCTTCTTGGCGGCCTCGGCTGCAAAGCCTTTGTCCCAGTAATGGGCGATCAACATGTAGGAGCTGAAACCGACGAGTTCCCAGAACAGGAACATCATGATCAGGTTGTTTGCCACCACGATACCGAGCATGGAAAACATGAAGATCGACAATCCGGCAAAGAAACGGCCCTTGCTGTCATCGTCATCCATGTAGCCGACACTGAAGAGGTGGATCCAGAAACCGACGAAGGCCACGACAAAGAGCATGAGAGCGGTTTCGTGGTTGAACAAATAGCCGATCTCCACATGGAAAGAGCCCATCGACAACCAGGTCATGCTGGCCACCACGGCCTCCTGGCCATCCCAGGTGAACAGGATGATTCCGGTACAAACCAGAATGATCGCCGCCGCCAGCACTGAAACTCCGGCCGCCAGATAGCCTCCCCGCCGGAGGAACAGGGCAATGATGCCCGCCGCAACCAGAGGGGTCAGTAAGCTTATATGTAGTAGCGTGGAAAGGTCCATGTTATGTCAAACTCGCCGGGCTTCAGGATGTCTTAGTTTTTCAATGCATTAAGTTCATTCACCATAACCGTCTGCTTTCTGCGGTACAGGGCCACGATAATGGCCAGACCAACGGCTACTTCAGCCGCAGCCACGGTGATGATAAAAAAGACGAACAGGTTACCGTCCATCGTGTTGTTGTACCGGGAAAAGGCGACCAGTGCCAGGTTGACCCCATTGAGCATCAACTCCAGGCCCATATAAATGATCAGCACGTTGCGGCGCAGCAGTACGCCGAAAAACCCGATCGCAAAAAGCAGACCGGCTACCAGTAGATATGCGTTCAGGCCGATAGTCATGACTGGGCTTGCTCCGCTTGACCCTCCTTACGAGGCGTGGAAAGTTTTTTACTGATGACAATCACACCGATCATTGCGATCAGAAGCAGGAATCCGGTTACCTGAAAGGGCAGTATATACTTGGTGAACAAACCATAGCCATAGGCACGGGCAGCAGTCGCATAGTCCATCAAGTGAAACTCCGCCTGCAGGTGGGCAACTTTGGGTGCGGCCTCCAGCACCTCACCCCCGGTGAGCCCATGGCCAAACAATACAATCACCCCGCCCACCATCAGCATGAGCGACAGCCCGCTCGCCGCCAATGTCAGTACATCCGCCCGTTTCCGGCTCTGCTCTTCCACATCAAGTAACATGACAATGAACAAGAACAGTACCATCACTGCCCCCGCATAGACCAGGACCTGCAGAACCGCCAGAAAGAAGGCGTCCAGCAGCAGGAAAAGGCAGGCGGTTCCGACAAAGCTGACGATCATAAACATCGCCGCGTTGATCGGATTCGGGCTGACCATTACCAGCAGGGCGGCGAGAACCGTCAGCACGGAAAAAAGGATGAAAAGGAAATCCGTCATAGCGAATAAGACCCGTAACAAAAACCTTGGCAGGCGCGTTGGGCAAACCCGTCGAGTGTCAGGATTGGTAAAAACCTTTCAACAGGAAAATAACCGGACTGTTTGGACTCAACACCCATATCAGTGATGCCCTCCCTTGGCGGCCGCTTCCTCGGCTGCTTTTTTCTTGTCCCACTTGTAATGTTTATCGGGCAGAGTGCCCCCCATCTCGTAAAGTTTCTTTTTCTTAAATACCAGTTCCTCGCGGCTGAGGCTGTTCAGGGAATAAACATCCTGCAGGAAAATGGCTTCCTCGGGGCAGACCTCCTGACACAGGCCGCAGTAGATGCAGCGCAGCATATTGATTTCAAATTCCTGCGGTGCCTTCTCGACGTGGGCGGTTTCAGCATCCTCTGCAATGCCACCCGGTGTGATGCGGATGGCCTTGGGGGGACAAACGAATTCGCAGAGCTGACAGGAGACACATTTTTCGCGGCCACCCGGATCCTTGACCAAGGTCGGAACCCCACGGTAGTTTTCGGGGATCACGGGCCGTTCCTCCGGATACTGGAGAGTTACCTTCGGACGGAACATGTTCTCGAAAGTAATCTTCAAGCCGCTTGCTATCTGCGGGAGAAAGGTCTTTTCCGCAAAAGTCAGGGGCTTCCGTTCTACTACTTTGACTGCCATGGTAATTGATTTCTGCTTGGTCCGGATTCTGGTTAACGACTGAGCGTATCGATGAGGGCGATGACCAGTGCGTAAATGACGACGTTGGCCACAGCCAGCGGAACGAGGTATTTCCAGCCGATATTCATCACCTGGTCATAGCGGAAACGGGGAAGGGTCCACCGGATCCACATGAAGAAAAAGACGAGGAAAAGGGTTTTTGCGATAAACCACAGGACGCTGACAACCGAGCCGATCCAGCCCCAGTTTGCCCACGGGTTGACCACCCAATCCGGCAGTACACCGAAGGTCGGCAGGAAGTGCCATCCACCGAAGAACAGGAGAGTAAATACGGCACTGCCGATCACCATGTGGGCGTATTCGGCCACGAAGAAGAGGCCGAACTTGAAACTGCCATACTCGGTGTGGAACCCTCCGACCAGTTCGGTCTCGGATTCCGGCATATCGAAGGGCAGACGGTTGGTTTCCGCAAAAAGCGCGGTAAGGAAGATCAGTGCGGGCATCGGTTGCCAGATAAAAAGCCAGAGGCTCTCCTGGGCCTGCACCACGGAGAAGAGCGTCAGGTCGCCACCTCCGGACGGACCGCTCGCCCAGAGGAACACAGGAAGGATCGATAGTCCCATCGCCAGCTCATAGCTGATCATTTGGGCCGAGGAGCGTATACCCCCGAAGAAAGGATATTTACTGTTGGAAGACCAACCGGCCAGCACAATGCCGTAAACACCGAGCGAACTGACGGCCAGGATGAAGAGGATCCCGATGTCGACATTCCCCAGCATCAGCGGTTGGGCCTCTCCGTTCTCGAAATAAACACCGAAAGGCAGGACCACCATCGTGACCAAGGCAGGAACCAATGCCAGAACAGGCGCCAGCAGATAATAAAACCGGTTAACATGCCCCGGAATGGGATCCTCTTTAAAAAGGAATTTGATCCCGTCAGCAAGCGGTTGGAAAATACCGATATTTCGCAACATAGGACCGATCACCGGAATCGCCACGATGAAGGGGATCGACGTACGGTTGGGGCCTACCCGACCTTGAATCCAACTCGCAACCTTGCGTTCCGCCAGTACCGAATAGCCCGCCAGGGTCATGACTACGGTAATCATGAGGATGGCATAAACCACTTTAATGATGACAGGGAGCAATTCCATGGAGATCAGGAGGTGACAGTCTCTGCGGGGGAAGCGGGCTGGTAATGCCAACCTTCACCCTCACAGAAGGAAAGTTCGTTGTAAGCGGAGGCATCCAGCAAATGCCCGTCCGCCGGGATGTTTTTAAAGGTAAGCCCCGAAAAAGCCGGGATGTCTTTACTCATCAATTCCCAGACCTGGGAAACGCTGGCCAGCACAGGCTTGCGCCCCTGCAATACTGCGGCGAGCCGTTCGAGGAGGATGATGTCCGGCAGGAGTCCTGCCGGTCCGGGAACAGCCTGATGGAAGGTCTGCAGGCGGAACTGCTGGTTGATGAAGCTGCCGCTCTTTTCGAAGACAGTCAGTGTGGGCAGAAGAGCCCGGGCCTGTTCCGATGTCGCATTGGCATGGGTGCCGAAATAAACAAGGCTCACCTTCTTGAGCAGTTCGGCCGGGATCCCCGCCTCGACCAAATCCTGGTTGTAAGCAACGATGGTTTTGACCTCACCCTTCTCTATCTTTTCCGCCAAAGCGGTGAGTGACTGCTCCGGCAAGGTCTGGATCAATCCGGTCACAAGGCCGCCACGCATATTGGGGGTACGGTCATTGGAGATAAGGCGTCCATCGCCATCGCCTGTCTGGCTGGCAAAATAAACCGGACCGGGTTCGATTTCCACCACCTTGCGCAAGGCGTATTGTTCCTCCACACTGAGGTGGCCGTTTGCCACGTAGGCCACCGGGCCGACTTTCATCAACTCAACCACCCGGTCAATCGCCTCACTCAGGTTGGTCAGTTGGCCGTCGGTCTTGAACTGACGTATGCGGTTCTCCGCTTCCACCTGTTTGTAGAGCAGACGTCCCGAATCGGCCATCCAAGTGTCGTTGACGGCATCGTTGCGCCGGGGCGTGATCCGGTAGATCACACCCTCACGGCTCCATACTTCGGTGTTCACCCCGACACTGCTTTCGGTGCAGATGCTGGGAGTCGGCTTGAGGAACCAAACCCGCATCTTGAAACGGAAGTCGGTGCTCGTCAGTGCCCCCACGGGACAAATGTCCACCGTGTTGAGTGAGTAATTACTGTTGAGTTCCTTGCCGGGGAAGCAGGTCAGTGTCGAATAACTGCCCCGTTCGGTGAAGCCCAGAACCGGATCCTTGTCCACCTCGTCGCAGAAACGCACGCAGCGGGAACAGAGGATGCAACGTTCATCATCCAGAATAACCCGCGGCCCGAGGCGGGTCCGCTTGGGTTTAACATTCTTGTCTTCGATGAAGCGGCTGTAGCCCCGTCCGTAATCGGTGGCAAATTCCTGCAAGCTGCACTCGCCGGCCTGGTCGCAAATCGGACAATCCAGCGGATGATTGACCAGAAGAAATTCCATGACCCCTTCGCGGCAGGAACGGGTCAGGGGGGAGTCGGTTTTCAGATGAAGGCCCTGAGTCGCATTGGACGCGCAGGCGATGGCGGGCTTCGGCATCCAGCCGATTTTTTGGACGCCATCGTTATCCAGAACCGGTTCCCCGGTGGCGCGGTCGCGCAGGGGGGTACCCATTTCAACCATGCACATGCGACAATTACCGGCGACGGAAAGCTTGGGATGGTAGCAGTAATGAGGGATCTCAATACCAACACTGGCCAAGGCGTCGATCAGGTTCTGGTTTTCCTGAACCTGGTACTCTTTGCCATCCACATTGATGGTGACCTTTCTGGTCTGTGTCTCGCTCATGGTTTAAATCAAAGGAAATCCGGCTGAGTTGTAGCGGGTATCGCCACCTTGTTTACTGATTTTATCGAGGTACTCGTCGGCGAACTTGGCAACGGCACTTTGGACTGGCCAGCCAACGGCCTCCCCGTGGGCACAGATGGTCCGTCCGACCACCTGATCGGCAATATCTTTGAGCAGGGGTACATCCTCTTCCCTGCCATCTCCGGAACACATGCGGGTGGTCATCTTGTTCAGCCAAAGGGATCCCTCGCGGCATGGGGTGCATTGCCCGCAGCTTTCATGGGCATAAAAGGCATTCAGATTGGCCAGTGCTTCCAGCATATCCACGCTGTCGTCCATGACGATGGAACCGCCGGTGCCGAGGAAGGTTCCGCACAGGCCGATACTGACCGCATCAAGGGGAATATCTTCCACCCCCCAATCGTATTCCTTGCCGTCGTTGGGATGCTTGACTTTGAAACGTTCGCCAAAACGAAGTACCTTGGTCGAGGAACCGCCGGGAATCAGGGCCTTGAATTTCCGGCCCGGCAGGGGGCCGCCACAAAGATCATAGAGCAGTTCCCCGAAGGTTGCCTTGCCCGCTTCGATTTCGAAGTAGCCCGGGCGTTGGACCAGACCGCTGACCCCCCAGATGTGGGTACCGCTGTCCCCTTTCACTCCGATGTCGGAAAATGCGTTACCACCCATGTCGATGACATGTTTGACCTGACAGAGGGTCTCCACGTTGTTGACGATGGTCGGGCACTGGTAAAGGCCGAGTACGGCAGGGAAATAGGGAGGTTTGATCCGGGGGTAGCCGCGTTTGCCTTCGAGCGATTCGATCAACCCGGTTTCTTCCCCGCAGATGTAGGCGCCTGCTCCGCGATGAACGACAATCTCACAGGAATAACCGGAACCGAGAATATCGTTGCCGACGTAGCCCTTGGAGCGGGCTTCCTCGATGGCGCGTTCGAGGATACGGGCTCCGTTGATAAATTCGCCCCGGATATAGATGAACGCCTGTTTGGCCTGAATCGCGTAGGCGCTGATCATCATGCCCTCAATCAACTGATGAGGATCTTTGTAAATAATCTGACGATCCTTCCAGGTACCGGGTTCGGATTCATCGGCGTTGCAGATCAGATAAATTGGCTTACCGGACTTCCGGTCGAGAAATTTCCATTTCATGCCGGTGGGGAACCCGGCTCCTCCCCGGCCCCGCAGGCCCGAGTCCAGAACCTCCTGACAGAGCTCCTCCGGTTTCGCTGCCAGTGCTTTCTTCAGCACGGCATAACCACCATGCCGCCCATAACACTCCAGGTCATTACTGTAGTCGGGTTCGTCGATGTGGCGGTAAACGATGCGTCTTTCCTCAATGGCCATGTTGCCTGCCTCTCCTCTGTTTACCCATGAAAACGGGGACTTCCTGGCTGTGCCTCCCCTGCTTCCGGCTCGCGGGCCCGTTTCTGTTTAATGACCTCGACCAAACCATCGGTCTTGTCCGGGGTCACACCCTCATAGAGTTCGTCATCGACCTGTACCACAGGTCCCTTGCCGCAGTCGGCGATGCATTCAACAAATTCCAAAGTATAGCTCCCGTCCTCAGAATTTTCGCCGCGTTTGCAGGACAGTTCCTTCTCCAGATGTTCGCAGACCTTGTAGGATCCGGCCAGAGCGCAGGACAGGGTGCGGCAGACCTTGACATGGACTTTGCCCGCCGGCTTGCGGCGGAACATGGGATAAAAGGAAACCACTTCGAACACCTGCATCGGCTGGAGGTTCAGCTTTTCCGCAATCCACTCCATCGCCTCCTGCGAGATATAGCCCTGATCCTCCTGCACCAGATGACACAGAGGCAGGGTACAGCTCCGCAGGTCCGGATATTTCGGAATCAGTTTTTCGATTTTTTCCAGTGTTTCTGGCTTCAGGTTCATGAAAACGGGTCACTATTCAGATGATTGGCTCCGGAATCCAGCCGTTTTTATGAAAAAACGGCTTTCCAGTATGATCGTTCAGCGGTCGCATTCCCCCATAACAAAGTCCAGACTGCCGAGAATAACCGGGATATCCGACATCATGTGGCCGGGTACCAGTTTCGGGAGGATACTGAGGGAGCAGTAGCTGGGAGAACGGATTTTCAAGCGATAGGGAACACCGCCACCCTTGGAATGGATGAAGAATCCGAGAATGCCCTTTGGATTCTCCGCTTCGAAATACACCTCACCGGCAGGCATCTGCGGACCTTCGGTAACAATCATGAAGTTCTGGATCAGCTCTTCCATACTGGTCAGCACCTTGTCCTTGCGGGGGGCATAGATCTTTTTCGCATCCTCGGCATACCAGGGACCCTCCGGCATCTTGTCGATCGCCTGACGGATGATGCGGACACTCTGGCGCATTTCCTCCATACGTACCAGATAACGGTCATAGCAATCACCAACGGACCCGATGGGGACATCGAAATCGTACTGCTCATAGCCGCAGTAGGGGTTATCCTTGCGCAAATCGTTATCCACGCCGGAGGCACGCAGGTTCGGGCCAGTCAGTCCGTAGCCGATCGCGTCTTCCCGGGAAATAACCCCGATATCCTTTGTTCTTTCAATAAAGATCCTGTTTCGGGTCAGCAGCTTGTCGATCTCATCAATAACGGGCACAACCTGATTGCAGAAGTTATTCACGCGCCCGAGCCAACCTTCCGGAATATCGCGTGAGACGCCACCGATCCGGGTATAACTGGTGGTGAAACGGGCACCGGTCAGTTCTTCAAAAAGCGTATACAGCTTTTCCCGTTCCGTGAAGGTGTACATGAAGACCGTCAGGGCCCCGGTGTCCATGCCGTATACCCCAATACCCAGCAGGTGGGAAGACAGACGGGCCAGTTCACAGCACAACACCCGGATCGCCTGGCAACGGGCAGGAACTTCCAGTTTGGCCAGCTTTTCCACCGCAATGGCGTAGGCAACATTGTTGGCGAGGGGGGCGAGATAATCCAGCCGGTCCGTGTACGGAACAAACTGGTTGTAGGTCATGTTCTCCGCAATCTTCTCATCCCCCCGGTGCAGGTAGCCCACGACCGGATCGCATTTCCGGACAAAGTCTCCATCCACTTCCAGCTTGAGACGCAACACCCCGTGGGTGGCCGGATGGGAGGGGCCCATGTTGAGCGTCATCTGCTCTCCCTGATAGCTTTCCTGCAGCTCGCTGGCGCGAGCCCCGATGTCGCCCAGTTCGATTTCTCTGGTTTCCTTGCTTGGCATGATAAAAAGATATTATGGATTCAACGAATGCACGGGGCTTCAGAGAGGGGCCTGACCGGATTTCTCCTTTTTCTCCGTCCAGCTCTGATCAGCGGCGCGGGGCTCACGCTGACTCATCGCTCCAGCCTGCGGTGCGTGGAAGGGACCACCCATCATGGGGGCGGGAATGACTTTGGCCTGAGTAACCTCCGCCACATCGTCAGCAGGAAGGTCTGTCTCAATCCCGGCCAATGGAAACTCCTTGCGCAGGGGGAAATAGGGATAGCCATCCCACATCAAAATACGCCTCAAATCGGGATGTCCGGTGTAGCTGATACCAAACATGTCGTAGGTTTCCCGCTCCAGCCAATCCGCGCCGGGCCACAGCGCAACCAGGCTCGGCAATGCCGGCTCATTGTCGTCCGGGCAATCCGCCGCTACCCGCAGGTATTCGTGCCGCCCGAGAGAAAAGAGGTGATAGATGCCGGTGAAGCGCGGGCTGGCTTCCTGCCCCCAGTCTATCGCCGTCACATCCATCAGCATATCAAAGCCCAATTCGTCGCGCAGGATCTCGCAGCAGCCATACAACTCTGCCGCAGGCACCTGAATAGCCGGGTGATCAAGGCTCTCCCGCTCCTGTGCACAGGGTAATTTTTCCAAAACGTTCTTCAGTAATTCGCTGTTCATGCCTAAGCCGTTCTATTCAACTGCGTGTTATGCCTTGGCCACTTTGCGTGCCTGCGGAGACGAGGGAGACGGCGAAGCCGGGTGCATCTCCTTGTTCAATAAATTCCTGACGGAAGGCTCGCGCGTGATTTTCTCCTGCAGGCGGATCATACCGTCCAGCAGGGCCTCCGGGCGCGGAGGGCAACCGCTGATATAAACATCCACCGGCACAATACGGTCCACCCCCTGCAATACCGCATAGGAGCGGTACATCCCGCCGGTCGAGGCACAGGCGCCCATGGCCACCACCCACTTGGGCTCGGCCATCTGATCGTAAACCCGGCGAACCACTTCCGCCATCTTGTAGGTCACCGTTCCCGCCACGATCATGCAATCGCTCTGCCGGGGAGAAAAACGCATCACTTCCATCCCGAAACGGCTGATATCAAAGCGCGAGCCGCCGGTCGCCATCAACTCAATCGCACAGCAGGCCAGGCCCATGGGCATCGGCCACACCGAATTCTTACGGATCCAGTTAATCACCGCATCCGCCCTGGATACGATGATTTCGCCCTCAATCTTGCTGTTGTAGCCGTATTCTGAAGTCGCTGTAGTCATTTTGCCGTAGCCTATAGATTCCCTGATTTTGTGAAGCAAACTAAATAAGCATAGAGATCCGGCATGGCAACCTCCGCTTTGAATTCTTCCATCTTCTTTAAACGGGTGAAGATAGTAGACGGACATTCCGCCAGGCAAAGTAAGCTGAAGCTTCAGCCCTTCGACAAAGCTCAGGATCTTTGACGAGGCATCACTTTTAGGCTATAGGGGTTTAGGCGGTAGGGTCGAAATCCAAATCGATATCGAAATCGAAGGTTCTTATTCATTGTTTGCCAGCACGTTAAAAATACGAGACCCGATTTCGATAGCGATTTCGATCCCGGGTTGGCGAGGTGAAAAAGAGCTTTACCAAGTGCCATTCAGGTTAGATCTGGAAATCCAGGCGATCTGACACTTCGTGCAGGCCGCACTCGCGTTTCATACCGTTGAAACGGGTATCCTCCTCCTGCATGCCGGGAAGTATTTTCGAAGTACTGTGGACATCCCCCACCGAAACATAACCTTCGTCCCACAGGGGATGGTAAGGGAGCCCGTTTGCCGTCAGGTATTGATAGATATCCCGGTCGCTCCAATCCAGGATTGGATAAATCTTATAGGTGCGCTTCTGCAGTTCGACCACATTACGGTGCCCCCGGGTGGAGGCCTGGGAGCGGCGGATCCCACTCAACCAGGCCTGCGCTCCCAACTCCACCATCGCACGGTTCATCGGTTCCACCTTATTCACCAAATTGTAGGCCTCCAACGCTTCTTTATCCTGCTCCCAGCGTTTCCCATAAAGCGCTTCCTGCCGCGCCGCAGTCATCTGCGGTTGATAAACCTTCAGGTTCAATTTCAGCCGCCCGGTCAGTTCCTGTGCAAAACGATAAGTTTCCGGAAACAAATAGCCGGTATCGACGAAAATCACCGGGATATCCGGCAACACCGAGGTCACCATGTGCAACATGACCGCAGACTGAATACCAAAACTCGTACTGAGCACCAGACGGTCCCCAAAGGCCTCACCCGCCCACCGGATACGGTCCAGGGCCGCCGAACCCTCCAAATCGAGATTCACGTTTTCCACGTTAATATCACTTAAAGTCGCTTGCATGCTTCGTCTATCAGTCAAAAGATGAATGGCAGTAAACCCGCTCCATCAAATTAAGGTTTATTAGGCAAGATACTAAAGATAAAAACAGGAGACTGTCAAGCGACTTGATGAAACGGATAACGGATCTGATTGCACTTCCTTCCATTGTTCCCGCGCTGGCCACCGACTTGCAGGCTGCCGGAGGGCGGGCCCTTCTTGTGGGCGGATCGGTTCGCGACGCCCTGCTCGGTCTGGAGTCCAAGGACTTCGACCTCGAAGTATTCGGACTGGAAGCGGAGTCGCTTGAAAACTGTCTACGGCGCAAGGTTCGGCTCGATTTGGTCGGGAAGGCCTTTGGTGTTTACAAGGTCAAGGGGGCTCCGATCGACATCAGCCTGCCCCGGCGTGAATCAAAGCAGGGTCATGGGCACAAAGGTTTCCGGATTGAGGGGGATCCCGGACTGGAATTCGCCGCCGCCGCCGCCCGAAGGGATTTCACCCTCAATGCGATTGGCTGGGATCCCCTGACGGGGGAGATCATTGATCCCCACGGCGGTTGCAAGGATTTGAAAAAGGGGATCCTCCGCCATACCTCCGACCAATTTGCCGAGGACCCCTTGCGGGTTCTGCGGGCTATGCAGTTTATTGCCCGCTTTGATTTGGTGATCGCACCGGAAACCCTCGCGCTTTGCCGTACCATTGAACCGGAAAACCTGCCGAAAGAGCGGCTCTTTGAGGAGTGGAAAAAGTGGCTACTGAAGGGCAAGGTACCCTCCAAAGGCCTGCATTTCCTTCGGGACTCCGGATGGCTGAAGTATTACCCCGAGCTGGAGGCAATGGTCGGATGCCCCCAGGATTCGACCTGGCATCCCGAAGGGGATGTTTGGACGCATACGCTCCACTGCATAGATGCCTTTGCCCGTCAGAAAACCGGCCAGGAGTGGGAGGATCTGGTAGTCGGGTTTGCCGTATTGCTGCACGATGTCGGCAAACCACTCACGACGCAAGAGGGGGAAGACGGACGGATCCGCTCCCCTCGCCACGACATTGCGGGAGTCGGGCCTGCCCGCAGTTTCATTCAGCGGTTGAGTGCCCAGAAGGCCTTGTTGGAGGAAATACTTGTACTGGTTGAAACCCATATGCGTCCGGCGGAATTCTATAAGACACAAGCGGGTCCCGGTGCCATCCGGCGTCTGGCGGGCAAAGTCGGGCGCATTGACCGGTTGGTGCGCGTGGCGGAGGCAGATATGGCGGGGCGGCCGCCTTTAGCCGATGATTTTCCTGCCGGCAAGTGGTTGCGGGCACAGGCCGAACAACTCAGGCTGCAGGACAAGCGGCCCCGGCCCATTCTCAAAGGCCGTCACCTGATTGCCCAGGGGCTGAAACCGGGTCCGGAATTCAGTGCTATTTTGAAAGCCTGCTTTGAAGCCCAGCTCGACGGTGAGTTTGAGGACGAAGCCGGAGCCCTGAACTTTCTGAAGGAAAAATTGAATTGATTCAGAGTATCCTCAAATTACGCTGCCGCCCATGATTAAGAAACTGATCCTTACTGCCACTCTCTCACTCATCCTCATCGGCCTGTCCGGCTGCAACACCATCAGCGGTGCGGGCAAAGACATCAGCGCTGCTGGTGAAGGCGTCGCCAACGCCGCCGAGTCGGTGAAGAAGGATATGTGACCGGTCTTCGATCTTCGATATCCGATATCCGGCCTACTCCATCAGACGCTCCAGGGCGGACAGGTATTTCGCTTGGGTTTGGGCGATGACATGCGGAGGCAGTGTGGGTCCGGGAGCGGTTTTGTCCCAATCCAGAGTTTCCAGATAATCCCGGACATACTGCTTGTCAAAGGCTGGCTGAGGCTGACCGGGGGTGTATCCATCCGCTGGCCAATAGCGGGAAGAATCGGGGGTCAGGACCTCGTCGATCACATAAAGTTTACCTTGCTCATCCTGACCAAACTCAAACTTGGTGTCGGCCAGCAGGAGCCCTGCTTTCTGTGCACGTTCGACTCCGAGCTGATACAGCGCAAGGCTGGCCCGGAGAACTTGTTCAAACACCGGGGCACCGACGATCCCGGCCGCCTCCTCCAGGGTTACCGGAATGTCGTGTCCGGCTGCGGCCTTGGTTGTGGGGGTAAACAGAGGGGTCGGCAAGGCGGAGCTCTCCTTCAGCCCCCCGGGCAAAGCCTGGCCCCAGAGTTCGCCCGTTTGCCGGTATTCCTTCCAGCCGCTGCCGGCAAGGTACCCCCGGACGACAGCTTCCAGTGGCAGCGGCTTCAATTTGCGCACAACCATACTGCGGAGGGCCAGTTCAGGATAATCTGCCAGCAGTTCCCGCACCACCCGTTCGTGATGGGGGACCAAATGATTTTCGATCACCGCATCCGTCTGCCGGAACCACCAGAGACTGATCTGCGTCAACAGGATGCCCTTCCCCGGAATCCCATCCGGCAGAATGACATCAAATGCCGAAAGACGGTCCGTCGCGACGATAAGCAGGCGGTCGCCAAGATCGTAGATTTCACGGACTTTGCCTGAACCGATTTTCGGGAAAGGCAGATCCCCCACTTCACGCAAGGCGGTTTCCGGCAATGCATCCTTGATACTTTGAAAATCCATGGATCTGCTATGACGAATGCTTTACCATCCGGCAAATCCCGAATTTTTCATTTTAATAAAAAAAACGCTTGCAAGCCGTCCGTTGCCACCTAGCTTCCCTAACTTCTTTTAGACGTCCCCATCGTCTAGCCAGGTCTAGGACACTGGATTTTCATTCCAGCGACCGGGGTTCGAATCCCCGTGGGGACGCCATTTACTTTTAAGGTCAGCTCGTGTCAGAGCTGGCCTTTTTAGTTCAGGGACAAGCACTTGCAAAACAGAAACCCCGTGACCATTTCTGTCAGCTTGTGTCAGGAAAGTGCCCCTTTTCCCAGAAATCTGTGACCCTATTTGTGACCCCTGAACCAGCCTGGGCAAAGTCCGGACTTTCTCAAAAAGCGGGAAATGCTTCACATCCGTGTAGATTTGAGAGGTCAAACGCTCATCCTGATGCCGCATTAACTCCATTGCCTCCCGCTGATAGACCCCGTTGACCTGCAGGAAGGTGCCCCAGGTCTTCCGTAAAGCGTGAAAATCGGCATAGAAGCCGTTTTCATCCCGGTAGGCTACACCAGCACCCTCCAGATCCTGCCGGAGCACCTCAGCCCGGGGAATGCCCGCCGGGAAAACGAGTGCCGAAGGATCCACCCCTTCCGGCTTGAAAGCTTCCAAGGCCTCCCGCAACTCCGGCACCAGAGGAATGAAACCTTCTTTTTCGTTTTTCGTCGTGGAAGCC
>CAZCJJ010000040.1:0-23701 GCA_964499045.1 uncultured Opitutales bacterium | reverse complement strand
TCCGGAGGGCACTCGCCCCCATGAAAATTGAGGACGCCTGCGAAACCCTGATCGAACGCATGGGAACTACGAAAAATAATGCCGAATTCCTGCGCCTGCTCGATGTTTAACCCTCTACGGTATTCACCCCAATCGGCAATTGATCTAACCCTAGGCGAGATTTTACTTGAAACCCTGGCCCATAGAGCCTATGTTTCATCATTAATTCAACGCTTTTACGAACTTCTAATCAAAAACTATGAAAACTCTGAAATTATTCACCGTGCTTCTCGGAGCTTTGTCAATGCTTGCAACCGCTGCTACTGCACAGACGCAGCAGGGGCAGGTTCAAGCCTTTATGGTTCGGGGTACTGTTACCCTGACCAATAACGTCACCGGGGAAACCAGTCCCCTGACCCGTGGTCAGATCATCGGCGAAAACTACAGCGTTTCCACTGACTCTGACTCCACGGCACTGTTGCTTTTCTCCAATGGATCCTCCCTTGCAGTGGATCCGGACACCAGCATCGACCTGAAGTCCTTCAAGCAGGCTCCCTATGACAGCAAGAAGGGCTCCTTCCTCACCCTGCAGGAAGACCCCAGCCAGTCCAAAGCGGACATCTTCCTCAACTACGGTCAGGTTATCGGCGAAACCCGCAAGCTTCAGGAGGGTTCCGAATTTGTTGTCAACACCCCCAACGGCTCCGCCGGTATCCGTGGAACGATCTTCATGGTGAGCTATACCGACGGTGTCACCAGCATCACCAACATCAATGGTAGCGTTCAGTACATTGTTGAGGGTAATGCCTTTGATCTGCCTGAGGGTGCATTCATCATGGTTCAAGGTACAACCGATCCGGATACAGGTGTTGTCACTCTGAATGTCTCCCAACCACTGCCGGCCACTCCAGAGCAGATGGAGCAATCCAGAGCATTCCAGGGAGAAGTCCAGCAGGCCCAAGCCCAACAAAGCGGAGACGGGACAGGCACCGTCACTCCGGTAACACCTTCGACCGATGTGGATACCAGTATTGTAAGTCCATCGTAATGATCGGTGTTATCTAAATCTTTAAAAGCCCCGGATAAAAATCCGGGGCTTTTTTTGTCCCACACCCCGACCTGTTTTATCCAAGGATTCCGGTCAGGACTCACATAATCATTGCATGATCCCGGACTTAGCTGCTTTATTCATGCCTCATTACACCTGCAGGCAGGTCTCCAAAAAAACAAATGCCTTATGTCCACCCTTGTCATCAGTTGCAGCAAGAATCCTGATAGCCGCAGTGCGGCCATGGCACGCATCGCACACCGTCACCTCTTAACATTGGACCAGGAGGCCCAGTGGCTCGACCTCGGGCCCGTAGAGCTTCCCTTTTGTGACGGAGCGACTAGCTATGGACACCCGGAGGTCGCACCTATTGCCGAAATGATCCGGCAAGCCGATGGTATTCTGCTCGCCACCCCGGTGTATAATTACGATGTGAACGCCGTGGCCAAGAACCTCCTTGAGTTGACCGGCAAAAGCTGGACTGGCAAGATTGTCGGACTGATCTGTGCCGCCGGGGGAGACAGCAGCTACATGTCCCTCATGCCTTTTGCCAACAGCCTCATGCTCGACTTTCGCTGCATCATCCTCCCCCGTTTTGTCTATGCCACCGGAGGGGCTTTTGAAGGTAATACCTTGAGCGATTCAGGGATTGGACAGCGACTGGAACAATTGGCCGGAGAACTTCACCGTTTTTCCATCGCCCTGAAAGGATTGACGGAAAGCGCAGGGTGAACCGCCTAAACCGCTAAACACCTATTTTATGCCTCGTAAAAAAGCAACCTACACGCCTCCCCCTCCCATTCCCCGTCAGCCCGCAACCGGTGACGATTTTGTCGATAACATGGCGGAGCGGATACTCCGGATGCAACAGGAATTACTGGGCCCCGCACTCATTTTCCAGCGGGAACGTGTCCACAACACGCTGGTGTTCTTCGGGTCCGCTCAGATCGTAGGGGAAAAGGCCGCGCAGGCACGCATGAGGGCCTTCAAGCAAAAATACAAAAACGTCAAAAGGAGAACCGCCAAGTACTACGAGGAACTGGATGCGGCAACCAACAGCCTGCACATGTCCCGATACTGTACCGAAGCGGAGGAATTGGCCTACAAGTTCGCCCAATGGTCCAACCAGTGGGACGATCCGCGCAAACAATACCTGATCACTTCAGGAGGGGGTCCAGGCATCATGGAGGCTGCCAACAAAGGGGCTCATCGCGCTGGTGGCCGCACAATCGGGCTGAGTATCACCATACCGACTGAACAGGAATCCAACCACTACATCACCCCCGAACTGGATCTGCACTTCCATTACTTTCTCATGCGCAAACTCTGGCTGTTCTACTTTGCCAAAGCGCTGATCATCTTCCCCGGTGGCATCGGAACCCTCGATGAATTCTTCGAGGTGTACACGCTGATGAAAACACGCAAGGCAAAGCACTTCCTCCCGATTGTGCTGTTTGGCTCCAAATACTGGAAGGAGCTGATCAACTTTGAAACCATGGTCCGCTTTGGCACCATCAAGCGGACTGACCTTGATTTTCTGCACTATTGCGACGATGTGGATGAGGCTTTCGACTTTGTCACCACGGAGCTGACCCGCTTAAAGGGAAAGACCTGAGCTCAGCCCGCATATCTCACCGGCTTGTTGGCGAAAGTTATATTTAGTTTAAAAGCAATAACTTGAGAATTCATGAATAAAACAGACAGTTTGGCCGGATTCGCCAACAAGCCTCAAGTCCACAAGCGGCTCTGGCTGTGTTGCGGACACGGAACCCGCTTCGTTACGCACTTGAGTGCGCGCCTTGCGGAACCCGGTCCGCGCCTTGCCAGAGTCACTTGTGACTCTTGTGAGATAAGCGGGCAATCCCATGATTAAACTGCTGCTGGTATCACTGATCTGGGCCTTTTCCTTCGGGCTCATAAAAATGCACCTGACCAGCCTGCCCTCCGCCTTTGTCGCCTTTGCCCGCCTGGCACTGGCTATCCCTGTTTTTCTTCCCTTCCTATCCCTCGGGCAGCTTTCCAACAGAGAGAAGCTGAAACTGCTTTTCATCGGGGCGATCCAGTATGGCGTCATGTACATCGCTTACCTGAAGGCGTTCCAGTTTCTGGATGCCTACCTTATCGCCCTATTCACGATTTTTACCCCGCTGTACGTCAGTATTCTCAGTGACTGGCATCAGCGACGCTTCAATCACCGCAACATCATTCTGGCCTTGTTGGCCGTCATCGGTGCCGGAGTGATTCAGTACCATGGCATAGGTAACCGCATCATCGTGCAAGGATTCCTCTTGGTACAGCTCAGCAACCTGTGCTTTGCCTGGGGGCAACTAGCCTATCGACGCTTTCGGCTTAATAAACCCGCTGTCCAGGATCACAAGGTCTATGCTTTCCTTTTTATCGGGGCAGCCCTCGTCACCCTGCCCTTTGCCCTCCCGGATATAAACATGGGATTGGTCAAATCGATGGATTGGACTCAGTTAGCCGTACTTGTCTATCTTGGCACCATAGCCTCGGGTTTCTGTTTTTTCTGGTGGAATCAGGGAGCTATCCGGGTCAATCCCGCCACTCTGGCGGTGATGAACAACCTGAAGATACCCCTTGCTGTAGCGGTTTCCCTGCTGGTGTTCGGTGAGAGCACAGACCTCCCCCGCCTGATCATCGGTGGCAGCATCATGGTGCTCGCCCTCTGGCTCGCCCAGAAACGGGCAGGTTAATTATAAACGCCTACAGCCTAAGAGAGCCGTCCGCCTGAATCCAGCTTTCAGGTGTAAACCCGATTTCTACAGCTGTGAGATCCGCCTGCGGAAATTTCACTGCGGCCTGAGCCGAAAGCAGATTGTAGAGGCCGAAGGCAATCCCTTTGGATTCAATGGCGCAAACCATGGCCCGGGCAATATCGTCGTGATGTGTGTATAGGGTACGCCTCCTCTCGTCCTTGTACCCCTTCCCTTCCCGGGTAAGTTTCGTCGGGTGAGGAACGCCAAGCCGAAAACACCGCACCTCCATTTTGCCATCCTGACTGAAAAGGCGGCCCAAATTCTCTCCAAATAATTTGGTGCAAGCGTAAAGGTTTTTCGGAATGGGAGACTGATCCACAGCGATTGACTCCGTTTCCTCTCCGACAGAAATAGCTGTCAGGCTACTCATGTAAACAAACTTGGGAATTCCCAATGCATGGCTGGCTGACATCACATGGAAGGTGCCATCATTGTTGACCCGCAGGGTCTGTTCATCAAACGCCTTTTGGCTCGCAGGTGTCGGCAGGCCATCGGATGTTTTATACAGGATTTCCCGGGCGCTGGCGATCGCCAGATGAATAACGGCATCCACCGGCTCCATTGACTGCCGCACCTCGTCCGCGTTGGTGATATCCACCTTTCGAAAAGGAAATCCCTCGAAAACACAAGGCCCATTATCCCAAAGCATCAGCTCATATTTCTCCGCCAAACGCGGCACCAATTCGACCCCCACCACTCCATTGCAACCAACGATCAAAATGCGATTTTTTTTCATACTTTTACCTGAAGCTAAGCTTTCGAATATTCAAACGCAACGATAAGGCGATTTTCAGAAGCCAGGAAAGATCAGATCCGCCTGGAGAATCGATTGACCAGTATGCCACCGATGAAGAGTTGGAGGATGTGATAGAACAGGATCGGCATTAGGAGCAGCCCCATGTCAAAAGGCCCGTTGCCGAAAATACTCTGGGCAAGGGGAATCCCCGCCACCAGTGTTTTTTGTGATCCGCAAAACAGAAAGGTCAGACGAATGTCGCGCGCACAGCCAAGCCCTCCGGTAATGAACCAAAGCATCACTTTCGACAGCAACAGTATAATCAGGCACAAGGCCAGCACCCCGAATACCAGTTTGTTTTCCTGTCCCTGCCAGAAAGCACTTTGAACCGAGTCGGCAAAAGAACAGTACACGATGTAGAGGATTAAATAAGTGCAGAGGGATCCGATCCATTCCTTTCTTGCGACAACCCGGCTACGTACTCCGGGAAACAAGGCTCGCAGAAACTGACCGAGAGCGAATGGCAGCAGGATGAGGGTTCCTATTTTCATTAACATCCCCCCCAAAGCAACATCGACTCCCGCACTGACTACAATCAGCGTACAGACCAAAGGAACCCAAAAAACGCCGATCAGGTTGGATAGGGTTGTGTTAAAGAGGGTAATTGCGGCATCTCCCCCGGATGCGGAAGCAAAGATCACGGCGGTGGATACGGTGGTGGGCAGGAATGCCATAAACAGGAATCCGAGCCTGAGCCCCTCCGGGAAAGCTTGAGGCCAGAGGTAAAGACAAATAGCGACAAGCATCGGCATTCCAACGAAAATCCAAAGTTGCAATAATCCGTGGATGTGCAGGCGCAACATACCCCGCCTCAGGTGATCAAAGGGGATCAATAGCCCCTGAATAAAAAAAAGAGCGGCTGCCCCCAGTGGCACTGTTAAATCCGAACGCAACCAGCCGCCTTTCGCCCCGGGCTCCGGCACGAGGAATGCCATCCCCACCGCAGCCAACAGCATAACGAGGAATTTATTGGCAACTAACCATCTCTTCACCCTGTGGACGCAAACGTGCTTTTGAGGTAAAGGGAAGCCCAAATGGACGGAAAGACAACGATCCACGCGCTCACAGGCGCGGCTACGTATAAATGTGGACAAGCTGCCTCTTGGTACGGGGCAGAAACTGAAATCACCAAGCGCCCCCAACGCTTTTGCGCTTCCGTGCAATGCAAGTACCTACAATTACCCCTTGACAGTATCCCACCTTGGCCCTTTATCCTTAATTACTCTCTCTCTCTGTTAAGCTCATCCTGCTCTCTCTCATGCACGAAAAAGAACCGCTTATACCTCCGTCCATTGCTGCGTTCATATCAGAGGAACTTCTGATCAATCAGGAGATTTCTGAGCTCAAAGTATCACTGGAAGAAAAAAAAAGACTCTTAAGTGAGTACAGAAAATCCCGTACTCTGGGCGACAAAATGGGTATTACCCGCGTCCCTTTCCGCAGATCAGGAGAGGAGACCTTGCTCGCCAACATTGAGGAGCTGCAGCAACAACTTGGACAGGCCTTGGAACGCTGGCAGCATAAACGGTTTGAAATCGACCGGGAACTGGCAGGCTTCTTTCACCGGCACAATCTTGAGTATCAACAGGTCGAAGCAGGTGCCAGTATTTACGGCGACATCAGAAAGCTCGTTGCCGCACTGAAGGAGCATCTTCACAGCTACTGTAAGCTATTAATCGATATTCAGGCCAATATCCTTGTTGGCTACGACCATACCCGTGATCAGTATTCGGCACACGTCAGGGACATGATGAGGCACGCTGCCCAGTCGGGCTATCAAAGTGATGCCCTTCTCGACCAGCTGAATGATGCGGACCAAAAATACCATTCCATGATTCATGGCACCTTTCTTAAAAGAAACAGTTTCCCAACGGTTCACCCGCTCAACCTCGGTGATTTCTCTTCCGGCATCAAACTACTTCCCCTTCAGGATGCGGGTGCCCGGATAAAGCACATGATCGCCATCCTTAAACACTTTGAGGATCACTCGCTGGCACAATATACTCTCGAACTGGAACAGTCCGAAAAGAGACATACTTTGGCCCGGGAAAAATTCATCCTCCGGGCCTGGGAAATCTCCCGCCAAGCCATCTGGAAAAGTATGTACCATCAGGAACGCATCCTGATGCAAATGCCGCGCATGGCTACAGCAGTCGAGGCATAAAAAACGATGTATTCCCGCCACTGAACGAAGGCGGCTACGCCGCTGCGCTCACCTGCCCTGCTCAGGCACTGCCGGAGCAGTTTCCGGAGTCGGCAAATTACCCCTGCCCCTTCTTTCAGCCCGGTCCATCGATCCACGGCGAACAGACGGCTTCTGCCACGGATTCGATCCCTCAAAGCGGCCCTGCCACGGACTCTCCACCCTCTGACGCCGGACAGCACCATTTTCATGGGCAGGCACCGTTCGTGTTCTAGCCGAACCTTCGACCATCTGACGCCGGGGCTGGGGCGTAACGGTGGTTCCCGGAGAGACCTGGACTCCCCGGCTCCTCACTGCCTCCCTGCGCTCAACTTCACCAGGACGGGTCCCCCTGCGCTCAACTTCACCGGAACGAGTCTCCTTGCGCTCGCGACTCAGATCCGATCCCCCTCTCCCGCTCCATTCACGGGCAGACCGGGCTGTCCCAATATTTTCACGTGAAGCTCTGCGCGCCCGTTCGGCCAAGGTGCTTCGGACATCCTCGGTTGTCCGTACACGCGGGGTAAATGTCCGTACACGAGGGGCGGGGCTTTCAGTCGCCTGACTTGTTGTTCGCGAGGGTCTCGTTGAGACGAATGTACGTCCATAGCGTTGATTCAAATGCTCACTACGGTAAACGGTACCGCGTCTGTGTACAGCAGAGTGCTGCCAGCGGGTCGCACCCGTTCTTGGATAAGTTGGGGTGCCGT
The DNA here is from genome assembly GCA_964499045.1 of uncultured Opitutales bacterium. Classification (GTDB taxonomy): domain Bacteria; phylum Verrucomicrobiota; class Verrucomicrobiia; order Opitutales; family CAZCJJ01; genus CAZCJJ01. Next base: position 16,209 of record CAZCJJ010000040.1, on the reverse strand, counting down.
AATGGCGTTTACCATAGTGATAGTGGTTTACATTCACAACAATCTGGCGACGGGGCCAATCCCAACTGCTGTAGTAGAAGCCGGAGGAAACCCAGATTCCCGACCCCCAGTAGAAACCATAGGCCCCTCCCCGTCCGGGAACGGGCGGAGCCCAATAAACCGCAGGGTAGGCTGGCCACCACCAACCACCGTACACCACTGTCGGCTGGTAATAGGGGACGTAAATGATCTGGGGATTCGCCGACTCAATAATAATAATTTCGCGTTCACGCTTAACCCGAATATGCTCCTGCTCTTGCAGGGTGCCGGCGGTATAGGCACGCTCACGCAATCCTTGGATCGAATCCATCACCTCCTCTTCCTGTTGGAGAAAGGCCTCTCCCAACCGCTGCGTCCACTCAAGCTCTTCATTCATCCGGGACAAAACCTCGGGAAATGCTGTCAAAGACTGCACGCTCGGATCCCATCCCATCTCCGCAGCCTGATTAACCAGTGCAACACCCTCCAGCCCCGGATTGTCACGCTGCCAGCGGGCTGCCTGCACCACCTCCAGTGGATAAGTGGAGGCGATCAGGATCTGGGCAAGCAAGGTATCAGGGTATAGGGCGATAGGAGCCAGCATCTGGTCCAGCTCCGCCTGACTGAAAGACGGTTCCTCCGGGATACCCGCCAAATTTCCCGGCAGAAGGAAAGCCATGGACAGGATGAGAACGAAAAAATGGGTCGATGTACTCTTCATTGTTTCGGCTTTCTCCTTGGAATGAACGTGCCCGGCTTGACTACCACTATCAGTAAACCAAATCCGGCATTAATGCAACCTAATGCCCTAAAACCCCCGATCCTTCAGAAAGTTTCAGCCATACCGCTCTCATCCCCTTTTCCACTTGCTTGCGATTTTGCCATTTTATAGGCTGAACGATTCTTTTCACTAACCTCGCCCAGGCATCGAATGGATCCCCGCTCCTCCAAACGCAGTTACAATGGCCCCGCTCTGGAATTTTGGTTCGGACGGCTTTGTCAGCCTTGGGAGCATTTTTTCAACGAAGAAGAACTCCAGCAAGGGCGGAAAATTTACCGGAAAGGGGAGATCCGGGAGCTGGAACTGTCTCACCAGGATGCCATTGTTCAGGCCAGGCGGGAGACCGGAGACTATTATGCGGTGCTCGAATGGAAGGGGGAATCCCTCGATATACGTGCCTCCACCGAAGACAAGGCCGCTTGCCGGGCACTGGCCGCCGCAGGCCTCTATGAAATCGAAGAACTGATTTCGGAAGAAATCACCCCCACCCCGCCGGATGAATTGACCCCCACCAGTGCCCGGGAGAATCCAGCTGCCGCCTTAGCGGAAACCGTAACCCCGCTCCAAGTCGAACTCCCGGTCAATGCCCGTTTCCCACTCCTGCACTTTCGCCTGCTCAACAATAGCCTGCGTTTTTATGCCTACTGGGAGACGACCCACGGGAAGCGCATCCCCGCACTGGGCAAGGATGCCGATGAGGCTAATAAGCTGGAAGTTTCTGAACGCGAGACACTTATTCGTCTGGCCAGCCTGGCACGCAGACAGGGATTCCGTTTTCGCAATGATGCCGGTTGCTACATCCTGGAGGAGTTGGAACAGGCACCCGCCTTTGTCCGCAAGGAGTTGAACGCCTGGCGCCGGTATTTTCGCCTCGATATCGATCCGGAGGTTTCCCTTCTGGAACGAGGCATTCAGGAAGCGGATATTTATGTGCAGGCGGAAGAAGAGGAAGGCGAAGGCTTCCGCATTGGCTGGGATTTTCGGATCGGGAAGGAGGCACTGAATGCGGGCGAACGACGACGGCTCACCCACCGGGGGATCAGCAGTACAATGCTTCTGCCCGGACGCGGTCTGGTCCGGGTCGGCGGCAAAAGCGCTTCACTCCTGCAGGATTGGAAAGAAACCCTCGGGGAAACCGCCAGCCGTAAGCTCCCACGCTACATGCTCTTCTCCCTTTTCAGTTCCGACTCCTGCCACCTGAAACTGACCCCCGTACTTTCCGAATGGAGAAACTCGCTTTTCCGGCCCTCAACCAATGGACAAACCCTGCCCGCTCTCCTCAGACCCTACCAACAGCAAGGGGTACGCTGGATGCACCATCTGGCCCACCATGGGTGCCACTGCCTGTTGGCAGACGAAATGGGGCTGGGCAAAACCCTCCAGGTTCTGAGCCTGATCGTGACCTACAAGGTCAAGGACAAGCCAACCCTCATTGTTTGCCCGGCCAGTGTCGTTCCAGTCTGGATCGGTGAAATGGCAAAACACTTCCCCTTTCTTGACGCCGAGGTGGTCCAAAAGGGGATTCCCTTCGAACGTTCAGGGAATCCACCGGATGTCTGGGTCTGCAGTTATACCCAACTGCGGCGGCATAAATCCCGATTGAACTCCCTCGCCTTCGGCTATGCGATCCTTGATGAGGCCCAGTTCATCAAAAACCCTGAAGCCAAAGTCACTCAGGCCTGCCTCAATATCCAGGCTGACCACCGCATCGCACTCACCGGAACTCCTCTGGAGAACCGTTTTCTCGACATCTGGACCCTTTTTCGCTTTCTGATGCCCGGCCTTCTGGGAGCACGCAAACCCTTTGAGACACGCCTGCAGGAGGAGCCGGAGGTCTCCATGCAATATATCCGCAGACAGATTGCACCCTTTGTTCTCCGCCGGACAAAGGCCGATGTGATTAAGGAACTGCCGGACAAAGTGGAGAGCGACCTGACTTGCCCCCTTTCCGATTTACAGAGGGCCGAATACAGCCGACTGGCTGAACAGGGCATTGTCCGTCTCGGAGAGAATCTGGACACCGTAGCCCGCGAGCATTCCCTCAGTCTTTTTACCCTGCTCACCCGCCTCCGCCAGGTCTGCTGCGATCCCGGTTTGCTGCCATGGTTACACCCCGGGATCGAGCACAGCGGCAAGCTCAGCGTCCTACTCGACCGCCTACCCGAAATCATCGCCAACGGACACAAGGTCGTCATTTTCAGCCAGTTTGTACGTCTGTTGGAACGCCTGAAACAGGGGCTTGCCGAAACCATGCCTGATGTGCCCTTGCACATGCTGACCGGAAAAACACTGGATCGCGCCGAACCGGTCAAGGCCTTCCAGGAAAGGCAGGGAGCCGGCATCATGCTGGTCAGTCTGCGAGCCGGGGGCACCGGGATAACCCTCCACGCGGCAGACTATGTCTTCCTGCTCGATCCGTGGTGGAATCCGGCAGTGGAGGAGCAAGCCATTGACCGTGTTCACCGCATAGGACAAAAGAAAACAGTCTTTGTTTACCGCATGGTCACCTCCGGGACATTGGAGGAAAAAATTCAATTACTGAAACAGGACAAGCGCCAGTTGTTTGCCGGAACCTTCGGGCGCAACCTGAATACAATAGACTTCAAAGACTACTTTGCTTCCCTATCCCAACTCATCTCACTACTACCGGAAGGACATTCGTCCTCCCCTAAGGTAAACAAAGCGCCAAGCCACGCTCTCACGAGTGCAGCTACGTAGCCGCCTTTCCCGCCCTGAGCTTGCCGAAGGGGTGAGAAGGTGGACGAGCAGACAGACGCAACCGATTCTAATTTAGTTTTCGATAAATTATCCTTAAAGCAGGTTTGTCATTCTTATGAAAATAATTGTCGTAGGGGCCGGAGAGGTCGGTCGTCACCTTTGTCACATCCTGAGTGAGGATGGCCATGACGTAACCGTCATTGAGAATTCGGTTTCGACCGCCGATGATGTCGATGAGTCCTATAACGTCCGTGTACTAGAGGGCAATGGCTCGTCTGCCAGTGTCCTCAAAAAATCCGGAATGGACCGTTGCGACTACTTCCTGGCCATGACCAGCGATGACCGTACAAATCTGGTTTCAGGTTCGATCGCCAAGGCTCTGGGAGCTAAAGTTACGATCGCCCGTATTCACGACCAGACCTATGCGGACAATTCCATCGTCAACTACCAGCTTCACTTTGGCATCGACTTTCTCCTGAACCCGGAGGCCCTTTCCGCAGTCGAACTGGCGAAGGCCATGCGCAACCCCGGACGTGTGGCGGTGGAAAATTTTGCGCGGGGCGAAATCGAGGTCCAACAGGTCAAGGTCAGTCCAAAATCAAAACTCATCGGCCGCACGCTGATGGACATACGTCTGGAAAAAGGCGTCCGCATCGGTTTCATCCAACGCGAAGGAAAATTTTATGTTCCCAGCGCAGACACCGCCCTGCAGGCAGATGATCTTGCCACCCTCGTTGGCCCCCCCGAAATCCTTTTCGAGGTCAAAAATCGCTTTGAACCGGAAAAACGCCAGGATATTATCCGTGTCGTGCTTTTCGGAGGCACCGAGACCGCCATTGGACTGGTTCGGCTTCTGAAAAACCCGCGTTTCAAGATCAGAATCATTGAAAACGACCCCAAAACCTGTCGCAAGCTGGCCGAACGGTTTCCCGAAGTGACGGTGATTCATGGTACCGCCACTTCACTGAAACTGATGGAGGAGGAGCAGATTGGCAGCGCCGACTATTTTGTAGGCTGCACCAAGGATGATGAAGATAACATCATGACCTGCCTCCAGGCAAAAAAACTGGGAGCACAGCACGTCCAGCTCGTCATCAATAAGCCGGACTATGAAGATGTCTTGGACAACCTGAAAGAAACCCTCGGACTCGAGATGGTTGTTTCCCCCCGTCGGGCCACGGTAGACGAGATCCTGCGTTATTTGAGCAAAGACCCCTTCGTGGAACTCGCTACCTTGCCCCAAAATTCCGGCAAAATCCTGGAAATCAGGGTGTCGCCAAACAGCCCGATTATCAACCGTGAAATCCGCGATATCCGGTTTCCCGCTGGCGCCGTCATCGTCGCCCTGCTCCACAAGTTTCAGGCCAAGGTGCCAGGGGCCGATGACAAAATCCTGGCCGGCGACCGTGTGGTGGTGATCTCACACGAAGACAAGGTGGGCGAACTCGTCAAACTACTGACCTGACGGCAATGAACTACCCCATCATCTGCAAGCTTCTCAGCGTCATCATGTCCACACTGGCACTGGCCTTTCTGGCTTCGTACGCTGTCGGAGAAATAGCGTGGATTGAGGCCCGGGAATCAGCCTATCTGGTGGAATGGATCCTGAGTGCCTCCATCGCCTGCGTTCTGGCCGTCGTGTTTGCGTTTCTCGGACGGGGGGCTCAGTTGAAGCTTTTCCGCAAGGAGGCTCTAACTCTGATCGGCACTGGATGGATACTGGCCTCACTGGTCGGTGCCACCCCCTATTGGCTGATTATCCCCGGATGCGGTATAACAGATGCCATCTTTGAATCCACCTCGGGACTCACCACCACCGGGGCCACAGTGCTAAGTAATCTGGAAACCTACCCCCACAGCCTGCTCTTCTGGCGTTCCCTCAGCCAGTGGGTCGGGGGACTGGGAGTTGTCGTCTTTTTTGTCGCCCTCCTTTCCTCCCTCGGGGCCGGAGCCAAAATCCTTTATTCCAACGAATCCACCGGGACCTCCACGGAGATCGACTCCGGAAGGATACAACAGGGTGTGCTCCAGATCATCCTGCTTTACCTCGGGCTGTCCGGAGCCTGCCTGCTGGCCATGAGGGGAGCCGGACTGTCCTGGTTCGACGCCATCTGCCATATGTTCACAACGATCTCAACCGGGGGATTCGGTACCTACGACAGCAGTATCGCCGCTTTTAACAATCCCTCCCTCGAATGGATCATCATCCTTTTTATGGCCCTGGGAGGGACCTCTTTCTTCGCCCTGCTCATGCTCACCCGGCGCAACTGGCGGGGTTTCCGCGCCAACACCGAGGTCAAGGCCTACTACCTCATACTGCTGGCCGCCACCGCAATCGTCACGACCTCAATGTACTTGATTACAGCTGAGCCTGACTTCATAGCTACCCTGAGAACCTGCATGTTTCAGGTCGTGTCCATCGCCACCACCACCGGGTTCACAACCGACGATTACATGAACTGGCTGCCCATTACTCATGTGATTCTGCTTCTCCTTATGATTTTCGGCGGCTGTTCCGGCTCAACCTCGGGGGGCACTAAAATTGTCCGGCTGGTGGTGGCATTGAAAATCACCCAAAAAAGCATTGAGAAATCATTCCGCACCCGTGTGGTTCGCCCCCTTTACATGAACGGACGGGTTCTCGATCAGGACGATCAGGAAAACATCATGGGTTTCATCTTGCTGATGACGATGGTCTTTCTCGGGGGGATTCTCCTCCTTTCACTGCTTGAACCACAGGTAAGTTTTGCCGGTATATTCTCCGCCGTGGCCTCCACCTTGTTTAATATCGGACCGGGAGTCGCTGAAATCGGCCCCTCTGAAAACTATGCCTTCTTCGGGCCCGTCGCGAAGTGTATGTTCAGCCTCCTCATGATCATGGGGCGCCTGGAGCTCTACGCCATCCTCGTCCTCTTTGTCCCCTCCCTCTGGAAAAAATTCGCCTGAGGATTCGGGTTTGCCGACCTCTACAGCCTAAACTCCTACAGCCTAAAAAACTCGCTCACTGCGTCCGCATGATCAAGAGACCAATTCCCCACCCGGTCAGTGCAATGATTAGCAGTACGATGTAAGGCAGGTAATTGTGGCGGTGACGGCATTTCCGCACCCTGCGAATATTACTTTTCCGAACTTCAAATTTTTCAGACATCGCTCATTGATTAACCCATAAAACCGGATAACTCAAAACAGAATGAATTATTTTTATGGATTTCCGGAAATTGATCCATCCACAACCCGCCCCCCTCCGAAACATTATTCACCAAATCCGTAGCCGCACCCGTATTCGGGAATCTTTAATATAGACTACACATCCACATTTTGTGGGGTTCTGCTTCGTGCCAAAACAGGCGATTAGGATTACGATTATGATTAAGAGGCCTCTCACCGAGCACACAGGGTTCACGGAGACATCCTCACACAAAACAACACCTCTGTGCCATTGTGCCGGCTAGGAGTTTGGCTGCAGACAGTGGCCACTTGCAATTTGTCCAGCTTTAATGGCTCCTCATCCTAACAAGATTTCCTCAAAGATACCCCGTTTGGGAAAGGCCTGACAGTCCGATAATCGCGGCGTACACAAGCAGGAGGACTACGCCCTCGCGACGGGTAACGATGGCCCCGGTTCGGAAAAAGAGCCACATCAGCAGGCTCATCAGCAGGAGGGCTGGAAATTCGATGATAAAGAGGCTGGCATCCACCTGCAGAGGGAAAATCACCGCCACCCCGCCGCCAATGAGCAGGAGGTTGAAAATATTGGATCCCAGCAAATTACCCGCGACAATGCCGTTGTTGCCGTGAACCGCAGCCGCAACCGACGCAGCCAATTCAGGAAGGCTGGTCCCGATTGCCACAATCGTCATCCCAATCAGAAATTCACTGACACCAAAGCGGAGGGCCGTCTCCGCCGAAGCTCCGACCAAGGCTTCCGCGCCAAGCGCCAGCAAGATGGCCCCGGCCAGAATCCACCCCCAGTCCGCCGCCACTGATCCAGGGTCTTGGGGTAACTCCTCCTCCATTTTATGAACCACATCCGGTGGCATCTTTTTGGTCCGGAAAACAATAAAAAACAGATAAAGCACCGCGCAGAGCAAGAGCAGGGAACCTTCCGTCCGGCCAATGACACCGCTAGCATAAACCCCACCCATGCTGACGAGGACAAACAGAATCGTACCCGCCAACAAAAACGGCATTTCCAACCGGATCAATCTCCGCTCGATCACCAGCGGTCGGATCAGTACCGAAATACCAAGGATCAAGCCGGCATTGGCAATATTGCTGCCGACAATGTTGCCTACCGCCAATCCATCATTTCCCCTTGAGGCCGCGAATAGAGCCGTGATCATCTCAGGCATGCTGGTGGCGATAGCCACAATAGTCAGCCCTACGACTACCGGGCTGACCCGCATGGAAATGGCGAGCGAGGCAGCCCCGCGGGCCAGCCACTCGCCGCCAAAAAACAAACCAGCCAGCCCGCCGACAATCAGTAGGGCTAACAAAATGCCCGACAATGAGGAATAATCTATCATCGGGAAAAAGGTCTGAAGGGGGACCCCCACTCCGGAACATTGAGAATGCACCAGTGACAGGCCACCCCCCTTTCAGTCACCCCAGAATTTCCTCCGGTTTGAAGAAACGTTTGATTTCAGCTTCCGCAGTTTCAGGACCGTCGGAAGCATGGCAGACATTCACCATCATGTCCGTGCCCATGTCACCGCGAATGGTTCCGGCAGCCGCCTCGAGGGAATTCGTCGGCCCGAGGAGTTTGCGCACCCGCTCAATGACACCGTTGCCTTTCAGAACAAGGCAAATGACCGGACGTGAACTCATGAAACCTTCAATTTCCGGGAAGAAAGGCTTGTCCGCCACATGTGCGTAATGCTCGCGCAGGATTTCCGACCCGAGTTTCACCATTTTACAGGCCACTACTTCGAACCCGGCTTTGGCAAAGCGGTCAAGAACCAGCCCGTAAATGCCTTTTTCCATGCAATCCGGTTTTAAGATAATGAACGTTTTTTCCATAATTGTTTTTTAAAAGAAGCCCCCCCTGATTACAGGCATTGAGCCGGAAGACAAGTGCTTATTTGGGTGTTTAGCCTGGAATATTCACGAAGCTCAGAAGCGAATTCGGCGGCAAATAATGTTTCACTACAACTTAATCCTCTTTTCGCACAATTCGGTGAATTAGGATCAGATCCACTTTCGATACCTGAACCAGCCCAACATGCCGAAAAAGAATACAGCCATCACCATCAGAACGGTCAGGTAGCCATAAGGCCAGTATAACTCAGGCATATTCCAGGGTCCGGCCTCATGGCTGAAATTCATCCCGTAAATCCCGGCAAGGAAAGTCAAGGGCATGAACAGTGTCGCAAATACCGTCAGCACCTTCATCCGTTCATTGGTACGGTGTTCCTGTTGCAAATGAAAGAACTCCTGCATATTCTGCAGAATCAGGCGGGCATGCTCCACCCTTTCCGAGGCCCGCCGGGCACTGTCCGCCAAGTCCCGGAAATAGTAGCGATTATCTTCCTCAATAATCCCCACATCAAGCATCTCCAGGCGATTGGCATTCTCCCGGGTGGGTAAGACAATCCGCAACATGGATAAAACCAAACGCTTCCGCTGGTAAATCTCCTCCAAAGTACAGGCTTCCCCCCGATCCAGCATCCGCTCCTCCGTTTCGACAATATCCGATTCCACCTCATCCAGAATACTGAGCAGATGGTCCACTTTCACATCCATCAGGGCAAATAACAAGTAACTCGCCCCCTTTCTGCGTATCCTGCCCGTCCCCTGACGAATCCGGTTCGCCACCGGTTCAAAAAGACTCTCCTCACTTTCCTGAAAGGAAATAAGAAAACCCTCTCCCATGAAAAATGAAACCTGATCAACCAACAGCGTCTCGCGCAAACTATTCCTCGCGACGGCCTTGGTCACGACCAGCAAATTGTTTTCATACAACTCCACCTTCGTCCGGGCATGTGAATTGAGAACGTCCTCAATCGCCAGGGGATGCATACCCATACGCGAACACAGGGTGCGGATACCCCCTTCATCCGCCGCTCCCTGGACTTGCAGCCAGATCACCGGATATTCACGGCGAAGCACGTCCAGACGTCCCCAGTTAGCACATTCCTCCTCGGTGAAACCATCCGGCCCATAGCCCAGCAATTTGACTTTGACCGGAGAAGCTCCCTGGCGTTCCTCAGCTACCAGTTCCCCGGGGCTCAACCCGATTCCTCCCCGGAAGCGTCGCTTACGGTAGCCTAAGCGCAATAACCGTGTACGTTTCCCGGATTCGTTTGGTTTGCCTCCGGAATTCTCCGGTAGATTCTTTTTTACCATATCAGCACACAGAGGGGTTGTTCGTTGCCACACAAAAGAGATAGGCCCTCTTCCCGGGAAGATCAATCATGCTTTTCATCCTCCGGCCGATGCCTCTCCATTGATAAAAAAGACCCATTGCACAAATCCGGAAAGGTGCTACCGTAGCAGATCCAACTCGCATGGTATATGAAATACACAGCTCAATTTCAGCGCCTTCTGATCGTGCTCTGCCTGCTGTTACTTTTGGGCGGCTGCCAGCCCGATTCCCACGCCAACAAAACCGAAAACCAGCTCATGAGTCCTAATGATCCCGCCTTGGATGCCTTTCCCCGCGCCACTCTCGGAGGTGGCTGTTTCTGGTGTCTGGAAGCCGTCTTTCAGCGCATTGATGGGGTGAAGGCCGTTCAATCGGGCTATACCGGGGGCCACCGGGAAAACCCGACCTATCAGGAGGTGGTGACAGGAGAAACCGGCCATGCCGAGGTCGTACAGGTCATCTTCGACCCCGCAGTGATCAGCTATGATGACATTCTGGATGTCTTCTGGGCCGCCCATGACCCCACCACTCTCAACCGCCAGGGGGCCGATGTCGGCACCCAGTACCGATCCGCCATCTTTTATGCCGACCAAACGCAAAAAGAAGCCGCGGAACATTCCAAAGCCAAAACCACACGGGTACACAAGGATCCCGTCGTCACCGAAATCACACCCCTCGACACCTTCTATCCCGCCGAGGATTACCATCAGAACTATTACAACCAAAATTCCGGGGCTGGCTACTGTACCTACGTCATCCTGCCCAAATTGCGTAAACTCGGGCTCGAGGACTGATCCGCCATTTTGTCTTTGACAAGCCCCCGGCCCACAGCCACAAAAACCAAAATCCCATTCATTCAACATGGACGAAAAAAAAAGCAAACTGATCACTAAACAAGGTGCCCTCCTCGACGTGGCACTCACTGTTGTCTTTTTCCTGGCCTTTACCTTCCTCGTGATCCCCAAGCACGTCCCGGCCTACGATCCTTTCTGGATCTACCTTTTCTCCGCCTATACCTCTCTGGTTATGGCAGGCGTATTCTGGATGGCACTCTCCTTCTTCCGCGTCACCCGCGTTGATCAGCGGCTACGCAGGCAGGTTTCCACGAAGTAAGCCGGGAGCACAGGGTTCAATTAGCGTGCGTCATTGACCTTTAACCCGACGCTCAGTACCCTCCGGCGCATTAATGGATAAACTTCCTCTCAGCCTTGCCATCATTGCCCACAACGAGGCCGCCCGCATCCGTACCTGCCTCGACAGTGTGGCTGACCTTTGCAGCGAAATCGTGGCCGTGGTCAACGATTGCACCGATGATACCGTTGCCATTCTTGAAAGCTACGGAGCCGGGATTTTTGAGGAAACATGGCACGGGCACCGGGACCAGAAAAACATCGCCCTCGACAAGGTGACCCAACCTTGGGTGCTCTGCCTGGATGCCGATGAAGAGCTTTCCCCGGAACTGCGTGAAGAACTGATCCGTTTCATACGCGAAGATCCGGCAGGCTGCAATGGGGCCTATTTCCCACGCAAAGTCTGGTTTCTCGGACGCTGGATCAAGCACGGAGAATGGTACCCCGATCACAGTCTGCGACTGATACGTAACGGCAAAGGGCGCTGGGGCGGCTCACCGGAACACGACAAAATGGTGCTGGAAGGCAAATCCAGAAAACTGAATGGCGACCTCCATCACTATTCCAATCCGGATATGAATACCCAGATCGCCAAAATCAATTATTTCAGTGACATATTCCTGCGCCGGGAACTGGCCCGCGGCCGCCGCTTCCGCTGGTGGAAACCTGTGTTCCGCCCCTTCTGGAAATTCTTCCGTGGCTACATCCTCCAGCGCGGCTTCCTCGACGGATTCCCCGGCTTCTACATCGCCTGCCTCTCCTCCTTCGCCACCCTCGTCCGTCACAGCCGCCTTTACGAATACAACACCACCCCTGCAATCAAGGAGAAATTTGACCGTGAAATTGACGCTGGTCGTTAACACCTACAACAACCCGCTCGCACTGGAGCGTATTTTTGAGGAAGTGCAACACGGCTCGGAACAGCCACATGAAATCGTGGTGGCGGATGACGGCTCGGATGACAAGACCCGTGAACGGGTTCAAGCATGGCAGAAAAAAGTCCCCTTCCCCATCCTCCACGCCTGGCAGGAAAAGAAAGGCTACCGTCGCTCCCGTATCCTCAACCTCGCGATCAGCCTGTCCAGTGGTGATTACCTCGTTTTTATCGACGGCGACTGCATTCCCGGGCGTCACTTTGTCCGGGACCACCGGCAAGTCGCGGAGCAAGGCTGTTTTGTCCAGGGACGCCGCGCCTACATCGCCGAGCCCATGGTGCAACCCTTCCTCGCCAGGGAAACCGGTCTGCTTGGAGTCGCCCTGCGGGGACAGCTCGAAGGCCCATTCAAGGCCATCCGCCTCCCCTTCCCCCTCGTCTTCAAAAACCGGGAATTAAAAAGCATTCTCGGCTGCAACCTCGGCATCTGGCGGCAGGACCTTGAACAAATCAATGGTTACGACGAAAGCTATGAGGGATGGGGTGCCGAAGACTCGGACCTCGCCGCCCGCCTCTACCATTGCGGACGCCAACGTAAATTCGTCTATGGCCGCTGCCAACTTTTCCACCTCAACCACCCGAGGCTTTCACGCAACCGCTACGACGATAATAAGGCCATGCTCCAACAAACCCTCGACACCCGTAAAACCCGCTGCGACAGCGGCCTCAGCAACCACACGAAACCTGAATAGTGTGGATGGCACTTGGTTAAGCGACTTCATCGGGGTCGCGATCGGGACCGCTTCGACGACCCACCTTAACTAAGTGCCATTCTGAATAGCCCGCATATCTCACCGGCTTGTTGGCAAAGGTTTCTATTGAAAAACAATGACTTGATGGTTTTCAGCAGAAAACAGGCTGTTTGACCGGATTCGCCAACAAGCCTCAAGTCCAGCCGCCGTCGCAAAGCTATGGCGGGGAAGCCGGGACTCGAACCCGGAACCAACAGTTTAGAAAACTGCTGCTCTATCCATTGAGCTACTCCCCCCCAAGAGATTTCCAGAACAAAACCAAGGGCCCGTTTCTGGCAAGGTAAAAGTAGAGGGCATGGCCCGAATGGACAGGCCGGGTTAGGTGTCCAAGGTTCTGATGCTGAATAAAACCATCATTCTGGCTGATGGCTCAGGAAGGTTACCGAAATCGGTAAAAACCTTTGACATTATTACCAAAAAAGGTAATTCTGTATTAATGATTCAAAGCTTTAGTGATGCCCGGACGAAAAAAGCCTTCGAAGGCAAGTCCCCCAAGGGGTTTCCACAAGATATTCTTCGTCGGGCCATCATCAAGCTGGACCAACTTCACTCTGCCGCAATTCTTGATGATTTACGCTTTCCGCCATCCAACCACTTGGAAGCACTCAAAGGGGATCGCAGAGGACAATACAGCATTCGCATCAATCAGCAATGGAGGCTTTGCTTCCGATGGGAAGACGGAAACGCCTACGAAGTCACGATAACCGATTACCATTAATATTCACATGAAAACCAACCACATCAACGCATTCGCCGAAACCCTTCGGGAAACCTTGGAAGAGATAGCGGCAGACCAGAATACCGTGGCCTTGGCCACCGGTATTCCAGCCCCCCATCTGAGCGGGATGAAGAACGGAAACCGCCGCATCACTCCCGAATACGACCTTCGCCTTTCACGCTATTTCGGTACATCACAGGGGTTTTGGCTTCGCCTACAACTCGCCTCTGATCTTCGGCGTGTACAAGCGGAAAAGGGCAGCCAAATTAACCGCGAAGTCCATCCATCGAGGGAACTGGTTTCTGCATAACTCCAGAGAAAATCTCCTCGGGCAATTCCCCGGAACAAAACCACCCCCCCGTTTCCCATCCATTCACACCGACCTCGAAAAGCACCCTAACACGCGCGCGTGTTAGGAGACAAAATGACACAACCACCCCCAAGAGGCAGACATAAATCAACCCAATGACATCCGTAAGGCATTGATTATCAATTTAAACGTTTCTGTACCTTGGTTCTTGTCAGCACCCTCTAAGTTGCTTATTTTTGAGACGAGAAACCACTAAAAAGAACTGTTCGCTAATGATACCACTATGCCTGTAGACGACTCATCCCTTGTCCCAATATCACCGTCAGATCTGGCTGCAGAGACGAATGTTTACACCGCCTATCTGGCTCAAGTCGGTCTTCCGACGGACAATATAATTGCGACGACAGAAGAGCGTGCTGTTGTTGCGACGAATCTTCCTGCTTTTTTGAACGCTCTACCAGCGGAAGAAAAGCGAGATGCTCGTTACTTGGCAAAATTTGTTGGTGCCTCAGCTGTTGGTCTTTTCGATGCCGCTTTGAATTATGTTTGGAACGAAGTGGTTCTAAACTTGAGGAAGAAGGCAGTCATTTATGGGATCGATCTATTTTTTGATGCCGCTGTCGGTGGCAAAAACCGTTCATCATATAGTGACGAATCTGATTTGGACGGGCTGAAAGATAGCGTTCTTCTTGATACGTGCCTGAAGCTAGAGTTGATCTCAGAGGTCGTTTATCGCAAGCTGGATCATATTCTCACAATGAGGAATGAGGTTGCTGCGTCACATCCGAACGTTGAGAGCATTGGGGGTTTCGAGTTGCTTGGTTGGCTCCAGACATGCGTTAAGGACGTTCTCCAAGACCGTCCATCTGAGTCAGCAATCCGGATCCGCTCTTTAACTGCAAATATCAAAGAACGAACAACTGTTGTTGATCATGCCACCAGGGATAGATTTGCAACAGAATTGAAGAACCTTTCCCTTCCTCACGTTCATAATCTGCTAATCACCTTTTTCGGCATATTCGTAGCCCCTGACACCGACCAAATACTTCGTAAGAATATCGCGATTTTTGCACCATTTCTTTGGAGTCATTCGGAAGATCGCCTAAAGTATCGAATCGGAGCGATGATCGATGGATATCGCACCAACTTAGACGAACAGCGGCAAAAGCGGGGGCAGGAGTTTCTCGAGGTTGTTGATGGCAAGGCTTATGAGTCGCTGCCAAGTCGTATAGTAGCGCTTCAGAACCTTGCAACACACCTGCGGGAAGCTCATCATGGTTACGATAACTTTTACAATGAGCCGCCTTTCATCAGAGAAATTCTTTCGTATTGCAAGCGATCAACCGACATTCCCAAAGAGCTTCTTCCGACGTTGATTCCTGTAATTGTATCATGTCGCCTTGGACGAGGGCTATCCTATCGGGAAGGGGTTAGTCCGGCGGGCTTGCCCCTCTACGATCAGTTCCTTGGCCTGCTTGATGATGATGGTATAGCTGCTTGTGTGCTCAGCTTTTTGAATCGCGACATAAATTCCAAACTTACTAATTCAATCTGCCAGAAACACTTGGCCTCCATACTGAGCATTTTACGGCAAGTGGCTATATCAGAAAGACTGAAGCAAGCGTTGGATATGCTCAGTGCAGACTTGGCTGCCGCTAATCGAACACTCTATTCAAAGGAATTCAAGGAACTAACGGCACCTTTTATACGATGGAAATAAGCGAACAAGACGGTCCACCCAACGCTCGCCCGCGTCACGCCGAGGCGCAGCCAAGGGGTCAGAGGCGCAGCCAAGGGGTCAAACGTAGAATTCAAACATCAATCGTTTTTTACGATTTCGCTAAAAATGGAAAAATTAAAAAAAGAATGGATCAATGGGATCCGGATCTCCTGGAGGTTGTTCCTGCTGTTTTTCATGGTCCTAGTCATATACCAATTTGGTGCCTTCGCTGCGACTCTTCTCTCAGAGGCTATCGGCGTAGAGTCTGTGAAAGAATGGTTTCTGGGTATATTTGGCATCTTATGCATCATTTTATTTCCGGTCATTGTCTCCTACATGGCTGACAATGTCGGAATCAAAGCCGAGGTATACGATTTCCCATTTGCAAAGCGCATGAAGAAAAGGAGAGTGAGCCAGTCGACGCAGACAACCAGATAACCCGTCCCTAAATTCTAAAAATCAACTGGACGGCTGAGCGCTCAGGCTGCTTGTCTGGTCTCATCGTTCACAGAAGAAAAATGAAATACACGACACTCACTCTCGCGATCTTCGTCAGCACTCTGAGCATCCAAGCTGCCGAAACGAAAAAGGAATTCAAGGCATCGGTCATCCGTATTCTGAACGAGCAAGACTGGGATGGTTATAAGGCTCTAACCTATAAAAAGGGAATGACTGACTACGATTACAGGATGATGGAAAGCCTGAAATCTGTGATCATCGACGGAAGGGAAGTCATTTCCGGCGAATTCACGGATCTTCCCAAG
>CAZCJJ010000039.1:0-24410 GCA_964499045.1 uncultured Opitutales bacterium | reverse complement strand
CATAATAAATAACTTAATCCCCTTTTCGCACAATCCGGTGAATTTTTCAGGTTAGCAGTGGGGGGCTCCATGCTTTGCGGTTTATATCAGCTTGAGGTAAGTCACCCAAGCTACAAGAACCGCGACCACCAGCAGGAGAAAACCAACGACACGCACACCGAGGACGACCGATTCCTCTTGTTGGGGATCGCGATCCTCGGGCAGTGTTTCCACCAGCGAAAATCGCCACTGCTGATAAATCTCAATAATGCGTTCACGGGAAAGGAAGGCAAACCGCAGGCCAAAAGCGGTCGAGGAGAAAAACAGAGCCGACAAAACCATATAGGAAATAATCGTCATCATAGGGAATAAACGATAGAGAGTGTATGAGAAGTGAAACAAGCGAAGAGCCGACGACGCTACAAAGTTTTTTTCGAACCTGTAAAGTCTATTCCTCAGCCGAACATCTTGTTATTAGGCAAAAAGATAGGCTCTTTAAGAGGGGCTGAAAGTCTGGCGCTTGCACCATCCGGGGAAACTCACCTTTGCTTGCAAAAACTGGCTTTGGGGGCATCATCCAGCTATGAAACTGATCAAAACAACGCTTTCCCTGCTAGCAACCCTGACCTGTGCCTGTGTGGGCAAGGGTGATCCCTTGGCTGCGGGGGATCCCGCACCGCGCTTATCCGCCATCAACCAGGATGGGGAGCAGCTTGATTTGGGAGCCCTCTACGATCAGGGACTGGTCCTTGTTTTCTTTTACCCCAAAGCATTCACCCCCGGCTGCACCAGCCAGGCCTGCAGCCTGCGTGACGGGTATGAAGAACTGCAGGAGGCTGGGGTTACGGTAGTCGGAGTGAGCGGGGATACGGCGGAAACCCAGAAGCGTTTCGCCGAAAAACATCAACTCCCCTACCTTTTGATTGCCGACACCGACGGTGCCGTCATGCAGGGCTTCCAAGTACCCAACACGGCGGGCATCGCCAAGCGTCAGGCCTTTTTGGTCAAGGATGGTAAAATCATCTGGCGCGACCTCAGTGCCTCCACCTCACGTCAGGCAGAAGACGTGAAAGCCGTCCTCAAGACGCTGAACTGAGCAGGCTTAGCATGACAACCACAGAGATCCTGAAACAACTGGTAGCCTGTCCCAGCGTTAATCCGGGGCGGCAAAAACCTGACGGTATTCAAACGGGGGAAGCTCAAATAGTCGAGTTGCTCGAAGCCCTCCTGAAGCCGATCGCCAGCCATGTTGAGATCCAAAAAGGCCTGCCGGGAAGACCTAACCTTATCGCCCGTTTCGACGGCCTCAACCCCAACCGTTCACTCGCCTTTGAAGCCCATACCGACACCGTCAGCGTGGATGGCATGACGGTTGATCCCTTCAAGCCGACAATCCATGAAGGCAAACTTTATGGTCGTGGAAGCTGCGATACCAAAGGACCCATGGCAGCGATGCTCAGTGCCCTTTTCCAGTACATTGAACGTAAGGGTCCGCCTCCCGTAACCTGGTATTTCCTTGCCCCCTGTGACGAGGAACTTGGTGCCAGCGGGGCACGGGCACTAATGAAAAGCGGGTTTCGTTGCGATGGCATCATCGTGGGTGAGCCGACCCAAAGACAATTTATTACCCGGCACAAAGGAGCCAGGCGCTTCCGCGTACGGGTCCACGGGAAGGCAGGCCACAGTGCTTATCCGGAATATGGCAGCAACGCTGTCCATGCCGCCGCCGACTACATCCGCCAGATCGAAAAATACTTTGCTTCGGAAAATGCCAACTCGGACCCCGTTCTGGGGAAGTCCACGTTCAGTACCGGAGTATTCAGTGGTGGCCGTCAGGTGAATTTGATTCCCGATCTGGCGGAGGCTGATCTTGATTTCCGGACACTTCACACGAAGGATGAGGAAGAGCTCAATCCGTTACTTTCCCGGCTCTGGAAGTATGTGCGTTCACGCCGTCCGGACTGTTCCTGTGAATGCATCCCGACCCAGCATTACCCGCCGCTGGAATGCGATGAAAAGACGGCCTTCCACCGCTGGCTGCAGAAGCTTGACCGTTCCAGTCTGCCCAACCCGGACTTTGGAGCCGTCCGCTATGCCACCAATGCCGGGGTCTATTCCCAGGCTGGTATTCCCTGTGTCGTCTTTGGCCCGGGCAGTATTGAGCAGGCCCACACCAAAGATGAATGGATCGCCCTCGATGAACTCGATGAAGCCACCCGTTTCCTCTACCACTGCATCGGGCAAAGCATAGCGTGAAGCTTCAGCGACAAAGGAGAAGGTCAGTTAAAGTTAAAAGTGGAGTAGATTCCCGCTTTATACAGCATGGGACAAGACCGCATAAATGCGGGACTCCAACCCGTCATTCATCTGTCATCCTACGCTGGGACTGCTGAGCCTACTTTCTTGGCGTCTTTGCGCGAGACCCCTGCGTTGCCTCTCAAATCCCACCGCCTACAGCCTAAACACCTTCAGCCTAAAAAGGGGCCTCGCTAAAGCTTCAGCCTACAATCACCGGGCCAGCATACTTTGACTTAGCTGAAGGATACTGAGGACCACCCCAAGGGTCAGAATCAGGACGAGGGCAAAGGCAAAGGCAAGAGTCAGGCCGGCCACCAAATTGGTTATGGTTTTCAGTTGCGACTCCAGCTCACTGCTGTGTGTCTTATAGATTTCCTCGAAACTTTTCACCATGGATCCGGTGTTTTCGCCGACATTGAGAATGTCCACATCCATATCCGGAAAGATACCGTACTTTTTGAATGCCAGTGAAAATGCGGCCCCATCGTTGATCAGCATTCTGGCGGAACGAAATCGGCTTTGCAGGGAGCGGTTCTGCAAGGTGTTTTCCGACAATCTCAGACTGTCGGTTGTATTCACTCCATTGTTTAAAAGGATGGAGAGAATATTCGTGCAGCGGCAAATTTCGGCATTGTAGAAAACAAATCGCAGATACGGAAGTTTCAGGCAGAGCCGGTCCAGGTTAATACGCCCCTTTTCAGTTTTTCTCCAGCGCCATATCCCCAGTGCGGCCAGCAACAGGCCTACCAGAAGGAAGGGCCCCTGGGTCAGCGCAAAATCGGCCAAGCCGATAGTCAGGCGAGCCGCCAAATTCAAGTCACCACCCAGTCTGGCGAGCATGGTCTCAATCCGGGGAAGCAGAAAAAAGAGGAAAAGTCCCACCACAACAAAGGCCACGAATATGATAAAGGCCGGATACGACATCGCGGAAATAACTTTCTTCCGCAAGGCTTCCTTCTGTTCGAGGCTGGTGATAATATTCTCCAGAATGGGAACCACGTTACCGGTCGCCTCCCCTGCTTCCACCAGATAGGAGAGGGCTGGATCAAAGATTCGGGGGCGCATACGCATGGCGGCGGCCAGGCTTTTACCCTCACTCAAGTCGCGAAACAGCTGAGTCGATAAATCCTTCAGCCGGAGATCGGACATTCGCTGACTCATCAGGCCCACAGCATCCCCGAGCGGCATGCCGCTTCCGTGCAACTGCAAGAGCTTACTGAAAAAAGGGCGGGCCAGATCCGCTTCCTTCCGGAATCGCGAGAAAAAGCCTTCCGAAACCTCAAATGAAGCCGTTCCCTCTTCTTCCACTTCGGACACCTTGGCCGGAAGCGAACCGGGATCCCCCACCTGAATTTCCAGTGGTTTCAGCTTCTGTTTCCGCAGGCGAACAAGAGCTTGCTTACGGTCCGCCGCATCCAGCGTCCCCTTGACCAGCTTGCCGTTTCCGCCCAGTGCTTTGTAATGAAAAGTCGGCATGGTTCGCTTAGGTCAAAGGAAGTTCAGCGGTGCCCTCACCCTCATCCGCTGCGATCAAATCGGCGTACTTCATGATCTCATCCAGCGAAGTGCCCCCCCGCTGAACCTGTTCCCACCCGCTGGCCTGCAAGGTTCGCATACCATGGGCTTCCGCGACTTCGCGTATCTCTCGCGAAGAGGCCCGTTTGATGATGAGTTCGTGGAGCGCTTCATTCACTCTCAGGATTTCAAAGAGACCTACCCGGCCCCGATAGCCCAGCCCCCGGCATTGTTCGCAGCCAACCGCCTCCTTGGCCAGGTGCGCATTAACCACTTCCGCCGGATCGACATGCAAGGCGACAAGGCAGGAACTGAGGTAGGCGACATCCAATTCGGCAGACTTGGCACAATGCGGACACAGGCGGCGTACGAGCCGTTGGGCGATCACCATTTCCACTGAGGATGCGATGAGGAAAGGCTCGATCTCCATATCCACCAGACGGGTGACCGCGCCGGGTGCATCATTCGTGTGCAAGGTGCTTAAAACAAGGTGGCCGGTCAGGGAGGCCCGGATGGCAATGTCTGCGGTATCGCGGTCACGGATTTCCCCCACCATGATCACATCCGGATCCTGTCGCAGCACACTGCGAAGCGTGCTGGCGAAGGTGAGGCCTATTTCATGGTGTACCTGTACCTGATTCACGCCGCTGATTTCATATTCCACCGGATCCTCAATGGTGATGATGCGGCGGCGGGGGTCGCGGATCTTGCGGATAAAGGCACTGAGCGTGGTGGATTTCCCGGATCCCGTCGGACCAGTGGCAAGAATGATCCCGTGGGGACGGGTCAATATCTGGTCGATCACCTGCACATCGCGTGTAAGGAAACCCAGTTCCTCCACTGTAACCGGCTGCGTTTTATTGCTCAACAAGCGCAGGCTGATACTTTCCCCGAACATGGTGGGGAGGCTGGAAATACGGATATCCAGATCCTCCTTGCCCACTCTGAAGTTGATCCGCCCATCCTGGGGGCGACGGCGTTCGGAGATATTGAGCCGGGCCATGATCTTCAGGCGGGAGATGATGGCCTTTTGAAAATGCACCAGATTTTCCGGCACCCGGACCGGAACGAGTTCACCGTCGATCCGGTAACGTATCTGCATCGCATCCCGCTGTGGCTCAAAATGAATATCCGTCGCCCGGTCTGCCATCGCTTTGCTGATCACCTCGTTGACAAAGCGGATGATCGCGGCGTCCTCATCCTCTTCCCCAGTGTCCTGTGCTTCTTCGGCAAAGCCCTCAAGATCGGAATCATCAAGGCTTCCGGAGCCCACGCCATATTCCTGGGTAATGGTTTCACTGACCCGGTCCGGAGCCCCCCAATACCAGCGCGGGTGGCGACCACATGTGGCGAAGACCCACTGGTTCATCACCGGATCCGGGGGCCACACCGTGACGAGGTGGATTTCCGTCTCACCCTCTTCCGCCCCGTCCGGCGGCACAATGGGCAGACACTGGTATTCGTGAATCAACCGCAGGGGGATAAAGGTCTCGCTCTTTACCGCCAGTTCAAATTCTTCCAGTACGGGCAGCTCAAGTTCCATTGCCAGTTCGTCCTGCAGCGATTCCTGACTCTTACCCAGAAACTCCGCCAGTATACCCAGCCGCTTCTGACGCAAGGCCTGCTCAAAGGCGTCCCGTTGGTCTTCACTGAGTGACTTTAGATACGAATCCAACATGGTCGTTTTGTTTTCAATAAGCATCAGCGGCGTGGACCACGACGTTGGGGAAACTCGGGGGACGGAGGTTCGCTTAAAGCCCGCATCTCATCCGTATAGGCATCCACAATGGACATATCGTTTGTTTCCAGAAAAAGCCTTACCTCTTCACCGCGGTCCAGGTTATCAATGGTCCGTTCGGCATTGGCGGTCTTCCGTTCCGAGCTATCGAGCACGAAGGGCTGAATGAAAATCATCAGCTCACGCCGCCGCTGTTGACGGCGGCGGCTTTGAATCATATCCCCGAGAATCGGAATATCCCCGAAGAAGAACATGCGGCCCGTCGTATAACGGTCTTCACTCTCCTGCAGGCCAGCAAGGACAATGGTTTCACCATCATTGACGCTGACAAATGAGGTGGCTTCCCGCTTGCCGATGATCGGCTGCTCATTGCCATCAATCTCCGTCGTATCCAGCAGGTTCTCTACCCTCTGCTCGATTTCCAATTGGATCGCTCCGTTTGAACCAATCAATGGGGTTACGGTGAGAATGATACCGATATCGCGGTATTGAACCTGACTGCTTCGGGTATCGGCATTCAGACTGGAGGTGGTGGTGCCTGTGATAATCGGACGGGATTCACTGACATTCACAGTGGCCTCGCGGTTGTGTGTGGTCACAATCACGGGAGCCGACAGGACACGGAAATTACGGTTTTCCCGGGCCTTGGAAAACAGGGCGGAAAACTCCATATCCTTGATACTCCCGGCAGCCGTAAAAGAGGGGCCCGTAAGATCAAACCCAAAACCGGCCCCCGGAATCGCATTGTAACTCAGGCCAAGCGCATCGAACCCGGTGTTGTGTTCGTCCGCCAGAGTGACCTCGGCAATAATGACATTGATTGCCACCTGCGGCAGCAGTTTGTCGAGTTTCTCAATCAGTACCCCTATTTGGCGCAGGTCGTTCCGGGTTCCGTATGCTACAATCGCATTACTGCGCTCATCCGCCACAGTTGTGACGTACTCGCTGAACTGAAGGTTTTCCGTTCCGCTCAATTCAAGTATAGTCCGTTGTCCCTGAGGTGCTGCTTCGGCTGCCGGAGCGGCACCTCCGCCCTCTCCACCAGCGGGAGGGGTCTGACCTCTCGTGGCAGCCTGCCGCGCGGCGATGCGCTGACGCTGGCTCTCCGCCTGGCGGGCTTGCTGTTGTCCGGTAATCACCTGTTGCAGCAATCCATTGATTTCCTCGGCCTTGGCGTGCTTGATCGAATAGACCTCACTGGTGCTTTGCGGCTCCACATCAATATCCAGACTGCTGATCAGTTCTTCGAGCAGGGGCATATTGCTGGAATGGGTGATAACAATGATCTGATTGCTGCGCTCGTCCGCCTCGATAACTGTGTTCTTCTGAAAAAAGCGGGCGAGGCCGCTGTTTCCCTGCCCCTGCATGAGCGCCGCCAAGCGTGCTTTCATATCCACGGCCCGGGTATGGTTCAGGCTGAAGAAGCGGATTTGTTCGTCGATCTCAGCCGGAGAGTCCGCCTTCTGTAAGACGCGCTCGATCTGCTGGAGGTTATTGAGGGAATCGGTAATCAGCAGCGCGTTGGACTTGGGCATCGGCACAACGCTGGAAACATTGCCGCCCGAGGCAAACGGCTGGATGAGCGGTTGGGCTTCATCGATGACGTTGAGGTGCTTTAAGCGAAAGAGCTTGGTGTAATACTGGATGCTTGGGGGCAGCTCCAAGGTCGAGACTTCCAGAAATTGAGGAACCTGAGTTGTCACACCCGCACTGGGTTCGGCCTTCAGGAAAAGTTCGCCCAAGGGCGTAATCGCAATCCCGTTCAACCCCAGCAAACTTTCCAGGGCGAGGATGGCGTCACTCTGGGGCAAGCTCCCCTGGCTGTTGAAATTGATTTTGACCACAGGCAGTGCCTGGGAGCGCAACACCGATTTCCCGGTTAGTTGCTCCAGCAAGGCGAGCACCTGAGGTCCGGTTTCATCAACAAGGACAATGGCATTGACCATCGGCTCTTCGCGGGCTGCCGGTGCGGCCTCGTTCTCCGGCACATCCTGGGCGTAGGCTCCAAGACCGGCAGACAAAAAAGCCAGCAACAACATGAGCCACCCGGCTATTTTTTTTGGCGGAGGAATCTGTGACATAATCGGTTCTGGTGAAGGTTTAAAGATACGGGGATAAACGTTTTGTTGAGTGAGGTGTCTGAATGCTTCCGCTCTCAGAAACGTTCCTCCTTAAGTTCAAAGGAATTGATGATATAGTAGGCGTTGAGTAAGCGGGGATCACTGGTGTCTGCGGTAAAGCGCACACTTTGCAAAGTCAGGTAGGGAGACTCGCCCCGCAGCAGGCGGTCGAATTCAATCAGATTGGCCAGCGGTGCCCGGCGCACGCTGAGGGTCATACTGTGCAGTTCAAAGATATCGCCGCTCTGGGTGCGGGGAGAAGAAACATCGGGGCTGACAAGCCCCGCCTGACGGGCCAGGCCATCCACACGGCCAAACAGACGTGAACGGTTGAAAGTAAGAGCCGGGTTGAAGTTCTGCATGGATTCCTGCAGGTTCGCCGATATCTGCCCGCTGGCATCCAGCCACATCTGCTGGTTTTCCAGATCGGCTCCGGACTGGCGCCAACTGTCGCGCAGTGTTCCAATCCTGCCAAAAACATGGTTAGCCGCTATCGCCACCCACACCCAACAGAAAAGAGTCAGCAGCCACTTCTCACGTAACGTCATACTCCGGAAAAACGATTTCATAGAGCACCCTCCTCTGTCTGTCGTTCAACTGTCTGGTTGGTTATGTTCGAAGCAGCGTCCTCCCCGGATTCATTTCCGGTTTCTTCGCCTGTGTCGCTTACCTCTACCACCCGTTCGATGGCCAAGGTATCCGGAGGACAGCGCAACCGGAGCGTAAACTGGACCTCGCCGCCGCGCGAGCGGATTTCCGAGAGTTCCGCCGAAGTAAAATTCCCGCTGGCCGCGAGGGCCTGCTGGTACCGGTTCACTTCATCCGCATTGGTGGCATTGCCCTCCACAACCAGAAGGTCCGTATTATCCGCAAAGGCCACCCGGAAATAAATATTGGCGGGACGTTCTTCATTCAGGAGATCCAAAAGGGCGAAGGGTCGGGTCGGAGGACGGGAAAACTCCTCCAATTTCCCTAATAACAACTGGTTCTCTTCCGCCACCGTCACTGCAGGGCTCTGGGCCTGGATCCGGGCCGCACGCTGGTTTAGGAGTACATTCCCCAACATGTACACCAGGCAAAGGAGCAACAAGGCCAACGCGGCAAGCCCGCTTCCGGTAAAGGCCTTCCACAGCACACCTTCCATCCGGCGCCGCTTCTTTTCCTTGTCCAGAAAAGTCCTGTCCCGCAAATCCGCCGCCCAGAGTACAGAGCCATCTTTGCCCGTGCTGACTTCATGCTTCAACGCTTCCGGCGCAGGGGAGTCTGGTTCGGCAAAGGCATCACGATGGTGGATTTCCAGTAAACCGTCTGTGCTGAAGCGGATATCAGGTAGCCCGAAGATACGGACTGCAGCCGGCGCATCCGGAACACGTCCCGTCAGCTCTCTGTACAAACGGGGCAGACTCGCCTCGGCCGATGCCTTTCGCTCGGCCTCCGTTTTTCCTTCGAGCCCGATAAAGGTCCATTTCTTCGGCAAAGGGTCATCGTCTTCAAAGAGGAGTGCCCCCAGCCAGGCGTCGTGCACATACATCACCACCGGCTCCGCCGTCGGGCGGGCCAGGCTGAAGGGAAGGAAATCCGGAAATACATGCTGGGCCTCCGGCCATGTGTCATAGGCTTCGCCCTTCAATCTCGGGATGCAGGCGGCAAAGACCAGTAAAGAATCCGCGGAGGCCGGGAGCTGCCAACCCCAAGCCAGTTGTTCCAAAGGGAACGGTGACAACTCCTCCAGCGACAATTCGCAAAGCGCGGCCTGCTCGGCTCCGGAAAGCTCTGTCGCAAGGACTTCCCGCCGAATAAAAAAATAAGCACCGGGTACCAGTATAACCGCAGGACCCGGTTTCGTCTTAAAATGAGGTATCAAGCTGGAAAAATTCAAATGACTGGAAAGTTGGTAGGCAAAGGATCACTCCGGAAGCCCAAGCCGGCGGGCGGAGCGGAAGCAAGTCTCAGCCATTGTTCATCCATGCCCGTATTAATCAATAATCATATTTTCGGAAATTTGCAGAATTTCCATACCCTGCCTTGGCCCCTGCCCCGCTCCGGTTCCCCCGGTTCCTTCTGCCGCAGGCTGGCCTTCCAGCCGCAACAGGGCCTGCAGGGAAAAGCGCATGTCCCCTGCACCCGCTTCCACTTCAATACGGATAACCTCGGCCCGGAAACGAATGCCCTGAGTCGAAAGCATCCCGGCCGCCGCAAGCTCTTCCCGGCTCCGGATAAAGGGGTCATCCGCATTCCAGCGAATACGGTCCGGCCCGGCAAGATAGTCCTCTGTCATCCGTTGATCAAAGCCCAAAGACTCCGCCAACACCGCCATCACCACACCTTCGGCGTTGTTGACATTCACCGTCCGGCTGTTGTGGAGGGACACCGCCTCACGGAAACGATGGAAGTACTCATTCGGATGCCTGCTTTCATCAAAGAAAAGCTCCCGGTAACCTTTGATGAAGCGCAAGGTATCAAAGCGGTCGAGCGGGCCATCCGCCGGTTCTATCGGCAGGTCCAGCCTTTCATAATAATCACGCTCCGCACCATGCAGACGCGTCAGGTCATCGCCATCCATCCAATCCATGAGGGTATCCACCAGCATATCGCTGTCAGAAAGGCTTAAACCCATTTCCGCAAAGAGAAGTTTCAACAAGTGTGAAGATTCTTCGTTTAAAGAAATTTTCGCGCTTTCATCGACCACTGTCACCTTCACCGGAATACCCTCCGGCCATTCCAGATCCGCGTACTCCAGGGGATGGCGCCAGCCTTGGGCATAACTGTACAAACCGCCATCCAGTTCCCTGAATTCGGCCAGGACACCCAGCGTCGTCTGCAAAGCGGAATACGCCGTCGTCCTCAGTTCCGTCTTGCCGTATTCAACCGAGGCCGCCCGCAATTGCCGGTGCACCGTCTCCAGCAACAAAGTGACCAGTACCGCGAGTATAAACAGGAGACCAAGCACCACAACCAGCACCGCCCCACGGGGGTGACGGGTGATGTTGCGAATTGAGAAGAGACAGGAGCACGGGCGTCCCGCCCGTGAACGGGTTCCTACGCGGGCACTCGTCCGTCGCAGCCGGCTTGGCGAAGTCGGAGGATCCCCGCGCTCCTTTAGGTTCCGGCTTCGCCGCAATGCTTCAGAGAAAGGTTCCATCACTCAAAGGTTTCGGTATCAGGAGGAACTCCGTGCGCTCCCTTCCATCCGGATGACGGAAGTTCAGCTTCAGATAATCCGGCATGGCCAGTCCCCCTTCCGGAGCCTGCATCGGCTCCACCGTTTCTTCCCAACTATTGCGTTCAATATCGTAATAAAGGAAGGCCAGTTCGCTGACATAGGCAGACAAGAGGGTCCGTGAGGCCGACTCCTCATTTTCATAAGCCTGCGCATCCGTCCGCCAGTCAAGATACAGCCCCTCCTCAGGAATAAAGACCAGCCAACAGTTCACCTCTGGAACAAAGGGTGATTCCATGAGAAACAGCGGATAGTCGCCGGAAATCCTGAATTGGAGCGCCTCCTCGTTCAACCGGGCCCGGGAGGGCAGGACCTGCCAACTCACACCGCCCGTCTGCCCGGGACTGCTTCCCTCCCCATAAGCCGAGGAGGCCAGCATCGCCTGCTGTAGAAACCCCGTCACCTGGCCCGTATGCTGGTCAAAAAGCGGCTCTTCCTCCAACGCCACCGACAGATTAATCAGCGACACCAGAAACGAGGACACCGCCGTCAATAACATCCCCCCCAGCAGGATCGCCAACAGTACCTCCATCAAAGTAAAAGCTCTGGAACAGGCCTTCACGGTCCGACGGTCTTCCGGCCCAACCGTCGGACCGTCGGACTGTCGGACTGAAAGAGGGCCTCGCTGAAGCTTCAGCCTACCATGCAAACTGGATTGCTTATTATTCATTTGAGTTGCTCTGCGAAAGATTCTGTTCTTAACGGAAGGGGCGTATCCGGTTAAGCGCGCTGCGCTTATCTTCGAGCAGGATCGAACGATCAATCGGGTCGGACCAAGCCGGACGGTAAAGGTAAAGCACTTCACGGATGCCCTCCTCCGGGCGCAGGGTGTCGCCGCCTATCGCCATTTGGATTTCCACGCGGAAAAGGTCGAGTACCTCTGTCTCCTCAATATCGGCCCGCCAGCGCGCCGGGCCCGCATCCACGGTTTCCACATCCCCGCCATTCTCAAAGGCCGCACGGTCTTCGATCGACAGGATTTGTCTCAACACAAAACGGACGTCTTCCGCCTCGCGTCCCTCCGGCCTGACCCGGTCCAGCGCATGAATACCGTTGATCACACTCTGCAGCAACACTCCTCCCATGATCGAAAACAATGCCACTGCCATAATGACCTCGATCAGTGAAAACCCGGAACACAAAGGAGCGTGGGCATCTTGCCCACGTACGCATATTTGCACGGGCGCTTGTCCGTCGAAGTCTTGATGTAGTCGGAGGACGCCCATGCTCCTTTGCCTTGGAAAAAGCTTCATTGCCGTATGAGCCTTTCCCGCTCCGGTTTCACCCCATTGGAAAAGGGATCCAGGATGATGCTTTGAGTATCGCCGTAAGTGCGGATTACCACCCGGGCGGGGGTTGAAACCCCGGAGGGATGGAAGACGAGATAGGGCAAAGGACGTTCCGTCCAGCCCCGGCTACCGAATGTGGTCCCCTGCTCTACCGGTGCCACCGGATAAAACCATACCTCTTTGTCACGCGGCAACAGGCTCCCGCCTGTCCCGGGCTCCGGCAGTGTCGTCCCCAAGGGCAGACCACTGACTAGGCCGAAGTGCTCCTGATCACGGTCAAAGTAAAGATACACCGGCTTCCGGTCGAGGGCCGCTTGCAGGCGGGCATCCTCCACCGCCTCCCAAAACTGTTTTTCCAGAGGCTTATGCTCCACTGCCGCTGCAATATTGCCAAAGGCGGCGATGGACAGTCCCGTCACCATCGCAATCAGGCCGATAACGATCAAAGTTTCCAGCAGGCTGAAAGCCTTTGCCTGACCGGACAGATGCATCATTACCAGTTTCCTATATTCTGATCACTGTCCACCTTGTCGGGTCCCAGGGACCAAATATCATAGCCGCTGGGATTTTTGACTCCCGGGTAGCGGTACTGGTAGGCATTGCCCCAGGGATCGATCGGGTCTTCGGTCAGATAAGGCCCCCGCCAGCGGTCACCGGCCCCGGCTGGGGCGGTCAGCAGGGCCTGCAAGCCCTGTTCCGTGGTGGGATAGCTGCGCATGTGCAGCTTGTAGGCGGTCAAGGGGGCCTGGATCGTTTGTTTGACAAATATCTTCGCCACCTCCTCCTGGCCGCCGCCGAAAATACGGTCGAGGTTGGCAATCATGACTGCGGCCAAGGCCGCAATCAGGCCAATGACAATCAGGATTTCAATGAGAGAAAAAGCCTTGGAGCCGGGCCTCCGGGCCAGCGGGGATTGAGACAGTTCCCTTTCGCTATTCAAACAAGCACTTGGATACATCATAAGGGGAAAATAAAACGTCACCGCCAAGAGTCACGTCTTTTCCCACAACAGAAAAAGTAGGCTGAAGCCTTCAGCGAGGCCCTCTTTCAGTCAGACGGTCAAACAGTCCGGCGGCGGCGCAAAGCCACCAGCAAGGCCAGCCCACCCAGCAAAGCCGCATAGACCGAAGGCTCCGGAACGACCTGGAGGTTGGCTTGGGCTGCTTCAGGGCTTACTGATCCAGAATCTGGTCCGTTCGGGAGATCTCTAGAATCAGTCGTGAAGAAATACAATCTATGAAGGCTACTCCCATCACTTGGTGTTACCCATGGATCACTGCCGTCACTTGCAGGACCAGAGTAAATCCCATAAAAGTCTCCAGCCGAAAGCGAAGTGGCCTCCAGCGTTAGATCAGGGAACCATACAATAGCAAGAGGATCGCCCGAGGTCCATCCCCCAACTAATTCCAAAGCTGGAGTTGCCTCAAGCAGGACTCCATCCATTCCGGTGGAAGATAAGTCATATGCACCCAAAATCATATTATTTTCTGGTGAGTTGCCCAAATAGCCACCCACTGAAAATGAGCCGGGCACAATATTAAATCCAGTATTATTGATATCCGCAAGAAACAGGACTAGAGAGTTTTGGGGAATTGATTGCCCAAAATTATCCGCCAGCCTGTCCGCCTGTATCGAAAATGAAACACTAGCGTGGAGAGAACCGAGGGAAACAAATATCCCGAGGATAGAAAGATGTTTTGCTATCATATTATTGTAAATAATTTGGTTTAAATCTCCACAATGATGTGTTCGGGGAAGCAGTAAAAGCTTTTCTGATTAAATAGCCTTGAGATGGTTCTAGTGCCGCACCCATGTCATTATCGAATATCTGAGAAACGGACGCGCCAAGTCTCCTCCAACCAGGACCACCATAATTCGACCCTGTATAATAAAAATACGCCACTGAGGATGCTTTATTTATACTTCTAAACTGATTGTCAAAAACAAGGAGGAAATCAGCACCACTCCCTCCAATGTTTGGGGATCCCTTGATCGCTCCAGATTCATAAAGCTTTGATTCCGAAAGAGTCACCGGCACGGGAGAAGGGTTGGCAACAAAATTATCTTGTTCACGGTCAGCCTCCAACGTTCCAACCGGAGTAGAAAATGAATGCATAGGAACAGCACCCGCCAATATGATTTGCACATCTCCCTCCCCAATCTTTCTCATTATATAGTATACATCCGGAGGTAAGACCTGATTATTTTGAATTTGAGAAACAGGAACGCCAGTTCCACGCCAACCAGGACCTCCAAACGAACTCCCCGTATAATAGTAATAGCTTCGTGTTGCTGCAATATTTATACCTGGCTGTGTCGTATTAGGGACGATCAAAGAGACTCCATCAATGGCACCTGAAGGCGAAGTGGTATCAAATACCCCCCCCCCCTCCGGGAACAGCGTATTCAAAGTCCAGTAGGGGATCACGCGCACGATGTCGCCCATTCCGTCGCCATCCGCGACAACGGTTTGGATGGTGGTGACATCATCACCGGCGGTATCAATGGTGAGGGTATTGCTTCCGTTGGCCGTAACGGTGTAGTACATCCCTTCATTCTGGCCGGAGGCCATGAGGACGTAGTAAGTGTTGGGCTGGACATTACCGTTATGGACAAACTGGTTCGCCGCCCATGCCGGGGTGGATGTCACCGTGATCAGCGCCGTCTCATTGACCTCGTCAATGTTGGTGATGGATTGGATTTTCCCTTCAAACTCAATCGGGCGGTGAAAGGGTACCGACACAATGGTGTCAGAATTTCCCAACAACGTAATTGCCATGGCCCCCACGGGATCGGTTTCGACTGTGGCGGCGGACAGGCCGCCCATCCAGATTCCGCCGCAGAGGGCGGCGCTTGCAAACAAAGCAGAGATTCTCATAGCTGACATTCAGTTGAGTTAATAGGAACGATTAAAGAAAAGCGCCTTAACCCTTAAAGCAACTCCATTATTCTGTCGAGCCCCAAAAAACACCTGCAGGGTAGCCCTGAAGGCATTTCATCCGGGTCGATACTGGTGGCCCAGGGAGAACCCGCACTTCATAAGCGGGCTAAGCGTGAAAAATTCACGCTACTTTACTGACAGTAACCATTGGCCGGGGGTGACTGCTTGGCCTGCACCGAGGAGTTCCCGCAGGGTGCGGGTGTTTTCTAGGGCCTCCGTTCGGGCGGAGGGGGAGCCCGCCAGGGCCTCGAGGCGGCTCGCCAAGGCTTCCGGGCTGGCGGCTCCTTGCAGGTATTCCGGATAGGCGGGTTTTTGCAAAAGGATATTGGCGATGCCCAGATAGGGGATATTCACGACCCTTCTCCCAATAAAAAAGGTGAAGGGATTCGCCCGGTAAACTATGGCACCGGGGATACCGGCGAGTGCACAGTTTAACGACATCGTACCCGAGCTGGTCAGCACCGACTCCGCTTCCACCGGCTCACCGACCGGTTTCAGCGCAAGACCCTTCGCTGCCTCCGGCAGCACAGCAAGCGTTTCTTCGAGAACGCTTTTGACCCCCTCGCCGGGATAAAGGGCCACCGCTTTCCATTCCGGGTGGCTGGCCTTGAAGGTCTGAAATCCTTTCAACAAGGCAGGGAAAATCCGTTTTACCGGTATCTTCCGGCTGCCGGGTAAAAGCAGGACGGTTTTGTTTTCCGCATAGCGGACCGGCAGTGTGTATTCCCGATCGACAAAGGGGTGCCCGACAAAGGCCACCGGAAGGTCCGTATCCGCATAACACTTTACTTCAAAAGGGAAAATCACGCCCAAACCATCGAGCAGACGGGCCATCTTGAAACGACGCTTGGCCTTCCAGGCCCAGATCTGGGGGCCGATATAATAATGGAGAGCCATCTCGCCGCCGCCTTTTCGCGACAGTCCCTTGTTATACAAAGCCTGGGCGACACGCAGATTGAATCCCGGATAATCGACAAAGCAGACCGCCTTGGGCTGGTGCTCGCCGATCCAATCAAGCAGTCCATTGAAAAGTTGTTTGAAGAAGCCGTAGTTTTTCAAGACCTCAAAGAGCCCGACGACGGAGTGTTCCGTCAGGTCGAAAAGCAGTTCGGCCCCGGCTTCCTGCAGGGCTTCGCCCCCGAGCGCGCAGATTTTCATTCCGGGTTCCACCGCCAGTAGCTCTTTCACCATACGGGCCGCATGCTCATCTCCGGAATGCTCCCCGGCAATAATCAGAAGATCGGGTCTATCACTTGGCGCTGGAAATTGCATTTCATTGTCCCTTGATCTGCTGGGTGATGCGAATGGCGACCTCCAAGGCGGTCTTGCCGAGGTCGGCCCCGACTTTCGGAGTGCCCAGATCCCGGATGCAGTCGGCAAAACTGGCCAGCTCCAACATCAGGGGCTCCCCTTTCTCAATCGGAATATCTTTTTTGCTCAGTCCAAGGCGGCCCTTGCGGATCAGGTGCCCCTTCTGTTCGGCAAAATTCAGTGACAGGTAGGCATTGGACTGGAAGATCCGGATTTCGCGCACGGCTTTGAGAGAAACACGGCTGGTGTTGATGTTGGCCACACAGCCGTTCTCAAAAGTGATCCGGCAGTTCGCAATATCCTCGGTTTTGGTGAGAACATGCACCCCCACGGAATCAATGCGGGCGATGGGCGATTTCACCAATTGCAGGATGACCCCGATATCATGGATCATGAGATCGAGCACAACTCCAACCTCAATCCCCCGCTTCTTGAAGGGGGCCAGACGGTCAGCGGTGATAAAGCGCGGCTCCTTCACATTTTTTTCGAGGAAACTCATCACCGGATTGTAGTGCTCGATGTGCCCCACCTGAACAATACGTCCGGTGCTGTTGGCAGCGGCAAGGATCTGTTCGGCCTCTTCCAGCGAACTGCACAAGGGTTTTTCAATGAGGAGGTGACAGCCCTTCCCCAACAGTTCCAGGGCGACCTCACAGTGGTGCTGGGTTGGTGTCACCACGCTGACCGCATCGCAGGCTTCTCCCAGTTCCGCCACCGATTTGAAAACACGGCAACCTTTGTACAAAGCGGCGATCTCGCGGGCGCGGGACGCACTGGCATCGTAAATGCCCACCAATTCCGTCTGACGTAAATGATCGTATATCCTCGCGTGGTGTTGGCCCAAATAGCCGACTCCAACAACACCGCAACGTATGGGCTCTTTTTTACTCATGATCCCCAAGCTTGGTTTCCTTGTTACTCCGGACAGTTTCCAGCTTACCTCCGGTCATAAATAGCTCACGCTGGGTGCGACTCGCGAAATCCGCATTGTGCGTGACCAGAATGAGAGCCGTTTGCTCTTCATCACAAAGTTTAAGCAACATGCTCATGATCTCCTCACCGGTATGCTCATCGAGATTTCCGGTCGGCTCATCCGCCAGCAGCAGGGCCGGATGATTCATCAGTGCCCGGGCGATCGCCACCCGCTGACGCTCACCACCCGAAAGCTGATTGGCCAGGTGGCGGGTCCGTTTTCCCAGCCCCACCCGCTCCAGCAGTTCGCGGGCACGGGTCTTGTCTCCCTTCTTCAGGCTCCCGGCCAGCCTACGGGCCAACAGTACATTTTCGAAAGCATTCAGTTCCGGGATCAGGTAGTAGGCCTGAAAGACAAAGCCCATGAAGCACGCGCGCCGGGCCGCCTGCCAGTTAGCGCCTTTTTTAAACACCGTTTCTCCCTCCCAGGAAAGGGTTCCCTCATCGGCAGCTTCCAGTGCGGCAAGGATATGAAGGAGTGTGCTTTTCCCGGCCCCGGACTCACCACGGATACTGATATTTTCCCCGGCATGAAGCTCAAGCCCGGCTCCCTGTAAAACCGGGACACCGCCATCGGGCCCGTCGAAGGTCTTTTGCAAATTCTGGGCCACCAGTATCGGTTTACTCATTGCGCAGGGCCTCCGAGGGTTTCAGACGGGCGGCCCGCCAGGCCGGAATCAATCCGGCAAAGGTGGAAATCAGCAGCGTGAAAACAATGATCAAAACAATGTCCCTGGCCGAATAATGCAGGGGCAAATTGACGAATTGGTAGAAGCGGATCAAGGCGGCCTCCGATTCCGTCCAGCGGGCAAAGGTATGCACGATCTCATTACGGTAGGTCAGCACCAGTACCGAGAACACCATGCCGAGCACCGTACCGACAAAACCGATGAGAAAGCCCTGAAGACAGAAAATCGCCGCCGACTGCCAGGCACGCCCCCCCAGGGCTCCGAGCAAGCCGATTTCCCGGGTCTTTCGCACAACCGAGGTCAGCAGGGAACTGGCGATGGAAAAGGAGGCGACGAGGATGATAAAAATGATAATGAAAAACATCACCGTTTTCTCGAGTTGGAGAACAAAGAGCAGATCCCGGTTGGTATCCAGCCAACTGTAGGCCTTGGCTGGTGAGGGCAGCACTTGATTGAGACTGGCCGCAGCCTGATCCGGATCCACCCCGTCAGCCAGTCGCAGCGAAAGCCCATGAATGCCGTTTTCCAGTCCGTATAGTTCCTGCATCAGACGCAGTGTGATGACGAGTGTGTTGGCATCAACCGCACCGTAGCCGGTTTCAAAAATACCCACGACTTCGAGGCTGCGGGGCAAAAGGACCTCCCCTTCCTTCATGTGGTCCAGCATGAGCGGGGTGTAAACATCCACCGTCGCTCCCCGGTAAATACCGAGTTGGGTGGCAAGCTGGGAACTGACAAATACCGATTCGTCATCCAGATCATCCAAGTCCCCGCCCAATAGAAAACGGCGAATGGGAATCACCTCCTCGACCGTTTCCGGATCGATCCCGCGGACAAAGGGGAAGGCGGGGCGGTTGACATGCTGCAACATCACCACCCCCTCGGCATAGGGCGTGGCCCCGGTGACACCCGGCTCATCGTCCACCATACTGCTCAACTGCCGGTGGTTGTAGATAATTTCGCCGGATTCCACCCTCACCTGCCCGGAAGTATCCACGATCTTGCTCCGGATTTCCTCTCCAAAACCATTCATCACACTTTGCACGATCACCAGCACAGCAACCCCGAGGGTCACGCCGAGGATGGATATGGCGGAAAAAAAGGACATCCACTTCCCGGTCGGGAAGAGTTGTTTCAAGGCGATATAGAGGTACCAGGGCACAGGTTTTAATAAAACAACAGGTTCAGGATTCCGCTTGAGCTTCGCCGTGACTCGGCACCTTTTCCGGACGCATGGAGGGGAACAAGATCGTGTCACGGATATTGGCCGCCCCTGTTAGAAGGATAATGAGCCGGTCAATACCCACCCCCATACCACCGGCGGGAGGCATGCCGTGTTCGAGGGAAACCAGAAAATCCTCGTCGAGATTCTGCTTTTCCTCGCCGACCTGAGCTTCGAACATTTCCCGCTGCACAAAAGGATCATTCTGCTCCGAGTAGGCCGGAGCGATTTCCTGCCCGTTGATACAAAGCTCGAAGACATCAATCGTATCCGGATCACTCTGGCTGATCTTGGCCAACGGACAGAGCTGCTTCGGAATGTTCATGACAAAAGTCGGCTGAATCAGCGTGGGTTCAACGATCTTTTCGAAAACATCGTTGGTGATCTCATAGTCCTCCAATTCCGGATCGACCTGAATCCCCAGCTTCGCTGCGGCTGCGAGTTTATCCGCCCGGCTGCGATTGAACCAGTCGGGATCACCCGTCGCCTCGAGAATCAACTCCTTGTAAGTCACCTCCCGCCATTCGCCGGAAAGATCGATAATCTGCCCGTCGTCCGGACGTTCAATCTGGTAGGTCCCGAGCACCTTTTCGCAAAGCCGGTGAATCAAACTGCGAATCAGCTCCATCATGCCACGGTGATCAGAATAGGCCTGATAAACCTCCAGCATCGTGAACTCCGGATTGTGGCGGCGGGAAAGCCCTTCGTTCCGGAAGACCCGCCCAAGTTCAAAGACCCGGTCAAAGCCGCCAACCAGCATCCGCTTGAGGTGCAGTTCAAGTGCGATCCGCAAATAGAAATCGCAATCCAAAGCATTGAAATGGGTGATAAACGGACGGGCCGCAGCCCCACCAGCCACACCGTGCAGGCAGGGGGTTTCCACTTCGAGAAAATCCCGCTCCCAGAGAAACTCGCGGATTTCACGGATGATCGCACTCCGCTGGACAAAACGCTGACGCGACTCCTGATTGACAATCAAGTCCAGATAGCGCTGGCGGTACCGTTGCTCATTGTCAGTCAGTCCATGGAATTTTTCCGGTAAAGGCCGCAGGGCCTTCGATACCAAGGCATAGGCCTCCACCCGAACCGTGATTTCCCCGGTCTTCGTTCGAAACGTCGTTCCCCGTACTCCGATGATGTCTCCCAGATCGAGTTTCTTGAAGCGGGCGTTGTACTCCCCTTCCGGAAGAAGGTCCCGCTGGACATAAAGCTGAATGATCCCGTCACGGTCGAGTATTTTCAGGAAACTGGCCTTGCCCATCAGGCGGAAAGTCAGGATGCGACCGGCCACGGACACCTCCGGCCCCGGGGGGACGGCTTCGCCTTCGGCCACGGGAGGCTGTTTTGACTCCCAGTCGGCAAAGGCTTCCAGCACCTTGGCGGAAGTGTGCGTCTGGTCCCAGTTGGCGCGAAAAGGATCCTGCCCCTCCGCCCGCAAAGCATCCAGCTTCTGGTTCCGGACCGCAAAGAGGTCGTGTGTGTTATCGTGCATTGGATTTGCGTCACTCATGGCTCAAAAGCAGGAATATCGCCGAGGTAATTTAAAAATGGCAAACTTAAAGGAAAACCTCACACTTCGGCCAATGGAAACTTGGACAGTTAATGGTGTATGGGATATTGCCGCCCGCCCTCTTTGGACCAACCTCTTTTACGCCTTCTGCGCGATCCTGATGCTTGTCTCGACCATCAGGGGATGGCGCGACGGCCTCAGCCGTCAGATGGTGGGACTCCTCAGTCTCGTCGCAGGCATAGTCGGGGGGATTATCGGTTCCGCCCTCCTCACGCCTTTGCTGGCGGACATCTTTGGTTTTCCACAACTGGTCTTCCGTTGGATCCTGGGGTTTATCATCGCATTCCTCCTCATTGCCCTCCTTTCGCTGATCGCCCCCCGTTTTTTCCGCAGGACCCGGGAGCAAACCGGTTCGGGACGTACCCTTGTCTGGGGGCTGGGCGGCAGCGCCATCGGCTTGTTGGGGACCTTCATCCTCATTGCGATCATCGTGATCGGATCCAGTCTTCTCGGCACCATGGGACGCACCTTCCTCGCTCTACACCCCTACGAAAACCTTGAAGAAACCAACGAACGCAGCCGGACTCTAGCCCTCAAGACCATGGTCATCACCACCCGCCTGGATAATTCGCTCAGCGAAATCCCGGTCCGTGACCCCTTGCTGAAAATCAACCCCGTTCCCGACAAAACATACCGCATCATGGACAAGGCGCTGTTGACCGCCGCCAATGAGGAGGCCATGCAACGCTGGCTCGACCAGCCCGGCACCCGGCAAATGATGGCGCACCCGCGTATCCTTGCCATTCAGGAAGACGAAGAAGCCATGGCACTGGTGGAGGAGCGGGACTTGACCCGCCTCCTGCGCAACCCCCAATTCAAGGCCGCCCTCGACGATCCGGAATTCCGGGAAATCCTCTTTCAATACGAATTTGAAGCCTCCCTCGATGCCGCCCTCGAAGGAGTCGATGCCAGCCCCCCTCCCGGAACGTCCGAGAGTTCGCCGTTCCAGCAACTCAACTTCGTTCTGCCGGAATAAACCGGGTTAAAGAATCGTTCCTTCCGGGAACGGAACACCGCATTGGCGGAAACATTCCTCCAGAACCGCAACCCGGCGACGGATGGATTGGGGAGTGATTTCCTGTGGCTTCCCTTCACGCAGGGTTCCATAGAGACTGCCGTATAGATCCAATGTCGGCTGGTTGGCAGGAGCGGCACCGGCGCCGGCATCGGAATAATCAGCGTCCTGCCAGGAATCACTTTCCCAGGTCAGTTTCTCACTGTTATACCCGCGGCCTTCAGTCGGATTCATGTCCAAGGGTCGTTTCGGTTCCTTGGACCAATCAACCCACTTCCACTCGACACGGTCTGCTGTACCCGTCAGCCCGCCCGAGGTCCCGCAAACAAACCAGCGGTCCTGCGGATAGGCCGCCGTGGCGAGGATTTCAATCTGAATGGTGGGGGCATCTTTGCCGCGGAGGGTGATGAGCACCTCATCTTCGGCATCACCACTGGCGAGGGCATGACGCAGTTCGGCAACGACCTCAGGAGTGGATTCACCAAAAAGTTCCATCGCGTAATCCAGAGGATGGGGCATGTTGTTGTACAGCTGCCCCCCTCCCATTTCGCGGGAGGTCTGCCAATCCCAGCGGCGGCTGAAACCGTGCCAGGCAATCCGGATGAAATCAAGGCGGCCAATCCGGCCACTGCGGCAGATTTCAAGTACCTTGCGGAAACTCGACTCAAAGCGCCGCTGCTGGAACGCCTGCACCACCTTACCGCTCTTTTCCGAGGCCGCAATCATGGCATCGACATCCCCCGTGGTAAAACCGAAAGGTTTTTCGCAAAGTACATGCTTACCCGCTTTCAGGGCCGCAATCGCATGGCGGGCGTGGTATTTATTGGGCGATGCCACCACCACCATTTCTATGGATGGATCAGACAGCACTTCCTCTATGCTGGCACAGGCCTTGGCTTGCGGGAAAGCCTCGTGTTGTCGCCGGTCAGACAAGGGATCGTAAATGGCCCCAACCGTGTATTTTTCCGGCATGTCGGCGATTGCTTTGGCGTGAATACCAAAACCACTGCGGCCAAAGCCGATGATTCCGGTGACGATAGGTGCTGCTGTTGAACTCATAATAATCGAAGCCCTTAATAGTTAAACTGGTTCAATACGCCGTTGATCCTATCATATTTCAACCTGCGGGACGTTCATTCCCGGATCAAAATTGTACATAATTGACTCAGGATAATTTCCTGAAGCGCAATGGGGAAATGCCGAAGGCGCGTTTGAATGTTGTGGAAAAATGTTGTGAGGAGGAGAACCCTGTTGCCATGGCAATGGTGGTGATACTCTCCCCTGTTTGTTGCAAAAGCTGTTTGGCCTGCAGCAGACGCAGTTCCTGGCAGCGAACGGCTGGCGACTGCCCCCGGTAGCGCTTGAAAAGACGGCCCAGTGTTGCCCGGGAAACACCTGTCAGGCGCGCCAGCTCATCCACGCTCAAAGGATGACCGGCATTGGCCTGCATGAGAACCTCTGCCCGGGCCACCTGTGGCGGTTCCAGCCCCGGAGAAATGGGAACACTGTCATGCAATCGTTCCAAACGATCAAAAAAAGCGTCCCCGAGAATACTCAGACAGAGCTTCTCAAACAGGATGCGGCGAACGGTATTCCTGCTGTTAGAATTGAGACTCTCGGCAAAACGGAGTACATCCCGACGGGCCTCACGGTTCAAACGGAATGGTGAGGCCATTTCGCTGACAGGTCCGGGGTCCGGATCAAGTTCGTAAACGGCAATAAAATAACGGCCGTGCCGGCTGTTGGCCCGGGGAGAACGGATGCTGCCGGGATGAACCCAGAAGCCCTCCTCCTCTTTCAACAAGTGCTCTTTTCCGTCCACTTCGTAAACCACACTCCCATCAAGCACAACATACAGCTGACCCATCGAATGGATGTGCGGACGAAAATAATAGTCCGGCCCAAAACCCTTGGCATACGCCAGAATCAGACCAAATGGAAAATGATCCGGGAAAAGTACTGTCCCGCCCTCGTCTTGTGAACCCATATTGCGGAACACATAAAAAAGCATCGGGAAGCTTTGTGCAAAATCAAATCACACTGATCACCGATCAGGCCGATTGAATCAGTCGAGGAAAGCCGGTGAGATAAGCGGGGTAGCCCTGGGAGACACGGGCCACGTTCTTGCTTACGAACGCAGCTACTGGCCCTATTGAACCAGCATATAAAATCCGTAGGCACTGGTGCCGATCAGGAGAAACCCGAAAACCTTAACGCCATTCATGATCCGGTAGATCCCTTGAAAATCCTCATCCTTCAGGGGCCGTGCAGTCCAGCTGAGCATGAAATTCTGGTAGCGAACCACCAGACTGTCCTTGGGTGAAAATACCAGATACATTCCTAGAGCCGCCGGCAGCACCAGAAGTAGTGACACCATATGCCAAAATAACCCCTCAATCATAAAACCCCCTAATGAAGCAAAATTCTGAATCGACTATGGCTGATTACCCCGTCCATGGCCATAACAAAAACCCACCTGATCGATTTTACTATTTTTTTACAATGACCACTGGGATCCATGGGAGAGATCC
>CAZCJJ010000038.1:0-24544 GCA_964499045.1 uncultured Opitutales bacterium | reverse complement strand
AGGATTGGGTGGGTGTCCTGAATTGGGTGGGTGTTAAATGGGTGTTAAATGGAAACCTTCTGTCTTGCCCCCTTGCTCCTGCTTGCATTAGCATTCACCCCATTAATCCGGTGAGCCCCACACGACTCATAGAGCAGGTAAAAAAGATCATCCATTGGATCCGGCCTCCGCGCAACTGGATGCCTTATGTGTTGGTCGCCGGAGGTACGTTCTGCGGAATCGGGTTGCTGACATTGCATCTCTCCAATGCCACCTCCTACCTGTCTGATGATCCCCGGGCCTGCATCAACTGCCATGTGATGATTCCCCAATACGCCTCCTGGGAACGCGGCAGCCACGGCCACGTCGCTAGTTGCAACGACTGCCACGTACCCCATGACAATATTTTCCGCACCTATTACTTCAAGGCGATGGACGGCGGACGGCATTCCTACATGTTCACCTTCAGACTGGAACCTCAGGTCATCCGTATGCATGAGGCGGGGCAAAATGTGGTGCAGGAAAACTGCATCCGCTGCCATGAACACGAACTGCACCGCACGAGCCTGAAGGAGATCACCGCATCCATGGCCCGCCACGGCGAGGGCATGCTCTGCTGGGAATGCCACAGTGAAACACCCCATGGCAGTGTCAACAGCCTGGCCTCGGTTGAACATGTCCGTGTGCCCGGCCTCTCCCCCGCCCTGCCGGAATGGCTTTTTGATATCACCCGCTCCCGCCGGCAAGCGGAAGAAGCCGCCGCTACCGAAGAGGGTACACCTTCCGCCCCCGGGCCTTCTTACTGACAACCGCAAACATCCTCTGCACAACGAATCCAAACTGATCCTGCCATGAAAAAATTATCCTCCCTTGTAGAACAAAAGCCTTGGTTCGGTTGGGTCCTTTTTATTTCGACCCTCCTGCTTGTTTTTCTGTTCGGGCTCTTCGGGGCATCCATCATTGAACGCCGTCAAGAGGCCTTCATTACCCAACAGGTCCAGCCCCTGCCGGAATGGGAGCCAAGGAACGAGGTCTGGGGCAACCAGTATCCACGCCAGTTCGACCGCTACCGCCAGACCGCCAAGACCGATTTTGAAAGCAAGCATGCCGGTTCCAAGATGATCGACTATCTGGAGAAGTACCCCGATATGGTGGTGCTTTGGGCAGGCTATGCTTTCTCCCGTGATTACAATCAGGGACGCGGACACTACTATGCCATCCATGATATCAGGGAAACCCTCCGCACCGACATCCCCCAGCCCGGAACCTGCTGGACCTGCAAGAGCACCGATGTCCCGCGCCTGATGAATGAGCTCGGGGTCGAGGAATTTTATGCCAAAACCTGGGCCGAACTCGGGCCCGAGGTCGTCAACCACATCGGCTGTCAGGATTGTCATGACCCCAAGACCATGAACCTGCGCATCACCCGCCCGGCCTTGGTCGAGGCTTTTGACCGTCAGGGAAAAGACATCAACGAAATCACCCACCAGGAAATGCGTTCCCTCGTCTGCGCCCAATGCCACGTCGAGTACTATTTCGCCAAGGAACCGAAAAATTATCTGGTTTTCCCCTGGGACAAAGGGAGGGATGTCGAAGACATCGAGGCCTACTTTGATGAAATTGAACACGTCGATTGGGTCCACCAGCTCAGCCGCACCCCCATGCTCAAAGCCCAACACCCCGACTATGAGCTTTACCTGACAGGGGTCCATGCTGAACGCGGTGTCTCCTGTGCCGACTGCCACATGCCCTACCGCAGTGAAGGGGGGGTCAAATTCACGGACCACCACTTGCAAAGTCCGCTGAACAATATCGCCAATGCCTGTCAGGTCTGCCACCGCGAAAGCGAAGAAACCCTCCGCAACAACGTGTACTCCCGGCAGGACCGGATCTACGAACTCCGTCGCATTGTGGAGCCCCAACTCGCCGCCGCCCACATTGAAGCCAAAGCCGCCTGGGACGCCGGGGCCACTCCGGAGGAAATGGCACCGGCCCTCAAGTTGATCCGTCATGCCCAGTGGCGCTGGGATTTTGTCGCGGCCTCCAATGGCATGGGGGTCCACTCTCCCCTCGAGTCAGCCCGCATTCTGG
Organism: uncultured Opitutales bacterium; assembly: GCA_964499045.1. Lineage (GTDB taxonomy): Bacteria > Verrucomicrobiota > Verrucomicrobiia > Opitutales > CAZCJJ01 > CAZCJJ01. The sequence goes on along the minus strand of CAZCJJ010000038.1, from coordinate 22,474 downwards.
GCACTGCCATCGACAAGGCGGGAGAGGCCCGCCGGGTCATTGCCCGGGTGCTCTACCAGCACGGTGTGACCGAGCCCGTACCGCTACCTGATATTTCCACCAAAGCCAAGGCTCAGGCCTTCATCGGCTTGGACATGGAAAAACTGGAAGCGCAAAAAGAGGACTTTCTCCGGACCGTTGTCCCCAAGTGGATCGAAGAAGCGGAGGCCCGCGAAGCCGCCATGCAGCCAGCCGCCCGCGTTCCCCGCGCCGGCCCCGGCTTCGGACGCCAATAATCGACGAAACCAAGCCACGCTCTTACCCTTCGACAAGCTCAGGACAGGCGAGCGCAGCTACGTAGCCGCCTTTCCCGTCCTGAGTTTATCGAAGCGGGTAAGAAGGTGGTTCGTTGCCTCTCAGCCTACTTCCACACTCTCAAGTGCGGGATGTCCGTGTTCCTTTTGCTTCCGGAAGTAAGGCCAGGCTCATCAGTAACAACTGGGAGGCCATGAACAAGCCGAGCCAGAAAAAGGCGCCTTCCATAAAGCCGTACGAATGCAGGCCCACCCCCAACATGTTCACTCCGAACCAGGAAAAGGCTACGATCACATTACCAAAAACGGCACACACCATCAGCCCCTTTTCCGAAATCAGGCCGCCGACCCGAAGGTGCAGGATGATCGCCATCCACAAGACAATCAGCAGGGCTCCGTTTTCTTTCGGATCCCAACCCCAGAAACGGCCCCATGACTGATCAGCCCAGATGCCGCCCAATACCGTCCCGGTAAAACTGAACAGCAACGCGAAAGCAACCACCCCGATAACCGAACTACTGAGTGAGCGGGCCAACTCCGGACTCCATGCCGCTGGAATCAAACGGACCACCAGGTAAGCTATGGCCAAAACACCGGCCAAATAAACTGCCGCGTAGCCGATCGTGATCACCACCACATGCGTCGCCAGCCAGAAATTGGAATCCAACACCGCCCGCATCACTTCAATCGTATCCCCATCACTGCCCAGATTATGCGCAACCACCAGAGTCAGGAAACCCAAGGCTGCTGCCCCGGCCAGACCGAATCCGTTGCGCAGACGCCGTTCCCACAGCAGTCCCAGAAAAACTCCGGCCCAGCCGACAAAGATTGCCGAGGCATAAAGACTCGTTACCGGAGGGCGTTCCTGAATGTACATACGCATGAGGATTCCAATCGTGTGCGCCGTCCAGGTCAGCCAAGCCAGCCCCCAGGCAATGCGGCGCAGGCGGGGACCGGTCAGCCAGGAAATGGCCACCAGCAGGAAAATCAGCACATACAGCGCGGCCCCTTTCCAAAACAAAGCCAAACGATTGAAAGCCGCCTCAAAGGCCGCCCGCTCAGCTGCCATCGGGAAGTAGCTGTGCATCCATGTTTGCAGACTGTCCACCGCCCGGTTGAAGCCTTCCGTATGCCCCTCTGTCCACGCTAACAGCAAGTCCCGGTAATCCTTGATCGCCGGATGCAAGGCTTCCGCCTGCAGGCTACGCTGGAATACCTCCCCTACCGTCACCCATTCACCTCTCGGATGCTCCTCATTCGCACGGTAGGGCAAGGGAGCAAACTGTGCGAAGTCATCCAGAACACCGTAGCGTAAAAGCGAGTTATGCAATACCGACATAAGCGGTTCCGGCACCTCCTGATTGCTCATCCCCCGCAGCTCAACAAAACGGGGATGCACCTCCAACTCGTATTGATCAATCATGCGGGCGAGATCCTGCGGATCATCCAAGTGCAGGCTGTGGCGTACCCGCCAGTACAAGGTCAGCAGGTAGTCGAGGTGCAAAACCGCACTTTCATAAGTACTGCGCTCCGCCCTATCCTTCTCCCGGATATACCCGGCCTGATCCTGTATTTCGGCCCCATAAGAACGCAGTTCCTCAAAGGTCAGCGTCACCCGGCTGGATTCCTCCTGATTGAATTGGGCGATCAGCTCCGGATGAAATAAAGTGAAAACCGGGATATGGTCGGCCTCATCCGGACGGGTCAGCATGATCAAAAGCCATTCCGACGCATCCACGCGCCTTCCCTCCGGCAATGTCACCCGTGTCTTTCCACTCAAGGCCCTCAGGTAGCCCTGTGCCATCGAATCCATTGCTTTCAAGCGGCCATCAGCGAGAACCGGCAAGGAGCCAAAGCCATCCAGGTCCGGCTTGTCCGGTCCCGCACGGGACGGCCAGAGCCCCCAGGTGATCCAGACGGCGGCCAAGACCAGTATCCCCCAGCCAAGCAACCCAAGGTTCGCCGAACCGGCAGACACGGCTGTCTGGGCGGACTGTTTCTGCCCCTGCGGCTGCCGCCGTTTCCCAATGCCCAGCACCATCAGCCAGACCAGGCCCGCAGTCACCAGCAGACAGGCGATGTAAGGCAGGGTCCATCCGGGATTCCTGACAACTTGCAAGATGGAGGTCTGGTCGTTGTTAGCATAACTCGCCTGATAAAAAGTGCGGCCTTGATAACGAAGCGGTTCGTTCATTGAGATCCGCAACTCGCGGTCTTCCCTGTTTTCCGGATTCAGTAAACGGATCCGGCTGGCGAAATGACTGGGGATTTCCGTGCCCGGATGCCGCTGATGCGTAAACTCCAGAAGCTTCAGCGAATAGCCCAGATACTCGCGCTGCGGACGTATCATCAGGGTAAATGAACGTCCCTCATGCGTGAAGGATTGAGGCTCGGCCAGCACACTGGAGACAGCCCAGGTGCCAAGAGATGCACCGGTACCCGTATCAAAAAATTCCAACACGGCACTGACCACATTGCGGCCATCCGTTGAAACGACAGGCGCTTCCTCCGCAAAACGTAGGCGCGGCCCCAGGCCCTGTTCCGCCATCGCCTCATCCGGGTGTGCTCCGGCCGACTCCGGAGGCAGCATGAAGACGCGCGAGTTTTGATAGAACAATTTGACTTCGGCCCGGACAGGCAACGACTCGTGAGAGAATGGTTTTCCGTCCGCCAAATAGGACTCATGCACCGCATAGACCGTGTCCACGGCGGAATCCGTGGTTTCAATTAGCACAAATTCTGTTTCACGCGGATGCTCCAGATAGGACTTGGCTTCGCCCTCGTCAAACGTGAGGTTCATTTCCCGGGCAAACATGCCGGTGACCCACTCACTGACCAACAGGAGCGCGATGCCCCCATGCACCATCAGCAAAGGCACCATGCGCCAACTCCGGCGAAAACGGATGATGTAGGCCGCCGTCAGATTCAACAACAGCAGGCCACCCAATATCCAGCCACCCGGGAAAACCGGGATGTAGCCGAATGACCCGACCTCATGCCAGACAAAGAAGGTGCGGATATAGCGGCTCATCACCTCCCAGATTCCGAGCTGAGTCTGGGCCATCGTGGCGAGGAAGACCAGCATCATGCTGAAGACCAGCAGGACGATCGTAACGCGCAGGGATCCAATGAAACGAAGAAAACCTTGGGGCCGTGAAACCATGTCGCACAACTGTCCGGAATCAGCAGAAAATCGCGATTACTTTTTTGCCCGCTTGGCTCAAGGAGATGAGGTCCTTTAACCGCTTTCCATGCACACTAGTCTGAATGCCACTTAGTTAATGAGGGCCGTCGAAATCGAGTCTCCAAATCGATCGTTTTGCTTCGCCATCTCCGCTTGCAACGCCAATGAGCATCCAGTATTCTTCTTCAGAGTGGAAAGATCGGGCGTCCCGCCCGTGTTTTTCCAAGCTCGTGGGCAGGATGCCCACGCTCCTTTTGGTTCCCGCTTCCGTCTTCACTGAGTTACGCCGAGACAAGGTGCGGGATTAGGCGATAGGTTGAAGCACCCCGATTAAGGCCCTTAACCGGGAGATGCGTTTTAGCCTTCCTCGTCCAACATCAGCTTGTACTCGAACGCATCGCGCAAGGCCTCCCAGGAAGCCTCGATGATATCGTCCGAAGCCCCCACGGTCCCCCAGATGGCTTCGCCGTCGGTCGATTCGATCTGCACCCGGGTGACCGCATCAGCCCCCCGGCTGCCATCGATGATGCGGACTTTGAAGTCGGTCAACCGGATGCTGTTCACCTGCGGGTAATCCTTTTCCAAAGCCTTGCGCAAAGCGGCATCCAGCGCACCCACCGGACCTGTTCCCTCCGCCACGGTATGGTAAACCTTGTCGCCCACCTTTAATTTCACGGTGGCCTCGGCGGTGACATCACCCTCCCAGTCCCCGTATTCATCCAGCACCTTGAAGTGCAGGATTTCAAAGTGCTTCCTCTTCTTCTTCAGGAAGCGGGCCAACAGCAGTTTGAAGGAAGCATCGGCGGCTTCGTACTCATAGCCGCGGAATTCCAGTTCCTTCAACTCCTTGAGAAAGTTTTTCATTTCGCCGGACTTGGGATCGACCTTCCAGCCGAGATCCTGGGCTTTCATCATGATGGAGGAACGGCCGGACATATCGCTGACCACCACACGGGTGCGATTACCCACATTCTCCGGCTGGATGTGCTCGTACGAATGCTTCACCTTCGCCACCGCATCCGCATGGACCCCCCCCTTATGCACAAAGGCAGAGGCACCGACAAAGGGTGCTCGGATGTCGGGTCTCAAATTGGCCAACTCATCGACAAACAAAGACAGGTCGCGCAGTTTCTTCATCTGCGGAGCGCAATTCAGGCTGTACCCCATTTTCAGGGCAAGGTTTGGCAGGATGGTGATCAGGTTGGCGTTGCCATTGCGCTCACCATACCCGTTCATCGTCCCCTGGACAAGAGAGGCCCCGACTTCAACGCCGGCCAGCGACACCGCAACCCCCACCCCGGAGTCGTTATGGCAGTGCATACCGATCCGCAGCTTGGGGAAACGTTTAACCACCTCGGACGTGATTTTCTGGATCTCACCGACCAAGGTCCCGCCATTGGTGTCACAAAGGGTAAGGCACCCCGCGCCGCCCTTGGCCGCAGCCTCCAGTGTCTGCAAGGCATATTCCGCATTGTCCTTGTAGCCGTCAAAGAAATGCTCCGCATCATAAATGACCTCGCGCCCATGCCCGACCAGATGGCGGACCGAGTCTTCGATCATCCGGAGGTTTTCAGATGCCGTGGTGCGGATGACCTCGGTGACATGGAGCAACCAGGTTTTGCCGAAGATGGTGACTACCGGGGTATCCGCATCGAGCAGGAGCTGGATTTGCCCGTCTTCCGCCACCGGAGTCTTGGCCCGGCGGGTGGATCCGAAGGCCGCCAGCTTGGCATGCTTGAATGTCAGTTCCCTGGCCTTCTCGAAGAAAGCCATATCGCGCGGGTTCGATCCCGGCCAGCCCCCTTCGATATAATCGATTCCAAACTGATCCAGCGCTTCGGCCAACCGCAGCTTGGACGTAACGGAAAAAGAAACACCCTCCCCCTGGGTCCCATCCCGGAGTGTGGTATCATAAACAAAAACTTTATTTTTTTTAGACATGTGAAAAGGTCATTAGAAGTGGATTACTCAAGAAACGAAGGCAACATCAGGAATGCCCCCAAAACATCAAAACACTACGCCCGAAATCCACCCAATACGCCATCTGGCCCGGTAAGATTCCGGGCTGTCAAATTCGTGCTCCGTAGAGCACTCTGACCTTCAAAGGCAACATGGCATTCATCAAAACACTGACATTCAGCCTATTTGGGGAGTGATGACAACCCAAAAGAAGGTGGTGTTCTGTTAAGTCAAGGAGGCGACGTGACCTCACGCCGCAAGATGCCTTGGTAACGGGGGTGAGGTCACCCCCGCTCCTTGCTTAGCCCGCATATCCCGCATGTCACCGGGCATGTTCAGTCCATCGTTTTCTCTCTACCCTGAGCCCAGAGGCCAAGGTCCATCAGCTGGCGCGGAGAGAGAGCCTCGTCAAAAAGAAAGACTTCGTTCAACTGCCCCACGAGACGATACTTGTCCTTGTGGATTACAACTTTGACGCCCGCGAAAATCATAATGCCCCCAAAACTTCTTTCGCCTTGTAAGTGGGAAACCTTTCATTAGCTTACCTGCCAATATGCATAAGCGAAACGAATCCTCCTCCATCAATATAGACCGGCGCAAATTTCTTAAAATGATTGGAGGGATGGGTGCGGTGACCGCCGCCCAGGGTGTACTCAATTTCTGGCCAAATGCGGCCCAGGCCAGCAGCTACCAAAGCGCGATCGAAAACCGGCGGAACATTATCATTTTCACGACGGACCAGCAGCAACAGCTGCGTTGGTTCCCCGAGGGCTGGGAAGCCGCCAATCTGCCCGGCCTCACACGCCTACGCAACAAGGGGGTCTCCTTTCACCGCGCCTACACCAACACCGCCATGTGTACGCCGTCGCGCACCAGCCTGTTCACCGGCCTCTACCCTGCCCAGCACAGGAGCGTGGACACCCTCTCCGAGGGCATGACCCAAAGCGAGGAAGAACATCAGCTCGATCCTTCCATCCCGAATATTGGGACCATATTCAAAGCAGCCGGCTACGATGTGGTCTGGAAGGGTAAGTGGCACCTGAGCAAAGGTGTGGAAAAGCCCAACGGCGAAACAAGCAGCGATGACATCAGCCGCTATGGTATGGATGGTTGGAATGCGCCCGATGCCGGTGGCGACGCCAAGATACCCAATTATGGGGGCGGCACAGCCAACAATGACGGACGTTTTTTCAACGGCCGCACCTGGCAGGAGCCGGTTGGAGACCCCGAGGATCCGGACTACATGTTCACTCAGGCGGACGGCCCTTTCAATGCGGAGGATGAGCAGAAAAGCGTGATGGCTTTTCTCCGGCAGAAGATTGAGAACCCGGGAGGGAACCCTTTCTGCCTGATCATCGCCTTGGTCAACCCGCATGATGTACTGGGTGCCCCCGGCCTTTCAACTGCACAGGGAGGAAACGGAACTTATATCGAAGGTGGTTACTACGCTCGCGAGGATGGCTCCTCCCCGTGGACGGAACAGTCCGGTCCACTCGCCATCCAGCTCCCTCCCACTTACGATGAAAACCTTAAAACCAACCTCAAACCCGACTGCCAGCCGGAGTTCATTGCGGCCTCAGTGGGGCTTGGGCCTGTCCCGACCCCCGAACTCAAACTGCAATACCTGAATTTTTATGGTAATTTGATGAAGCTGGTGGACCGTTATCTGGTGGAAATGCTCGACCTCCTTGACGGTGAAGACCCCTCGGTTGATTCATACAAGGCAAGGGAACTGCGCGATAAATCCTGGGTGATATTCACCTCTGACCACGGGGATATGGCGATGGCTCACGGCGGCATGCGGCAAAAGTCATTCCAGATCTACGAGGAGACCGCAAACATCCCGCTCATCTGGTCCAACCCGGTGGACTTTCCCACAGGACAGGATTGCCATGAACTGGTTTCCCATGTCGATTTCCTCCCCACGCTGTGTGCACTGTGCGATATCGACACGGAATCCTATGATTTCAAGGGAGTGGACTACAGCGCACTCATCGAAAATCCCGCCGGCCCGGCCGTGCAAAATGCGATCCTATTCACCTATGACGACCTCTGGTGCGGGCAGGATGCAAGTGGAAATCCCAACGGACTGGTGAATCCCCCCAATCGCCTGCGGGCTTTGATTGAGAAGGATTACAAATACGTCTATTATTTTGACAGCAACGGTCAGGAGGGTCCGCAGGAGGAATTCTACGATTTGCGCAGCTATGCCCAGGGCGGGACGGATACGGACATCACCCACGACGATGGCACCACGGGCAAGGCAATGGAATACATCAACTACTCGCAATGGGCAGAAAACCAGAGACCCTTCAACCATAAGAAGGCAACACCCGCCATCGAGGCCGAGCGTGACCGGATGGAGGCTGACCTGATTCTCACCATGGATGAGAAGTTGCAGCCCTTGCCCCCGCGTCCTGCCATCTCACCGGAGCAATTCGAAATTCAGTCCTATAACTGGACGGATGATGAAGGACAGAATCAATCAGAACTGCAGATCACCTGGCTCTCGCGCAGCAGCACCCAGTACCAGTTGCAGTCCTCCACCGACATGATCCAATGGCACAACACCGGTGAATTGATCCACGGCACCAATGGGCCTCTCTGGGTCAATCAGCCGGTCCAGGAAAGAACCTTTTACCGCCTCTCCTGGTCCCCCCTCCCCGAAACACCAATCCCGGAACCGTCTCTTTAAGGGAAGTCATCGCCCATTCAGGAATCTTTAATAAAGACTAACCCGCTTATCTCACAAGATATGCGGGCTAAACGTCCACATTTTGTGGCGTTCTGCCTCGTGCCAAATCAGGAGATTAGGATCACGATTAGGATTAAGATTTTCACACAATCCGGTGAATTTTTCAGGTTAGGTCGGTTCTTTTGTCCAGTCTTCAGTTCTTAAGCCGCGAACCCGTTCAAACTCTCTTGTGTTGCGGGTGACGAGTATGGTGTCATGAGCAAGACAGGTGGCTGCGATCACCAAATCATTCGGACCGATGGTTTCTCCCCTTTGCTCCAACTCGGATCGAATGGCGGCATAGGCTTCGACTGCCTTACCGGCAAATGCTAATTTCTCGAGTGGTGCCAGAAAAGTATTTAAACGCTCGGCAGTCCGTTGCTGTTGGTTACTTTTGGCCACGCCATAAAGAAGTTCTGCCCGCACCATTTCCGGCACTACGACCATCCGTGAGGGAAGCGACTTCATGCGCTGCGCCAATCCCGGAAAGCTGCCCCGAAGAAAATAGATCACACTGTTGGTATCTAACGCAAACCTCATATGGCTTCCCGCGGTGAGTCCTTTTGCATATCCAGCTCCCCGGGACGAACAAAGGTGGCATCCGATACGCTGCCAAAGAGATCAAAGTACCCATCCGGCCACTCGTCACCCTCAGTCGCTGCTTTACGCAAGCGTTCGCGAGCCCACGCTGATAGCGACTTCCCGGAACGCCGGGCAGCTAGCCGCGTTCGACGGGCGGTATCCTCATCCAGATAAAGCGTTAATTGTGCCATCAATCCAATTTATACTCATATAGGAGCTTAAAGCAAGTATGTTTCCAAGTATACTTGCAGGGATCAGGGAAAATCCAGGGGAAAATCCAGGAGAAAATCCAGGACACCCATAATCCTGGGGAAAATCCAGCATGGGGAAAATCCAGGACACCCATAATCCTGGAGGAAATCCAGGACACCCATGGAGGAAATCCAGGAAAGAGGAAAATCCAGGACACCCATAATCCTAACCTGGAAAATTCACGAAGCCCAGAAGTGATGAAGTTAGCTTTAGGCACAGATGGACACCATCAGCCTGCGAACTAAGATAATCTGCAATCGGATTGACAATCATCCTAAATCGGTCCAATTTACGCCTATGCTTCCACGACAACTGGAAAATGTTTTATCCCGCGTAAAAACGACTTTTCCGGTCATTGCCATCGTGGGCCCGCGGCAATCCGGAAAAACAACACTTTGCCGGAATTTTTTTACCGAAAAACCTTATGTCTCTTTTGAAAGCCCGGATACGAAAGATCGCTTCGACGCCGACCCGCGTGGATTTCTAAGCAACTACGAGAAGGGAGCGATTTTTGATGAGGCCCAGAAGTGCCCGGAGTTGTTTTCCTATTTGCAGGAGCTTGTTGATCGCAATCCCCAAATGGGCAGGTTCATTTTAACGGGATCGCAGCAATTCCGCCTGCACTCGGGGATCAGTCAGTCTTTGGCAGGCCGGGTTGCCACCTTCCGCTTACTTCCCTTTTCCTTCTGCGAACTCAAGGCCAGTGAAGCTTATGGCCCTGCATTGACTGAAGTGCCGCTGGATACCCATTTACTTCGAGGATCATACCCTCCCATCTACGATCGCGAGCCGGATGTCGCGCTCTGGTATGGCAATTACGTTCAAACTTATGTTGAGAGGGATGTTCGGAGTATCCTCAATGTAAGCGACTTGGGCACCTTTCAAAGATTTATCCGACTTTGCGCGGCAAGAACAGGACAGTTGGTCAATTTTTCCGAGATCAGCGAACAGGCAGGGGTCTCTCACAATACGATTAAGTCCTGGATTTCTATTCTGGAAACCAGCTGCATTCTTTTCCTGCTCAGGCCCTATCACACGAACTTCTCCAAGCGCCTCGTGAAAACCCCTAAACTTTACTTCTATGACACAGGATTATTATGCTGGTTGTTGTCCATCAAAGATACGAACCAACTCAACCTGCACCCGATGCGGGGACCCATCTTCGAAAGCTTTGTCATTAGCGAAATCCTGAAAGCGAGGTTTAATCGGGGAGAAGAGAACAACCTCTATTTTTGGCGGGACCAAAACGGCAATGAAATCGATTTACTTCTGGATCAGGGTATCGATCAGACGCCTGTTGAAATCAAATCCGGAATGACGTTCAAATCCGATTTCTGCCGAACAATCCGAAAATGGGAATCGATCTCCGGTTCTACTCAAAATCCCGTAGTCATCTACGGCGGCGAAGAGTCCTTCCAGCACAAAAACTGTTTTGTCAAAGCTTGGAGAACAATCGGCGAAATAATCTGAGAGTCATGCGATAACCATTGGGCACTCACAGTCCTCCTGAAAGGGCCAATCCGGGAAACCCATCGAAGAAGCTGACACCGCCCGGCCACGTTCTGACGAACGCAGCTACGTAGAGGCCATCGTGAGAAGGTGGGCCAAATCCAGCCACGTTCTGACCCTTCGGCTTTGCTCAGGGCAGGCGAACGCAGCTACGTAGCTGACGGGGTTTCGTCCAGGGCGTAGCCGAGTTGACTTAGGTGGCTGCTGATGCGGCGGTAGCCGCCGAGCACTTCGAGAAAATAGCTGCTGGCCTCAAGGCTGGCCGGATTCGAGTGGAGAATACGCTGGTAGTGGTGGGCCTGGGCGTCGCGGCACCAGGTGTTGAAGGAGGCCTTGCCGGAAACCAGTTTCTCCGCCAACTCACCATTGTGCGTGGCCAGCAAAGTGATCGCCAGATCCATCCGCTCCATTACCCGTTTCCAGGCGCCTTCCAGTGCCTCCTTGTCGGTCGTGGCAAGCTCGTGCGAACCGTGAGCCTTTTTCAAAAGTGCATCGCAAAGCTGCTTGTCAATCAGATCCCCTATCGCCTCCAGCTCGTTGGAATAACTGAGCAAGGCAAAATGCAGTACTCGATCACGCTTTGACAGGTCCTCCACCTCAATCTCACTCAGGTAGCGTTTCAGATCCAGATAAATGCGATCCACCTCATCATCCATCAGTTGCACTTGATGCGCGAGTTGGCTGTTGCGGGTTTTCTCCGCCCGGTGAAAAGCATCGAGCATGGACTTGACGAGATCGGCTAACTGGAGGGTTTCACGGTTGGCATTGACAATGGCGATCCAGGGGGTGGCGAGTGCCTGATTGTCGAGAAAGCTCTTGGGTTGGAAGGATTGAATGATGCCATCCTTGGTCGGCTCCGGTGCCTCGATCAGGCTGCTGGTCAGACGACAAACGGGAATGATCAGCGGCAGGCCAATGAGCGCGACGACCACATTGAAGGCAGTGTGGAGATTGGCAATTTGGCGGGTGAGATCCCCCGGGCTGGCCTGCACCAGTTCAATCAGCGGTGCCATGGCAAAAAAGCAGATCGTGGCGACCAGCGATTTCAGCAAAAGATTGGCAAGACCGAGACGCCGCCCTTCCAGCGACCCCCAGCCGGCGATAAGATTGGTGCAGGCAATCCCGACATCCGCACCCACAACCATGGGCACAGCCATTTGCAGAAGCAGGATGGGGTCGCTGCCAGCTTGTGCCAGCCCCACCGACATTCCGATCGCCAAGCCGATGATGGCGGTCGTACTTTGCACCAGCAAGGTCAGTACTGCCGTGAGCAGGATCAGGAGAAGCGGGTGGTTGGCGAGAATCAGCAGCACTTTGACCAGATCACCATCCGGATCAATACGGGCCGCACTTTGACCGATAATCCCCATGCCAAGGAAAATGATACCGATGGCCAGCAGACACTGACCGATGCCACGCAGGGTGTTGCGTTTCAGGAACTGAAAAAGAATCACCCCAGGCACAAGGAGAATGGCAAAATAGCTGCTCAACTGCAGGGAAACCAGTTGGACAGCAGCGGTGATTCCGACATTGGCCCCGAGAACAATACTGAGCATTTGTCGGGCCGGCAGGTTCGCGGCATTCATCATCTGTACCACCATGGTGGCAATTCCCGTGGAGGACGGAGCCAGCCCCGCCACCATCACACCGGTGGCAAAAGCCTTGCCCCGGTGATGAGTGGCGCGCTCCAGACTTTGTTGCAGACGCTGCCCGAACAGGCGGTTAAGCCCCTTCCGTAAAAAGCGAATGCCGAACAAAATGAGTCCGATCCCACCCAGAATAGTTAAATAAAGCATAGCACAAACGGTTTGAAAAAGTAAATCAGGTTTCCTTTGTCGCCTTGAACCCCAAAAGGCTGATGTAGGGGGTTTTTCCCCTTATGGCGATTTTATTTTGTAACCTGAATGGTCTGAGTCGAGAAAGACCAGGCTCATGTAGTCACCAAAATCAAGGACCCCATAGCCGGGCTGACCGGGAACACTACGTCCAAAAACGTGAGGCCATTTGATAGGTGACGAACGCTGCCGTATAGGCCAAGGCGGACATATAAGCCAACTGCAGGAGGGGCCATTTCCAGTGTCCGGTTTCCCGGCGCACCACGATCTGGGTGGGGAGACATTGCATCGCGAGAACAAAGAAGACCAGCAGACTCAATCCTGCTGCCGGAGGTAACTGGCTGCGCAGTAACGCTGCGATGGATTCCGGTTCATCCTCTCCCTCATCCCCCAGTCCATAAAGAACCGAAAGCGTGGAGACCACCACCTCCCGCGCGGCGAAGGACGTGAGGACCCCCACCGTGATACGCCAGTCGAATCCCAAAGGGGCAAACACCGGCTCCAGAAAGTGCCCCGCCCGCCCAACAACCGAATACTCGAGCTGTCGCTGGGCATGCCCCGCTTCCACCTGATCCGCATCCGGAACGATGCCGGAATCTCCGGCTGTTTCTTCAGGCAGCACCGGAACTTGTGTCAACAGCCAAAGGACTGCAACGATCGCGACAATCAAAGTACCCGCCCGACGCAGGAAAAGCCCGCCCCGGTCCGCCATTGTCAGCAGCGCTGTACGCAAACTGGGAAATTTGTAGCCGGGAAGCTCAATCAGCAGTGGCTGAGGTCGGCCCTTGATCAGTGACCCACGGAGAATAAAGGCCGTTAAAAAAGCGGCGACAATACCCAGAAAATAGGCTCCCGTGAAAACGAGTCCGGCTGCCCGGGGCGAATGGGGAAACAGCATCGCCGTAACCATCACATAAACCGGTATCCGGGCCGAACAGGTGAAAAGCGGAATCACCAGATTCGCCACCAGCCTGTCTTTCGGATCCTCAATCGTACGCGTACTCATCACCGCCGGAATCGCGCAGGCATGAGCCGACAGAATTGGCAGGAAGGCCTTGCCCGGCAATCCCACCCGACTCATCCAACGGTCTGCCACAAAAGCCGCCCGAGCCAGATAGCCGGTATCCTCAAGCAGAGACAACAGGAAAAACAGAATGCAGATCTGCGGCAAAAACATCACCATGCCACCCAGTCCGGTCAATAGCCCGTCCACCACGAAACTGCTGAAATAACCTTTCGGCAGCACATCCGCCGCTAAACCCTGCAGAAAGCCAAAGCCACCGTCTATCCACTCCATCGGGATCTCCGCCAAATGAAAGAGCGCCTGAAAGAGAAATGCCATTACCAGCACAAACAACCCCAACCCAATCCAAGGATGAGTTGTCCAACGGTCGATCCGGCCTGTCCACTTGCCCGCCACCCACGTCGCCGAACGGCGGGAGACACGGCGATCCACCTCCTCCGCCCACTGATAACGCGCCCGGTGCGGGCAGCCTTCACAACATACTGAAGCAAAAGAACAGGGGGCACAGTGCCGAAGCACGCCCGCATTTTCTTCCAGCCAGCCTTCGATCTCCGCCCGTAAATGATCCACCCCCATCCCCGTCCTCGCGGATAGTGGAATAACCGGAGCCCCGATCTCTTTCTCCAGAGCCTCCATGTCAAAGCTTGTCCCTTCACGCTCCGCCAGATCGGTCATGTTCAGAGCCACAACCATTGAGGGCACTTTCTCGCGAACCTGACTCACCAGATAAAGATTACGGCTCAAACGGGTCGCATCCACCACCAGAACGACCAGCGACCGCCCCTCGCCTTCCGCAGTACATTCCTCCAGGAATCCGGCGGCTATTTTCTCCTCGGGAGTAAAACCCGCCAAACCATACATACCCGGCAAATCAATGAATTCCACTTCCTCACCACACAGAAATTGCACCGCCCGGCGCAACTCCACCGTGGTACCGGGGTAGTTCGCTGTCTTCGCCCGCAACCCTGTCAAGCGATTGAAAAGTGTCGTCTTTCCACAGTTCGGATTCCCGGCAAAAATAATCCGGACGGGACCTCCAACTCCATGCCGCCGGCGATGCCCCGAATCGGGCTTGGACAGAATACTCACCATCGATCAGATTTCCGGACTCATCCAAATATGGCGGGCCAAAAGACCACTCAAACCTATCCGGCTGTTCAATACTTCGACAATCATCGGGCTCCCTTCGCGGATCACCGAAACAGGACGCCCAAGACACAAGCCGAGGCGAGCCAAACGGCCATAATCCGCTTCCGGTAAATCCACCCGCGCCAATACCCCGCACTCCCCGGTACCCAAGGCACCCAAGGGGCGCAAGCCACTCTCCCTACTCACTGAATCGTTTGCCATAGTATCGAAAATAAGACCTAGTCTCAAAAGGAAACAGAAAGGCCTGCCCATTAGCAAGTTTATGTGAAACCGAATCTCATTTCTAAAGAAAATCTTATGACGACGAAAAGGAAACCCCCTTCATGCCGTTTGCCGCAAAACGAGCTTCGGTTTGATCATCACCTTGTTCCCCACAGGACTGCCCTCCAGAATACGACGAATGGATTCACCCGCCATTCTACCCTGATCAACCAGACCGACATCAACCGTGGTCAGTCCACTGTGCGAATGTTCGCCCAGCAGATCGCCCACACCGATAAGTGCTATGCGCTCCGGACAGGCTATCCCCACACGCCAAAGATGATGCAAAGCTCCCAGGGCCAGCAAATCGTCCGAGGCGTAGATGCCATCAAGATCGGGACACCGGGCGAGCAGATTTTCCGCCGCCCGCTCTCCAAAGTTTGCCCCCCATTCCGTTGCCTCGTATTGATGAGGAGACATCTCCAGCCCGCAAGCATCCGCAGCTTCACACACCATGGTATAAAATTGAGACTGATAGCGGGGATCCCCGGCAATCACACCGACCCGTTTCCGGCCCAGCTCCGCCATGCGGCGCAGACCCAGCTTCATCGTCAAAGCGGGATCCGACCCGACATAGATCACCCCCCCGGGATAATCCATGTAATGCCCTCCCCCCACCGCGACAACCGGAACCCCGCGCTTAACCAAACGTTCCATCGCCTCCACCCGCATTCTCGGTAAAGCGATCACCCCGTCAGAACGACCATAGTCCACCAACTCCTCAATGTGCGTGTCCTCCGGCGATTGCCTCTCAGGCTCAGGCATCCCAATCATCTCAATCCGGACCTTAGGCGAGCGGAATTGGCCCGACTGCCGGATCCCCTCCAGAATCAATGCCGTATAGGGATAGCTCGAATCACTTTCATCCGAATGGACAAAAAGAAAGTTCAGCGCTCTGGACACTTCGGAAACCGAGACAAAACTGCCTTTGCCTTGAGTACTTTCCACCAGCCCCCGGTCCGCCAAGTCCTTCAAAGAACGCCGTACCGTTATCCGGCTGACCCCGAAAGACTCACCCAGCACCGCCTCCGTCGGCAGCCTTGTGCCGGGAGGAAATTCCCCGCGTACAATCATACGCTGCAGACATTCCGTCAAAACCGCATGCCGCGGACGGCCATCCTCCACCAAGGTCCAGTCCCTCACATCCAGGGACATCAAAGCCCCCGCAACATTTTTTCCTGTTTTCTTTTTCATCCGAGTCAGAATTTTTATTATAACAAGCTTGTTATAAGGCTGTCTGAACTCAAGCAGAAACTGGAAGGGCTAGTAGCCGCGCTCGAGAGCGTGGACTGTCCATTCAGGCTAACCCGCATATCTCAAATCCCGGATTCATCCCCCCTTTTTACTCCTTGACAGGAAAACTCCTGTAATCCATTTTTTGTTATAACAAGATTAACAGGAGTTGAGAAACAGATGTCATCACCCGACGAGAAAAATGCCTTGATTGAGATGGGCTTGTTCCGTAGCGGCCGGGCCGGGGTCTCACCGGCCTCCGGCGATACCTGGACCTTGGCGGCATGTGGAGACTACCGGATTAACCAGGAAGCACACCCTTTGTTTGAACAAACAAACTATCCTTCCAGCTCCATCCGGAAATGGCTGGCGGCGGACCTGACGATTGCCAATCTGGAGGCTCCGGTCGCCCCGGTCAAAACCGGTTCCGGAAAGGTTCAGGCTCCGCTGTTTCCCTCCGGCCCCGCCCTCTGCACCCCACTTGCGGCACTGGATCGGGCAAAGGAAATGGGGATTACCCACTTCACCCTCGCCAACAATCACATCAAGGATTGCGGACCGCAGGGGATCACGGAAACCTTGGACGCACTGGACGCCCGGAATCTGCGCCACTTCGGCGCCGGGAATGATCCTGAAAGTGCGGCTGCCTTTCATTACTGTAACGCTCTTGATGTGAAAGTTGCCTTGGGAGGCTATGCCCAGAATGAGGCTATTGCATCCGTCGATGGCGGACCGGGAGCCAATGTACTTGAACCGGACATTCTATTGGAAGACCTCCTGGCAGCCAGAGAGAAAGCGGATGTCGTGATTCTGTTTCTCCATGATGGTTATGAATTCTCGGATGTACCCCGGCTCGAATTCTTCCGCCTGTGCCGACAGGCCGCGGAGGCCGGAGCAACTGCCATATTCTGTCATCATCCGCATGTTCCGCACGGCGCTGAAATGATCAACGGTTGCCCGATATTCTACAGTCTGGGGAATTTCATTTTCCGCATGAATCCGCATACCGGGACCCTCTGGAGCACCCGCTCTTTCATTCCCAAACTGACCTTTTCCGGCGACCAGCTCTGCGCAATCGAAATTATCCCCTTTCAACTGGGAGAAGACTTTGTCCCACGCCCGGAAACAGGAGAGGCCCGCCTCGAAAGCCTGCAGCACCTGGAAGCACTAAGCCGGATGCTCCATGAAGAAACCATCGACACCGCAAACCGCACCTTTGTCAAAAACCATGTCTGGGATGTCATCCTGGACAGTGTTTACGAAGCCGGACAAAGAGGAGACCACAAGGTACTGGAATGGCTCAAAAATCAGCAACTTTACAAGGATCCGTACCTCAAAGCTATGAAAGACGGAGCCCGACTCCTACGCCAACACCGTGACTTCAATCAATTTTAACTAAACACATGCATTGAATCTCACGCAAAGACGCGAAGACGCAAAGCAAAGAAAATTCGAATAAAAGCCTTCGCGAATACTCCAGAATAATAATTAAAATCCAAATCGAAATCGATTTCGATCTTCACCCCAAAATTCCTAAACCTCAAAACCGCAAAACACCGAAACACCAAAACCGCAAAACCGCAAAACACCAATGAAAGCATACATCCACACTGACATCGAAGGCGTCGCCGGCTGGGTCTTTTATCACAACACCCAGTCCTTTCCTACTGCAAACTGGCAGCACACCCAGCGGATGAACCGTCTGCTCACCAATGAGATTCTCGCGGCGGTCCATGCGCTTGAAAAAGAGGGGGCAGACACGATCTACATCAACGATGCCCACGGGCCGGGCTACAGTATACTCTTCGAGGATCTCCCGGAATCCTGCCGTATCATTCACGGACGCGGAGCACACGGCCCGAGCTGGACCCCCTTTCTGGACAAATCCATCGACATCTCCATTGCCATTGGCCAGCATCCGATGGCTGGCACCGTCGGAGGCAACTGCAATCACAGTATGTGGCGTCTCACCGACGGGAAAGGCCAGAAACACCAACTGAGTGAAACCACCATGTTTGCCCTGCTCGCCGGTTATCATGGCGTGCCGATGGTGATGGTCTCCGGCGACAACTTCCTCTGCGATGAAGTGGAAGCCAAAATCCCCGGCTGTGCCCTCGCTCCGGTCAAGACCAGCCTTGGGCTGCAAAATGCCTGTTCGCTCAGCCCGCGCGCCGCACACCGGTTGATTGCGGAAAAAGTACAGGAAGGTGTCAGCAACCGCTCCAAGATCAGCCCCTACACCCTCCCCGCC
Organism: uncultured Opitutales bacterium; assembly: GCA_964499045.1. Lineage (GTDB taxonomy): Bacteria > Verrucomicrobiota > Verrucomicrobiia > Opitutales > CAZCJJ01 > CAZCJJ01. The sequence continues at coordinate 4,208 of CAZCJJ010000038.1, read as the reverse complement.
CCCTACAAACTTCAGGTTGTGGACCGCGATCCGGACCAGCCCCAGCCCGCAACCCCAATGGAGGGCGACAATATCTGGGAACTCATGCACGCTGTCTGCAACCACCTGTATGCCAACTTCGGCAACCAGGACGCCATCGACGACCGCTCCTTCCGCTGGCCCCCGACCTGAGGCCGCTCACGCAGTGGAACGCAGGCTGAAACTTAGCGAGGCCCTTTTTGGGGCTATAGGGGTTTAGCTTTTGGGGGATTCGGGGAAAAACGGAGAGGCAACGCAGTAGTCTCACGCAAAGACCCGAAGACGCAAAGGGAAGTAGGCTGAAACTTTAGTGAGGCATTTCAGGCTGATGGTTTTACAGTTGGACGGTTGGACCGTTGATCGGCCAAGCTGCTTACCCGAAACACCGAAACCGCTAAACCCCAAAACCCCTAAGAGCGTGTCAAATCGATGTGATTGACTAATCTTCTCCAGATGCCATTCTGACAGTATGTTACCTGAAGTCGCCAATATGACGAAAGAAGAGAAGTTTCTCACAATGAGAAACTTATGGGAGGACATGCGAAAGGATATTGGCGACACCCCCGAAACAGCAGTAATCATTGAACTTCTGGACCAACGGGCAGCACGCATCGAATCAGGCGAGGCTGCACTTCTGGACTGGGACAAGGTGAAGGGCAGCATCGGTCGTCCATGAAGAAAATCAGGATTTCGTCGGACGCACTGGCCGAGTTAAATGATGGTTTTTTGTTTTACGAGCAGCAGGCTCAAGGTCTCGGCGATTATTTCACGTCTTGCTTAAGGGCTGACATCGAAGAGCTTCGCGTTTCGGGCGGAGTGCACCGGATTGTTCACCGTCAGTTTTACCGAAGCTTATCACGGGTATTTCCATACGGCATATTTTATACCTTAGAGGAAGATACAGTAACGATTTATGCTGTCATTGACCTGAGACGTGACCCAGAGTTCATTCGTCGTCACTTGAAAGATTCAAAAGGCCAATCGGGTAAGATCGATTTGGAGACCCGATTTGGATTTTACAGCCAAAACCCCCAAAAACCTACTACCAATGCCTCCGTGTCCCCCGTGGCTTTGTGAGAAAAAAAACCACCCACCACTTATTCAAAAACGAGTCTCTCGTTTTTTAGGGATTTAGGCTGTAGGGGTTTAGGTGTTTTGCGTTTTTGTTGTTTAGGAAAGACGGGAAACTGTCGGACTGTGGGACCGTAGGACTGTTGAACGCCAAGCTGCTTACCCGAAACACCTAAAATGCTAAACCCCAAAACCCCTACCCAAATCGAAGCAGTCCATTGACAATACTCCCATACTCCTGTAAATATTGCTTCTATGAAAACAACCATTGATTTCCCTGACGAACTCCTGCATCGGGCCAAAATCGTGGCGGTCCAACGGCGCACGACCTTGCGGGAACTTGTGGTCACAGGCTTGGAGACCATCACTTCAGATCGTCACAACGTGAAGGCGGAGAACGAGCGGAGGAAGACCTTCAAGCACCTGTTGAAAGCCATGCGGGCGTCCAACACGGAGCCCATGGTTCCTTTGACACGAGAGGAGATTCATGACCGCTGAGGTCTTTCTCGACTCGAATGTCCTCCTTTATGCCTGCTCGACCGCACCCGCCGACGCGAAAAAACAGGCCGTGGCGAAGCGCTTAATCCTCGATAGCGACTTCGCCCTGTCCGCGCAGGTCTTGCAGGAGTTCATTGCCAATGCCCTGCACAAGCAAGCCCTCGGCATTTCCGAAAGCGGGATCGACGCGGCCCTCGAACTCAGCGGACACGTTCCCGTCCTGCCAATCACCCGTGAGTTGGTAATGTCGGCGATCATCCTCCGCCGCCAGTTTCAACTCTCCCACTGGGATTCCACCATCCTCGCCGCTGCCCGCACCCTCGGCTGCCACACCCTCTACACCGAAGACCTCAACCACGGTCAGGACTACGACGGCGTCCGGGTCATCAATCCTTTTCTATGAATGTTGCACCATTTAATACCACAGAAGGGAGTACAGCCGAAGGGGTCGAGTACAGCCTACCCACGAAGACTATTTTGTGATTTTTGTGGTTCACCACCCCACTCATGCCTTGGATTTCTTAAGCGCAGAAGGCTCAGAAACCACAAAAGAAAGGTCGGGGTTTAGCTTTTTGGGGATTCGGGGAAACGGAGAGGCAACGCAGTAGTCTCACGCAAAGACCCGAAGACACAAAGGGAAGTAGCCTGAAACTTTAGTGAGGCATTTCAGGCTGACGGTTAAACAGTTGGACGGTCGGACCGTTGATCGGCCAAGCTGCTTACCCGAAACACCGAAACCGCTAAACACCCAAACCCCTGCATCCTAAAAAACGCCATATTTGACGTTTTAATGGCTATCATAGGCTATAAGACGCCACTTATGACATTTTATATAATTTCATTAAAAAGCCATTTTAGGCGTTTTATTCTTGTAAAACGGGAATAAAATGCCATATATGGCGCATTCTATGGCTCTGAATGAAAGCATGAATGCTCAGGCGGTCTTGGAAGAGCTGGGCCGACGCCTGGCCCAGTTGCGCCTGATGCAGAACCTGACGCAGCAGGAGCTGGCGCAGCAAGCGGGTGTCGGCTTGCGCACCTTGCAACGGCTGGAAAACGGTAGCGCCGCCGCTCAGTTGTCGAGTTTTATCCGCGTCTGCCGCGCTTTGGGGCAAATGCAGTTGCTCGACCGACTGCTGCCCGAGGCCACGGTAAGCCCGCTCGCCTTGCTTCAGCGCGAAGGCAAAAAACCTAAAAGAGCCTCGCGCCGTCAGGAAACGGGCAAATCGGCCAAGCCATGGGAGTGGGCTGAATAATAATGGCAATGGTAACTGAGGTATGGTTGTGGGGACGTCGTATTGGTGTGGCCGCATTAGATGACAGTCCGGTGGCCAGTTTCGAGTATGTCCCCGAATTCGTGGGCAGTGGCATCGAGGTATCCCCTCTCAAAATGCCTCTGGATGCACATATTTATCGCTTTGCGGAACTTCCAGATGCCACCTTCCACGGGCTGCCTGGTATGCTGGCGGATTCTCTCCCAGATCGCTTCGGCAACGCGCTCATTGACGCCTGGCTGGTGCGGCAAGGAAGACGGCCGGAGACTTTTAACGCCCTGGAGCGTCTCTGCTACATCGGCAAGCGGGGAATGGGAGCCTTGGAATACCGTCCAGCACACGGCCCGAGACAAACTAAAGCCTCTGAAATTGATATCGGAGAACTGGCCGCATTGGCGGCAGAGGTATTAGCACGGCGCGAGGACTTAGAGGTCAACCTCGGCCCAGACACCCGCGAGGAAGCCTTACGGGATATACTGCGGGTCGGCACCTCGGCAGGCGGCGCACGGGCCAAGGCCATCATCGCCTGGAATCCTCAAACCAATGAAGTGCGCTCGGGGCAGGTTCCGTCCGATCCTGGCTTTGAGTACTGGCTGCTCAAGTTCGACGGGGTCAACGCAAAGGTGGACAAGGATATGCGGGATCCGGAAGGCTATGGGGCCATTGAGTATGGTTACTTCCTGATGGCCCGGGCGGCAGGTATCATGATGACCGAGTGTCGGCTACTGGAGGAAAATGGTCGCCGTCATTTTATGACCCGGCGCTTCGACCGTCTGGCCAACGGTGAAAAACTCCACATGCAATCGTTGGGGGCGCTGGCCCACTTCGACTACAACTTGCCCGGGGCCTACTCCTACGAGCAGGCCTTTTCCGTCATACGTGATCTCGGCCTGAGCATGGAAGCTCTGGAAGAGCAATACCGCCGTATGGTCTTCAATATCGTAGCCCGCAATCAGGACGATCACGTCAAAAATATCGCATTTATCATGAACAAAGCCGGGGAGTGGTCTCTGGCACCGGCTTATGACATGACCTATAGCAACAGCCCCGGCAACCAGTGGCTGCATGCCCACCAGATGACCATGAACGGCAAGCGCGAGGATTTCGCCCTGGAGGACTTCACACAGTGCGCCCGAAATGTCGGCCTCAAGCGCGGACGCCATAAGGCGATTTTGGCAGAAGTGCAGGATGCCGTCCGATGCTGGCCCGAGTTTGCCGAAAAAGCCAAGGTTTCAGAAGAGAGGGCAAACATCATCAGAGGTGCTTTGCACCTACAATTTCCTGGCAAAGGCTAGCCTGAAAAATTCACCGGATTGTGCGAAAAGTGGTTTAAGTTGTTTTTTATAA
>CAZCJJ010000037.1:0-25314 GCA_964499045.1 uncultured Opitutales bacterium | reverse complement strand
TCGAATCATCAACAAATAATCAGAATAAATAATGATAATTGCGATAAATAAATTTAACAATTGCTTACGCGCGCGAGTATAAACGCCAATCCCCCCCCCTCAACACTCAGATCAGGCCGAGCTGCATTTTACCTTCCTCGGAAATCATTTCCTGATTCCAGGGTGGGTCCCAGACGATATCAACCTGGGCTTGGCTAACACCGGAGACGGTTTCCAGGCGGTTTTTCGCGTCTTCAGCAATGGCGGGTCCCATCCCGCAGCCGGGGGCGGTGAGGGTCATTTGCATGAGCACCTCATAGCCGGAGTCTTCCATCTCTTTGACTTCAAGCGAATAGACGAGGCCGAGGTCCACGATATTGACCGGAATTTCCGGGTCAAAGACGGTCTTGAGCGCATCCCACATGGCTTCTTCCGTTGGAGGACCATCATGGGGTTCCGTGTTCTTCTTTTCAGCGGTAGCGGTATCAGGGATTTCCTCCCCGATGGCATCGGCATCCTGACCGAGGATACGGAACATGCCGTAATCACAGACCACGGTGAAATTCCCGCCGAGGCGGTGGGTGATATCGACCGGGGTGCCGGCCGGAAGATTCACGGTGTCACCCGCCGGAATAACGGTGGCGGGAACATCGCGGGAGAGGATGCGGTGATTTTGTGAGGCCATGAAAGATGAACGCTTAGACGTTGGTTTGATTGAATTTGCCCTGAACCAGTTGACGGACATTTTCCGCCAGCTCCTCGCTGGAGATCTTGTCAATGATCTCTTCGAAGAACCCGAAGACGAGCAACTCCTGGGCTTTCTTTTTAGGTATGCCGCGGCTTTGCAGGTAATAGAGCTGTTCGGCATCGACCTGTCCGGTGGTGGCCCCGTGGGAGCATTTCACATCATCGGCCAGGATTTCGAGGCCGGGCAGTGAATTGGCTTCGGCGCGGGTGTCGAGCAGGAGGTTGCGGTTGGTCTGGTAGGCATCGGTTTGTTGACCTTCCGGGTCCACCATGATCATACCGGAGAAGATGGTCCGGGCCTCGTCGCTCAATGCATTTTTGTAGAGCAGATCACTGAAGGCGTGAGGGGCGGCGTGGGTTTGCAAGGTCCGCTGGTCGAACTCCTGATCGTGATTGGCGACAGTGAGTGAGTACATGCGTACATTGGCCCCGGCCCCGGCTATCCGTACCTGGTTCTCGAAACGGGCATACTGGCTTCCCAGATTCACGGCGAGCGTCTGCACCGAGCTGTCACGATCCGCGACGATGGCTTCAAGCTGGAAGGACTCCATGGTCTGGGAATAGTTCTGCACCATTTTGCGGAAAACATTGGCCCCGGCCCGGGCATGGATGGTTCCGGCGGCAATGGAAAGCGCCGAACCGTTTTCCACTTCGGAGAGGGATCCGTAGTAATCGACGAAGTCAACTTTGCTGTTTTCCTCCGCGATGATCAAGGTGTGCGGGAAAATCGCGGCCCCGGCCTGACAGGACCAGTAGTAGGCGATGATGGGCTGCTCAATCACCACGTTTTTCGGAAGATAGAGGAAGGCGCCGTTGCGGAAGAAGGCATTGTGCAGGGCCAGAAACTTGTCGGAGCCCAGCTTGTTTTCCTCGGCCAGAAAATACTTTTGCACCAGATCGGCGTGCTTTTCGACGGCCTCGGAAAAGGGCATCCAGATGACGCCCTTCTTTTGCAGATCGTCCGAAAGCGGAGTGAATTCCAGCAGGCGGTTACCGGCAAAGATCATACTGCCGGCCGGTTGGCTGACGAGGTTGGACTCCTCCAGCAGGCGGGCCTTGCTGGAATCATCCGGTTCCTCGGCAGGTCCATAGTTTTCCAAACTGACTTTCTTGATGCTGGAGAAGCGCCATTTTTCGTCGACTCTTCTGGGCATGGGTAATTCGAGGAAGGACTGCCATGCCTCGTGCTTGATGCCTTGCAGCCAGGGAGCCTGACTCCAGGTCTCCGAGCCGGCCTTGAACGCATCGGGTGTAAAGCCACCGGAGGTGGTTTGTGTTTCAGGAGGTGTTGCCAAAGTGGTCATAATCGTTTGATCGGATTTGAGAAAATGGTCGGCTTGAAGCCGCTTTTTCAGTTGGGCTGATAATCAGACTCCGCAGGGTCAGCCGACGGATCCTTCCATTTCCAGGTCGATGAGTCGTTTGAGTTCCACGCTGTATTCCATGGGGAATTCGCGTACCAGGTCATTGACGAAACCGTTGACGGCAAGGCTCATGGCTTCACCCTCGGAAAGGCCCCGTTGTTGCATGTAGAATATCTGTTCGGCTGAAACCTTGGAAACACTGGCCTCGTGCTGGACACTGTTGTTGTCACCCCGCACGGTGATGGCAGGGTAGGTGTCCGTCCGGCTTTCCGTATTGATCAGCAAGGCATCACACTCGGTGTTGTTTTTGCAGTTCTTGAGGTGCTTGGGCATGTGGACCAGGCCCCGGTAGGAACTGCGTCCTTTGCCGATACTGATCGATTTGGCGATGATGTTGGACGATGTTTCATCGGCCAGGTGGATCATTTTGGCTCCGGTATCCTGATGCTGGCCATCGTTGGCGAGGGCGATGGAGAGAACCTCCCCGCGTGCCTTGCGCCCCTTCAGGATGACTCCGGGATACTTCATGGTAAGGCGGCTGCCGATATTGCAGTCGATCCAGCGGATCTCGGCTTCCTCCTCGGCCATTCCCCGTTTGGTCACCAGGTTGAAAACATTGTTCGACCAGTTCTGGACGGTGATGTACTGGATCTTCGCACCTTTGAGTGCGATCAGTTCAACCACAGCGGAGTGCAGGGTGGTTGTTTCAAATTTCGGAGCGGTACACCCCTCCATATACGTTACCTCCGCGCCTTCATCGGCGATGATGAGGGTGCGCTCGAACTGACCAAAGTTTTCGGCGTTGATCCGGAAGTAGGCCTGCAGGGGCTGGCGTACCTTGACCCCCTTGGGGACGTAGATGAAACTTCCGCCCGAGAAGACAGCACTGTTCAATGCGGAGAACTTGTTGTCGCCGGTCGGGATGACTTTGCCGAAGTACTTGCGGAAAATCTCCGGGTGGTCCCTGAGTCCCTCGGTGGGGCCGACAAAGATCACGCCTTCCTTGGCGAGCTCGTCCTTCATGCGGGAGTAGGCCGCCTCACTGTCAAACTGGGCTTCGACACCGGCGAGGAACTTGCGTTCGTTCTCGGGAATGCCGAGCCGTTCGAAGGTTTCCTTGATGTCGTCGGGTACCTCATCCCAGGTACGGCTGGGCTTTTGTCCGGCCGCGAGGTAATAGCGGACCTTGGAGAAGTCGATGCTGTTGAGGTCGGAGCTTGCCCAGTGGGTGGGGAGGGGCTTGGACTCAAACACTTCCAGCGCCTTTTTCCTGAACTCACGAATCCAGTCATCCTCGCCTTTGACGTCGGCGATGTAGTCGATGGTTTTTTCGTTCAGGCCGACCCCGGCATCGTACTTGTACTGGGTGTCGTAGTGGAAATTGCCCTTGTCCCGATCAATATGCAGTTCGGATGCGGTGGTCGTTTTCATAACTTATATCCTTTCAGGTTTGGGAAGAGGCTTAGGTGTTAGCCGGGACGAGGGTGTCCTTGACCCAGTCATAGCCTTTTTCTTCCAGTTCCAGCGCGAGGTCCTTGTCCCCGGTTTTCACGATCCGGCCGTCGTACATGACGTGGACGACATCGGGAACGATGTAGTCAAGCAGGCGCTGATAGTGAGTGATGATGAGGAAGCCACGGTCGGGGCTGCGCATCAGGTTAACGCCCTCAGCGACAATCTTCAGGGCGTCGATATCCAGGCCGGAATCGGTTTCGTCCATGATGGCAAAGGACGGATTGAGCATCATCATTTGCAGGATTTCACAGCGTTTCTTTTCGCCGCCGGAAAAACCGTCATTGACGGAGCGCGAGGTGAACTTGCGGTCGATCTTCAGCAGGTCCATTTTTTCATAGAGCTGCTTGTAATAGGCGGTGGCGGAAAAATCCTGACCATCCTCCAGACGTGAGGTCAAAGCAGCCCGGATGAAATTGGCGATGGAGACGCCCGGAATCTCACTCGGGTACTGGAACGCGAGAAAGAGCCCGGCCTTCGAAATTTCGTCCGGCTCCAGACCTACGATGTTGGTGCCATCAATGATGGCCTCACCGGAGTCGATGGTATAATCCTCATGACCCGCGAGGGCCTTGGCCAAGGTGCTTTTGCCCGTCCCGTTGGGGCCCATGATGGCGTGGACTTCGCCCGTGGGAACCGTCAGGGAGAAATCCTTGAGGATGCGTTTGTCGTCGATGCTGACGTTCAGGTTTCTGATGTCTAGTGTTGCCATGATATGTTTAATAAAGGGTGGATGAGTTAGTTGTGGAAAATTCCCGTTTATGGGTCGGAGGCAGTTCTTCGGGAGCAATGTTCGGCGCGTAACCAATGAAACTCAATTTGACCTTTTTTGCCTCGAATCCGGCCGGAAGGATCTCTTTCAGCGATTCGTTGAGCGACTCCGGAACCGAGATATCGTACACCCGCCCGTTCCGCTCGTCCATGAAGTGGGCGTGATCCCCGTCATTGGGACAAAAACGGCTCGGTTCGCGTTCGTAGTTCAGACGTTTGACCAAATTACAGTTCACCAATGTTTCAAGGCAATTGTAAACTGTTGCCAGTGAAATGGTTGGGAGATCCAGCTTGGCGCGTGCGTAAACCTCATCCGCCGTCGGATGGTCCCGTTGTGCCAGTAAGACCGCAAGTACATGCTCCCGCTGGCGGGTCGCACGCAGCCCGCTGGAGGCAAGGGTGTCCTCCAGAATCTGCTTGTATTTGCTATCAAGTTTGATGGCCATCGGTTCGGTAAAAAACTTAAGGAAGTTCTAAACGGTAATTGGAATCATTCCAAAATCAAGCGATTTGAGAATTATTTTCATTATTAATAGCAATAGTCTGCCAGCACCTTTGGGGTTCAAATCCCGGGTTTGAAATCTCAAATACTCTACTGCCCCTGTTTTTCGGCGTGGTGAATGGCGACGATGCTGAAGGTTAGTCCGGTGGCATGGACTTGGGCAAAGCCGGCTTCTTCCAACTGGCGGCAGAGGGTGGGCTTATCGGGGAAACCCTCGATGGAATCCGCGAGATAGTGGTAGGCATCTTTGCGTCCGGTGGTGATACCGGCGAGGAGTGGGAGGATGGCCTTGAGATAAAAGTAGTAAAACGGCTTGAAGGCCTTGGCGGGCTGGGAGAATTCCAGCACGAAAAGAGAGCCTCCCGGTTTTAGCACGCGGTGGATTTCCCGGAGTCCACGCAGGCGGTCTTCAAAATTGCGGACACCGAAGGCGATGGTAACGGCATCGACAGAGTTCGTTTCGACTGGCAGGTCCATGCAGTCGCCAAGGGCAAACTGGATGGAATCGGGGGATGGTGATTTCTTTTTTTTCTCTTCGGCCTGATCCAGCATAGGCTGGCAAAAGTCCATGCCGGTGATGCGGGTTCCGGCGGGCAGGGCTTTTTGCAAGGCGAAGGCGACATCCCCGCTGCCGGTGGCGAGATCAAGGACCACCTGTGGGTGGCAGGCGGCGACCATGCGGACAAGCCGTTTGCGCCAGTGGAAATCGACACCCCCGCTGAGCAGGTGGTTGGCCAGATCGTAACGCCCGGCGATCCCCGCGAACATTCCTTTGACGGCATTTCCTTCAGGCATGACGAAAAGGGGACGCGGGCGGTGGAAAATCCTGGCTTAGCGAAGCCTCCCGCTCAAGGGAGGGGGATTTCGATTTCAACTTCCTTAGTGTAATCGATGCCTTTGATGCCGAACCCGAAGAGTTTGAGGAACTCCTCCTGATACCGTTTGAAGTCGGTGTGGGAGTAAAGGGTTTCGGTGGCTATGGCTGGCCAGACATCTTTCACGGCCTGCTGGATGTCTTCCCGCATTTCCCAGTCGTCGATGCGGATGCGGCCTTCGCTGTCGAGGACCGGATTTTGCGGGTCCTTCAGCTTTTCGTGAAAGAGGCGGTTAATTTGTTCGATGCAGCCCTCGTCGATGTTCTTTTCGGCCATCAGTTTCATGAGTGCGGCCAGATAGAGCGGGACGACCGGGATGGCGGAACTGGCCTGGGTCACGACTGCCTTGTTGACGGAGACGTAGGCGTTGAAGCCCCTTTGTTGAAGAGATTTGGCTGTGGCTTCGAGGTGCTCCTTGGCTTTGCCAATGGTTCCGTTGCGATAAATCGGGAAGGTTACCTCCGGGCCGATATAGGAGTAGGCCAAAGTCAGGGCATCCGGGGTCAGGGCATCGGCTTCCCGCAGCGCCTCCATCCACAAATCCCAATCCTCACCGCCCATGACTTTCACGGTATCGTGAATTTCCTCTTCAGTAGCCGGTTCCAGGGTGACCTCTTCCACAATATGTTTGTCGGTATCGACAGACTTGTTGCAGAACGGTTTACCGACTGGTTTGAGCATGGATTTGTAGGTTTCCCCAGTGACCGGATCGGTGCGGCGGGGGGCGGCCAGGCTGTAAATGACCATATCGACCTGACCGAGATCCTTTTTGAGCAAATCGATTGTTTGCTGCCTGATTTCAGGAGAAAAAGCGTCTCCATTGATGCTTTTGGCGTAAAGACCCTCGGCATGGGCGGCCTTGTGAAAGGCGGTGGAGTTGTACCAGCCTGCGGAGGCGGAACGTCCGCGATCCGAGGGACGCTCAAAAAAGACACCCAGGGTGGAGGCTCCAAAGCCGAAGGCCGTGAAGATCCGGGTGGACAGGCCGTAACCTGTGGAGGCTCCGATGATCAACACCTTGCGGGGACCCTTGTTCAGCCGGGGCTGCTTTTTGACAAAGTCAATTTGTTCGTTAATATTCGCTGCACAGCCTTCAGGGTGGGCGGTGATGCAGACATAGCCTCGGATTTTGGGTTGTACGACCATATTTTGATATCTTTGCGCTGTATAGCACCGTTAAATGTGCCTTATGGCAAGCCTTTCGACCGTCATTATTTTCCAGGCACGAAAAAAGGTCTGCCAGACCGTCCGTCTGGAGCAATGGTATTGCTATATGAGGCAAAACTGTTGGCATAAATCAGCCAGCTTTGGCAAACAATCACCATGACACCCTCTTCAACCACCAGCACCGAGGCCCTCACTGCGGACCGTGATTCCCATGATGGTCCGAGCTTGCCGCTTATTCTGGCCTCGGCCTCCCCGCGCCGCCTTGAATTACTTAAGCGGGCCGGTTTTGACTGTGAGGTTATTCCGGCCCAAGTCGTCGAGCATGAAGATGAGAGCAGTTGCCCACGGCACATGGTCTTGCACAATGCGGAGTTGAAAGCCTGCGAAGTTGCGGCCCGCTACCCGGGAAGGCTGGTGCTTGGGGCCGACACCACGGTGGCACTGGATGACAAGGTTTTGAACAAACCGGGGGATATGGAGGAGGCCTATTCCATGCTCCGGCGTTTGTCGGGGCGCACCCACACCGTTTATACCGGGGTCTGCCTGCGCCGGGAAACACCTCCTTATTGCCGGGCAGAGGTTTTCACCAGCCGGGTGACCTTTCGCCAGCTTTCCGAAGAAACGATTCGCCGCTATTGTTCGCTGGTGAACCCGCTGGACAAGGCGGGTGCTTACGGGATACAGAAAGGGAGGGAAATGATTATCGAAAAAGTGGAAGGCTCGGTGGATAATGTCATGGGCCTCCCGGTTCAGGAAATCGAAGCCCTCATGCCGTGAATCATGCCGACTGAAGCACCAGTGAAAGGGACAAAAGCTGCCCGCAACATCCGGCGGTCGGCTTGGCCTGTGTGGGTGGATAGCCCGGATGAGGGCAGGGACCGGAGCCTTTCGCTTTCCACGGCCTTGCTCGCCACGCTTGTCGTCCACGGGTTGCTTTTTTTCGCGGTGCCCTGGGACCGGATCGAATTCAGCAACCTGCCTGATCCGGTCAGCAACCCCCCGGTTGAAATTGTATTGGAACCTTACGTGGAGGAAGAGCCTCCACGCTTTGTGGAAACCAACCCGGAAGTGGCCCCGCCGGAAACACCGCCGGACACCCATCATTTTGCAGCCATGGATCAGGTGGCAGCCGATGAGGTGGCGGAGGCCACCCCGGACAACCTGCCAGCCACCGATGGGGAGTCGCCAGAGTCCCAGAAAATTGTCGAGGGAGATGTGATCACGGAGGAGGAACCCTATACTCCTGAAGGGATGATCCTTCCTCCAAGTGAATCCCTCCGGCCCACCCGCCAACCGGACTATCAGACCGCCGCCGAAAGTGCTCCGGAGGAAGTGGTCATCAACGAGCCCGTACGGCAGGAGGCCAGTCAGGCTCCGCTGGACCGGGTAGAGCAGGTTCCGGAGACGGAAGAGGGCGTGGCGAGTATTGAACGGGCAGGGGACAGTCCCGTGGCAGTGGAGACCCCGGAGGACAGGACTCAGCGCTTCCAGCCGACGGACCGGGTGGAGGTGCAGTTGGAAGAACAGGTGCAAACTGTAGCCAGTGCAAGCGGCCAACCCACACCCCAGCCGCGGCCACGCTTGAATTTTAAGACGCCGCCGGGACCGGTGATGAAAAACCCCGGTTCCGCCAGCACCATGGGGCTCGTTGCCATCGATGCGCGATTCAGTGAGTTCGGCGGTTACACCCAACGTATGTTGGAAGCGATTTCCGCTCAGTGGTATCTGCTCGGAAACCAGAGTCTGTACCTTTCCGGAGAGATGGGAACCTATGTGGTTGTGGAGTTCACCCTGAACAGCGACGGCCATGTCAGCGGGTTAAAAGTCCTGCACACCAGCTCGGGCCGTCCGGCCACCTTGTTGGTTCAGGATGCCATCCTGTCCCGGGCTCCTTTTGGGAAATGGACGCGTGACATGGTGCAAACTTTGGGAGAGGCGCAGGATGTGCGCATCACGTTTAATTATCGCTAACCTGAAAAATTCACCGGATTGTGCAAAAAGTAATTTAAATTATTTGTTATAAATCATTTATGGATTAGATCGTAATGAAACTTTACTCACCTTTCAATTTCGCACAATCTTCTCGCCCACAAGCGCGAATCGCTGTGTTGCGCCCCTATAATCCGCTTGGTCATGCACTTGAGTGCACTCTCGCGCGGATTCGGGGCGCGCCGTGCGCTTCATCGCTTCTGGGCTTCGTGAATATTCCAGGCTAAAGCATTATGGATTTTTCTGAACTGGAAACAAATCTGCCATTGGGCGAAGGGGTGCGGGTGATTGGTCACCATCCCTGCGGACTGGTTGCCCTGGAAAAACCGGAGGGTATCCTTTCCCATCCCAATAAAACCGGCAGTGCCGATACGAGGGCACTGCTCACCACCCGCTACGACTTTGAAAAGGAAAGTTACGAAGGAGGAGATAGCTTCCGTGAGCCGGTGCTTTTGCTCAACCGTCTGGACTCCGGAACCTCAGGGGTGATCCTGTGTGCCTTGAACAGTCAGGTGGCCGAAGCAGTCAGGCGCGAGTTTGCGCAGCAGCGTGTGACTAAAATGTATTATGCGGTGGTGCGGGGAAACCCGGTGGGGCGTACAGGTATCTGGACGGATTGGATCAGCAAGCGCAAGCATGGCAGCGGAGGGGTAAGGGCAACCTCCAACCGGAAGACCATGGCGAAAACACGCTTTCATATGGTCAAGCCTGATGCCAACCGCCTGGGGCTGACTTTGCTTAAACTCTTTCCCCAAACAGGCCGGACGCACCAGCTGCGTTATCAATGTACGAAACAGGGGCTACCCATCGTCGGAGACCGTACTTACGGTGATTTCACCCTGAACCGTTTGCTGGGTAAGGCACTGCACACGCAGCGCCTTTTCCTCCATGCCGCCGAGATCAGTCTGGATTTTGTGGTCAGCGGGAAAGCCCTTAAATTCAGTGTGGAGTCAGCGATGCCTGCTGTTTTTGAAACCCTGCTTTCATTCAATCAGGATCTCCATCGCATGGCTCTTAAAGGACTGCCTGCCGCTGGAAAGCACAGTGCCCGGCAGAGTGTTTCAAGGGGGAGTCGGCACCCTTACCGTCAACGTGGTTCCAAATGATCACCGCAAAAAAACGTCGCAATGCTATACGATTTGGATGATTGAGGTGTCATGACTGACGACGAAGAGAAAAAAGCCATCCGCAGCTATTTCGGAGATGCCCCCAAGGGCTTCTTTATTGAAGTCGGAGCAAATGATCCGAAAGGGGGGTCACAGACTTGGCATTTGGAGGAACGCGGGTGGAATGGACTGCTGGTCGAACCGATGTCAGATTTTTATGAGCGACTGTGTCAGGAACGTCCGGGATCGAAAGTGTTTCACGCCGCCTGCACTGCCCCCGGTAAAACCGGTACGGGAACGCTCTATATTCCGGACGAGCACGGCTTTGCCACGACAGAAAAGAATGTGGACGACAAGTTTGTCGAGTACCTGAAAGAGGAGACCGTTCGTTTCGAAACCCTCGATGCCCTGCTCGAAGAATGCGGCTGTGACGGGCCGGTTGATTTTGTTTCCATTGATGTCGAAGGTACGGAGTTGGAGGTGCTGAAGGGCTTCACCCTGAACCGTTGGAAACCGCAATTGTTACTGGTGGAAGACAAGTTGACCCACCTGGGGAAACACCGCCATCTCGTGGGGCAGGGGTATCGTCTTTACCGGCGGACACTCCTGAACAACTGGTATGTTCCTGCAGACAAGCCGCTTCCTTCGCGCCCGTTTGGCGAACGGCTGAGTTTGTTCCGCAAGGTTTTTCTCGGTATGCCCTTCCGCCAATTCAGAGCCTGGAAAAACGAACGGAAACGGTTGAAGCAAAAATAAACCGCTTGATTTATCGCGAATCCATCAATTGGTGCCCCCCCGTGTCTACGGGACGGTCTTCAAGCAGGTAAGGAGACCGGATAAATCCGGAACTCCAGCTCTCCCTTCAAACTAACCAAGTGCCATTCGGGTTAGCCCGAATGGCACTTTCCAGTAAGTTAGTGATCGAGGGCGGCGTTATCGATCAGGAACTCAATATGGGCAAATACGATCTCTCCCATGGAATGGCATTTGAGAAAGGCAGGATTTTCATGGTAGTCCGCCAGTTCCCCGCGCAACCGTTCTATTTTTTCGGGCTCTGAAAGTTCGTCTTCGCACATGCAGTGTTTCAGGCTCTGGTAACGGTCCGGAGCCATATTGGCCCGCCGGGCCATGAATGAGCGTTCCTCATTCTGGTATTGAACCATGGTTTCGTAATTAAGCACACCGGTACAGAGTTCGACCACCGGATAATTGTCCTTGAAAAACTGCGGCAGGTAATTGGTTCGCCTGCCTTCATGGGACTGCTGGTCGAAGTCAATCGGCCTCACCCGGTACTGCTCGTCCTCGAAATCCGGCGTTACCCGTACGACATAATTATAAGAACGCATGTCCCCCAGCAAGCGGACAAAACAGCGTTCGTTGAATTTAATGAACTCTTTGGCCACGCGTACCTTGTTCAAGTCGGGTCGCTTGAAGTGATTGTGGATGAAATCATCGCCCGGGATCCCGATGATGTGCTCTTCTATCAGAGTATTCTCATCGACCAGAAAATTGATACTGCTGGGTGAAAGCAATTCCTCCAGTTCCAGACCGTAGATCCGGGAGGCGTCCGCTTTTTTGACGTAGAAATAATCGTAGTTGTCATTGTACTGGTTCACGATTCTGACGCGGAAGGGATAGGAGTTTCCAAAGGCGCAGAAATCGATCCGATCAGTACGCAGGTGCTCCATGACCGAAAGGTTGCCCCCGGCCTTGAGCATGGCGTAGATGCGGGTCAGCGCGGCATTGATTTCCCGGAACCTGATAGGTTCAAAAATGAGGGTTTCCCACAACGTATCGTTCCCATGCTTGTCGGTTAGCGGAATCGCTTCAGCCCAACCGAGCAGGTCCTTGTAGTGAACAGGCAGGCGGGTGGCCCGGCGAAAATTCGCCAGATAAGCGCGAAAGTCCGGGGTAAGGGGATAGGATTTTTTTTTGCGGGAAATGATATGCATGGCAGCTTTTGCTGATGTTGGAAACCCTAAGCGTTCCTGACGCTGAAGTCCAGAAGCGATGCAGAGCAATCCGGTATCGACTTTTGCTGAATCGGTTGTCTGACTGAAGCCTCCGATGAGCGACAAACCTGCCAGTCTGCGTATTACCTGGATCAGCCTTTGGCTGAATATTGTTCTTGGTATCCTGAAGTGCCTGGTGGGCTGGTGGGTGAACTCAAAGGCACTGCTGGCAGACGGTCTGCATTCGCTGGTGGACCTTTCAACGGATGTCGCCGCCATCCTGGGGCTTAAATTTGCGGCAAAACCCCTGGACGAAAACCATCCCTATGGCCACCACAAGTTTTCCAGTCTGGCCAGTCTATTTATCTCCGGGGTCCTGTTGTTATTCTGCCTTGGACTTGTTTATGGTTCAACTTTGGGCCTGTTGAATCCCACACCGGTTAACCCCGGTTGGCCTGCAGTCCTCGTGGCCATCGCCTCTCTTATCATCAAGGAGTGGCTTTTTCAGCGTACCCGGACGATTGCCAGAGCCGAACGTTCGGAGCTGGTCATGATCAATGCTTGGCACCACCGGACTGACAGTATTTCTTCCCTCCTGGTGCTGGTGGCTCTGGTGGCCGTCCTTCTGGGTGGAGAACACTGGTACTTTCTCGACAAGGCAGTGGGTTTGTTACTGGGGATATGGTTGGGAACCGAAGCCGCCAAGATGTTTCTGCGTGCCTGCAATGACCTGTTGGATGCGGCACCGGACGAAGTCATTGTCAATGATCTCCGGGAGCATGTTCTCCCGGTACCAGGTACGATGGCCTACCATCAGTTCCGCGTGCGCCGTATCGGGGATATGATGACGGTTGATCTGCATTTGCAGGTGAATCCCCAGCTCTCAGTGGCGGAGGGACATGCCATTGCCCGGCAGGTCAAGGACAGCATCCTCACCAAACACCCTGAGGTTCTGGATGTTCTGGTTCATGTCGAACCCGGCGATGACATGCATATCAAACACGAAGGCGTGTACGACGTCGATGCCGACACGAGTGAACGGCATTAAACTTCGTGACCTCACGTAGCTTTAAAGGTAAGTCCCGCCTTATCCCTGACGTGGTACTTCCGGATCCATGGAGAACTCGCCCACATGAGTGGTGGGACCGGTCATCGTAATCCGATAGTCGTTATCCAGATCAATTTGAATATCACCGCCGGGGCAATGTACCAAAATAGAATCATCACAGGATCCCATTTTACGGGCTACCGCAGCGGCGGCGCTGCTGCTGCTGCCGGAGGCGAGGGTATAGCCGGCCCCGCGTTCCCATATCTCGATCTGGATATGATTGCGGTCGATGACCTTCAGAAACTGCACATTCGTGCGACGGGGGAAGAGGCTGGTCATGTTCTCGATCACCGGTCCCAGTTCACAGGCTAGTTCACGGGTCGGATTCTCTACCGGAACTACCACGTGGGGGTTGCCTACGGTTGCGCTGTAATAACAGTACTCCTTACCATTGATCGTCAGTGTTTCATTCAGAACCTCGCGGGGAGCCCCCTCCAGATTCACCGGAATATCTTTGCTGTGAAAACTCACGGCTCCCATTTCGACGGCAATAGAGCGACCGCCTTCGCGGATTTCACAGCTTACCACACCGCCCAGGGTCTCCACGGTAAAAGGCTGTTCGCCAACCTTTTGATGGTCGAAAAGATAACGGGCGAAAATACGGAGTCCGTTACCACTCTTTTCCGCTTCGGATCCGTCTGGGTTCCAGATCTGCAATCCAAAGTCCGCTTTATCGCTGGGCAGGGGGCCATAGAGTATGCCATCGGAGCCTAAACCGAAATTCCGGTGGCAGATTCGTTCGATTTCTTCCGGGGTGTAGAGTTCCGGTGCGTTTTTCGGATCAAGGACCAGATAGTCATTCCCGAGGGCGTGGTATTTGGAAAAGTGCATAATCAGGTGAAGCAAGTTAATGTTATGGATGTCGCCGGGGTTTTACCCAATTCACAATGGCTTGATCATCATTCATGTGACGTGAGACAAAGAAAAGAAATTCGGAGGGGTGGATGTCGTGAGTTCGGAAAAAATTCCTATCCCCCGAGCAACCGTACATCGTATTACTGTCCAGTTCCCCCCGCAATTTCGCCTTGGCCTTCTGAATCAGACGGGGCAACCAGGCAATGCCGTCCACCTCCAGGTCTTTGGCCGGGTAGTTGGCGGGGTCAACGGTTTTCCCTGTGGGACGCCCCTCCATCTCCTGCAGGAAATAATTGCGGCGGATATCGCTGATCAATGCAAAAGTCAGGAAGTCCGGTTCGTTATAGTTGGTGAAATCCTCGGCAAAGTCATAGATCTCCTGTGGAGTGATTCCGTTGGCGGCGAGCCAGTCCTTTTCTTCATCATTGAAGTAGGATGCGGCGCCCCGTTGGCCCGACTTGTAGAGGTCAACCGCTTTTTCCCAAAGAGAGTGCAAACGCTGCTGATAGTAATAATGCTGCATAGTGGATAGGTTCTATTTATTTCAACAGGAAACCCCTCCGTGCGCAAAATGCCCACGGAGGGAAAGAGCCGATCTCGCCGCTTACAGATCGAGATCAGTTACGGCTCCCAGGCTGGCAGAGGAAACCAGCTTGGCGTATTTTGCAAGCACCCCGCGCTGTTCTTTCGGAGCCGGGGCTTTCCACCCGGCCAGACGCTGGCGAATATCTTCTTCCGGGAGGTCCAGATTGATTTCATTCTTGTCGGCATCGATGGTGATCGGATCTCCATCCTTGAGGATGGCGATGGGTCCGCCGACTGCGGCTTCCGGAGTGATGTGGCCGACGACAAAACCGTGGCTGCCCCCGGAGAAGCGGCCATCGGTGATCAAAGCGACCTCCTTGCCGAGACCCTTGCCCATAACAGCACTGGTCGGAGCCAGCATTTCGCGCATACCGGGTCCGCCGACCGGACCTTCGTTGCGGACGACAATGACATGACCGCTCCGGACCTTCCCGGAAAGAATGCCCTGGAGGCAGTCTTCCTCGGATTCAAAAACAATGGCCTGGCCGGAGAAGCATAAGCCCTCTTTGCCGGAAATTTTGGCGACGGAGCCCTCGGGGGCGAGATTGCCATAAAGGATGCGGAGGTGGCTGTCCTTTTTGATCGGATTACTGAGAGGACGGATGATGTCCTGATCCGCCGGGTAGGGCTGTACGTCCTTCAAGTTTTCCGCCAGCGTCTTGCCGGTGACCGTGATGCAGTCGCCATGGAGCAACCCGGCCTCCAGCAGTATTTTCATCAAGGGAGGGAGGCCGCCGATTCGGACCAGATGGCTCATGTTGTACTTGCCACTGGGCTTGAGGTCGCCGAGGACGGGGACTTTTACTCCGATGGTGGTAAAGTCATCGATATGGAGGGGGACCTGCATACTGTGGGCGATGGCGAGCAGGTGCAGGACGGCATTGGTGGAGCCTCCCAGCGCAATAACAACCGTAATGGCATTTTCAAAGGCCTTGCGGGTCATGATGTCAGAAGGACGGATCCCCTGTTTGATCAAATGCAGGACCGCAGCCCCGGCTTCTTCGCTGTCCCGGCGCTTATCCTTGGAGATGGCGAGTTGCTGGGAGCTGTTTGGCAGGCTCATACCCAAGGCTTCAATGGCGGAGGCCATGGTGTTCGCGGTGTACATCCCGCCACAGGAACCCGGCCCCGGGATGGCACACTTTTCGATTTCCTTGAATTCCTTGTCGTCCAACTTGCCGGCTGCTTTCGCCCCGACAGCCTCGAAGACGGAAACAATGTCCAGCGGCTTGTCCTCGTGTCCCGGCGCAAATCCCGGCAGGATAGTGCCCCCGTAAACGAAAACGGAAGGACGGTCCAGGCGGGCCATGGCGATCAGGCAGCCCGGCATGTTTTTGTCGCAGCCACCGAAGGCAACCAAACCGTCAAATCCTTGCCCGGCAACGACGGTTTCGATTGAATCGGCGATAACATCCCGTGAAACCAGGGAATAGCGCATCCCCAGCGTACCCATGCTGATGCCGTCGGCGATCGTGATGGTACCAAAGGAAACCGGCTTGCCCCCGGCGGCCTCAATGCCGGTCCGAGCCACCTTGGCCAACTCGTCAATGTGCATATTGCAGGGGGTCAGGTCGCTCCAGGTGGAAGCGATACCGACCTGCGGCTTCTGGAAATCGGGGTCGTCGAAGCCGACGGCCCGCAGCATGGAACGGTTGGGGGCGCGATCATCGCCGTCAACGACAAGGGAAGAATAGGAACGTGTGGATGAGTCCTTCATGGTATTATTGATGAGAAAGGATTTGCTTGCGTTAAAAGGGTCATTTTGAAACCCTTCCCCGCAACTTCACAACCTCTTTTTCGTGAATCCTTACAGACCTTGATTCCAGTCAAAAATATTTCACTCAAAAGAGCGTCCGGCCTTTCGCATTCACCGATCACATGCAGTTTAATTTAAAGAAAATCCTGAAAACGCTTTTGTTTTCAACCTCGGAGCCCCTCTCAATCCGCGATATTCAGGCGGTGATCACGCGCTACCACCAGCAGGCGGACGCTTCGGTCGAGGAGCCGGGGGAGGGGGAGCCCAATCTGGACCAGGAGGTACTGGAAGGCATTTTCGAGCAGGTTCCTTCATTGCTTACCGCAACTCAGATCCGTGATGCCATGGACGAAATCGCCCATGATCTGGTGGATTGCCAGGAAGTGTACCGGCTGGTGCAGGGACCTGCCGGCTACCGCCTGACCACAGCTCCGGAGTACGCGGAGTGGGTGCGCCTGTTTAGAAACGAATCCAAACCGGTCCGGCTCAGCCAGGCAGCCATGGAAACCTTGGCTATTGTTGCTTACCGGCAACCCGTGACCCGGGCGGAAATGGAGGCCATCCGCGGGGTATCCATCGACAGTGCCATGAGCAAACTGATGGAACTGGAGCTTGTTCAGGTAATCGGGCGGGCGGATCTGCCGGGCCGCCCCATCCAGTACGGTACCACCGAAAAATTCCTCGAGTTCGTCGGCATCCGGACTATTGAGGAATTACCCGCTTCCGATGTGCTGTCGTCTTCCCAGATTTCCGAATGGATCCGGAGGGCCACACAGGATGAAAATGAGCTTTCCGACGAGGATATGGGCCTTCCTTCTCAGGATGGCAATAGCAGCAGCGAACAGACAGAAGCGGTTCTGGTGTCAGGACGGGAACAAACCGACCAATGAGTATTATGGATCTGAATATAGTCAGGGAGAAAATTGATTCGGTGGACCGGCAGATCATCGGCCTGCTTAATGAAAGGGTCCGCCTGGCTGGCGAAGTCGGGCAAATCAAGAAGCAAAACGGAGCCCCTATTTATGTCCCTAGCCGGGAAGAACAGGTCATGCGAAAGCTGGTCGAGCTGAATGAGGGGCCCTTGGCCGAAGAAACGATACGCCGGATTTACCGCGAAATTATTTCGGCTTCGATCGCATTGGAGAAAGCCCTCGTTATCGCCTATCTCGGGCCGGAGGCGACCTACACGCATCAGGCGGCAATGAAGAATTTCGGAAGCAGTCTCGACTACCGGGCGATGCCCACCATCCCTGACGTGTTTACCTCGGTGAACCGCAGGGAAGCCGATTACGGGGTGATCCCGATCGAAAACTCCACGGGTGGTGCCGTCCTGCATTCGCTGGACATGCTGGCAGAAACCGACCTCAAAATCGTCGCCCAGATTTACCTTCCTATTGAGCATTGCCTGATCACCCGGACTCCGATGGAAGAGATCCGGGAAATCCACTCCAAAGACCAAGCCCTTCTGCAATGCCGGGACTGGTTGCAACGCCATTTGCCCAAAGCACGTCTAATTGATTGTTCCAGCACCGCCGAGGCCGTGAAGCTGGCCGCCAACGAACCCGGTATCGCTGCCATCGCCTCCGAGGTCGCAGCACAGCAATACGATGTCCCTATTCTGGTCCGGGCTATTCAGGACAAAATGGACAATGTGACGCGCTTCCTGGTCATTGGACGCGAGAGTGCGCCCCCAACCGGATCCGGGCTTGACCGCACCAGCATGGTGATCTCAATCAACGACGAAGTCGGAGCCCTCGAAAAAGCCCTGCACCCCTTCAGCAGCCGTGGAATTAACCTGACCAAGATCGAATCCCGTCCCAGCCGGCGTAAGGCCTGGGATTATGTTTTCTTCATTGATTTTGATGGCCATTGGGAAGATGTAAAAATCCAGGATGCCGTGACGGAGCTGAAGAACCGGTGCCCCCTGGTCAAGTGGCTCGGCAGCTATCCCAAGGCACGGTGAGGATTTCGTTGTCGTGGTCGTGATCGTAATCGGCTGCCCCTCCTTCGATCACGACCACGATCACGACAACCGTTCAGTTTTCGCTTCACTGACAACGATCCGCAAGCGGCAGAAACCCGCTTCGCCGAGGCTTCTGCGATCACGCTAAAAACAGCTATTCAACCACTGATGGACACAAATGAACACTGATAACCAGAAACTTAAAAGTTTAGCGGTATTCACCCAACAGGCGAATCGACACATAATTCTAATTCGTTTTACATCAGTGTCTATCAGTGTTGATCAGTGGTTCAACTGCGGGGAATAAGATCACGGCGCATTCCTTTTTGGCTTCAGCGATACCGATTTAAGTTGAATCTCAGGTTGGCATTCGGATAGTCAACGCCATGAGTTTAATATCTGTTGCTGTCGTCTGTGTAAGTGGATTCCTCGGCATGGCGCACCGGGGTGGTCCTGAACTTTCCGCCACTGATTCCATGAATGACCTGACGATTACTGAACTAAAAGCGAACGCAGCCTTCGACAAGGCTCCGCAGTGGGAACTGCAACAGTACTGGCTGGAGGAAAGGGCACCCACCTTTGCCCCGGCCACGGTACGGTTTTTCCGCGATGGGGATGCCTTGCTTATTTACGGGGAAATGGAGGATGTCTCCATCGGCAACCCGGCGGATCCTTGGAACGCGTACCTCTACAAGTTTGGCGACACTCTGGAGTATTTTATCGATTTCCCGGATCAGAGCGGTTACCTCGAACTGCACGTCGGACCCAAGGGCCAGCGTTTGCAGTTGCGTTTCCCGGAGGATGGCATCGCGGGACTGAAGGAAAGAGGAGAAACTGTCGATGATTGCCTGGTTGACTCCGAGGAACTATTCCGCGTTCAGGTTGAGGTTGACAGCGACAATAACCAATGGCGGGTACTGGGCCGGGTGCCCTTCAGCTCACTTACTATAGCGGATAGCGATAAACCGCTGCCCGATACCCGGATTTCCATTTCACGCTATGACTACACCGAGGGCAATGAAAAGCCGGTGATTTCATCCACCTCCCCGCATGAAGCCCCCAGTTTCCACCGCCGCCACGAATGGCGCACCCTCAAACTGAGCGAATTGCCAAGCGTCCGCCAGGAAAAGTAATCCGTAGCGTGGTATTCGAAGGCGGCTACGTAGCTGCGCTCGTAAGAGCATGGCCCTCCGCTATCATTCCTCCTCCATCCGCGATCCGCAGCAAAGCCTCGCTAAAGCCTCACCTACGCGGTTGCTTTCACCGCCTTCTTCTGATTGAGCGCGGTTTTGACCAGATTGGTGCCAAAGTCCCAGATGGGGCCGGGGAATTTCGTGACATCGTCCAGGACCTTGTCCATCGCCTGCACGAAGCGGTTTACTTCCGTATCACCGATGATGAGCGGCGGCAAAATCTTGACCACATCGAGGTTGTGGCCAGCCACGTGGGTCAGGATGCGGTGCTTCTGGAGCAGGGGGGTGACAATCATCTGCGGGAAAAGCCCCTTGTCCACCGCATGAATCATCTTCCAGGCCATCTTCATTTTGAGCGACTTCGGCTCATGAAACTCAATGGCAATCATGAGCCCCTTGCCGCGTACTTCCTTGATGAGTTCATGCTTGGGCATGAGCCCGCGCAAACCTTCGAGCAACTGCTTGCCACGGCGTTCCGCATTGGCAGCCAATTGTTCTTCCTCAATCACATGCAGTGCGGCCAGACCGCAGGCCATTGACAGGTTATTGCGGCTGAACGTGGATGAATGCACAACACAGCGGTCGAGCCTGGAAAAGACGGCCTGGTGAATGCTGCGGCGGGTGATGAGCGCACCGACGGGTGAGAATCCTCCGCTTAAGGCCTTCGACAGCGTAATGATGTCAGGTTCAAGGTCCCAATGCTGGAAAGCAAACAATTTGCCAGTGCGTCCCAGTCCGGTCTGCACTTCGTCCATCACAAAGAGGGCCCCGTACTTGCGGCAAAGGGCCTGAGCCTGAGGGAAATAGTCGTCATCCGGCATGTTCACCCCTTTGCCCTGAACCGGCTCAGCGATGAAGGCCGCAACATCCCCTTGCTTCAACTCGGCTTCAAGGTCATTGAGGTCATTGAAAGCAACCGCCTCCGCACCGGGGAGAAGGGGCCCGAAACCTTCCTGGAAATGCTGGTTGCGGGTGATTGAGAGCGAGCCATAGGACAGGCCGTGATAGGAGCCTTGCAAAGACAGGATACGGCTCCTCCCGGTCGCAGCCCGGGAAAACTTGATGGCGCCTTCGATGGCCTCCGTACCCGAATTCGGGAAGAAAACCGCATCAAGATGGGGTGGGGTGACCTGGCAAAGCTTTTCGGCCAGGAGTCCACTCAGCAGTGCACAATCCATCTGCACCATATTGGGAAGGTCCATGGAAAGGACATCACTGATCGCCTGCTTGATGGTCGGATGATTCCGCCCCATGTTGTAGACCCCGTAGCCGCTTAGAAAGTCAAGGTAGTCCTGACCATCCATGTCGTACAGGTAGGCGCCCTCCGCCCGGGCATAGACCTTGTCAAAGCCGATCGTTCGCAACACTTTGACCAAAGTCCGGTTGCAATGCTGCTCATGCAGATCGTAATTTTCCCCCAACCGCGTGGTGATGGTCTCCTTCAAGTTGAACATAATGAAGTGTACTGCTAAGCGAGAAAACGGTGTTCCGCAAGCGGCTTTCATGGTTTGTTGAAGAGTCCGGTGTATTCCTTGTTCCCCGGGATGACCTGCCAGATTTATTCCGTGTTTCAGGCTGGGTGAGACCGCGTGAACGCGAAACTTGCTCCAACAAACCGGTCCCAATAGAAACACTGCCATTCGAATAAGAAAGGGTGCTTTTGTTGTTGCCTTTCGCTAATGATCATTCAAACACCCCCACGTGCTTTTTTATGTAAGCCAGAATGATTTGTCCGGAGCATTGACGCCACCCTAGGGGGCGCCGTTTAGACTGCTTATCTGTAATCTCTGGTTGGCGAGCAACGACCTTCGTCCCGAATGACCAGGGTTCTATTGTCCGTTGGGCAAGGTATCGTTTGCCCGATGGAAATAGGTGTTTTTTAGTTTTTCATGAATTTTCAGAGTATATCCAAAGATTGGTTTTCCAACGTCCCACGCGATTTATTGGCCGGGCTGGTGGTGGCCCTGGCCCTGATCCCGGAGGCGATCGCGTTTTCGATTATTGCGGGAGTGGACCCGCAGGTTGGCCTTTATGCCTCCTTCTGCATTGCAGTGGTGACGGCTTTTGCGGGAGGGCGCCCCGGCATGATTTCTGCGGCAACGGGTGCGATGGCACTATTGATGATCACTTTGGTCCGTGAGCATGGGCTGGAGTACCTGCTGGCTGCTACAGTATTGACGGGGATACTTCAGATCATCGCCGGATGGCTGCGACTGGGGGAGGCGCTCAAGTTTGTTTCCCGCTCGGTTATGACCGGCTTTGTCAATGCACTGGCGATTTTGATCTTCATGGCGCAGTTGCCGGAATTCCGCGGGGCGGGACTGACCATGTACGCGATGGTGGCTGGCGGGCTGGCAATTATTTATATTTTACCCCGCTTTACCAAGTTGGTGCCTTCTCCACTCGTTTGTATTGTTGTCCTTACGGTCTTGTCAGTTGTGCTCGGCATGGACCTGCGTACCGTCGGGGACATGGGCCAACTGCCTTCAACGCTGCCGGTCTTTCTCTGGCCGGATGTCCCGCTGAATATGGAAACATTGATGATTATCCTGCCTTACGCGATTCCGCTGACTGTGGTGGGCCTGCTTGAGTCCCTCATGACGGCCTCCATTGTGGATGATCTGACAGATACGGACAGCAACAAGAACCGCGAGTGTGTCGGGCAGGGTGCGGCCAATATTGTATCAGGAGTATTTGGAGGGATGGCCGGTTGCGCCATGATCGGGCAGACCGTAATCAATGTGAGATCCGGGGGCCGGGGACGGCTTTCGACCCTGATGGCCGGAATTTTTCTCCTGATCATGATCGTGGTTTTGGCAGAATGGGTGAAAATAATCCCAATGGCCGCCTTGGTTGCGGTGATGATCATGGTGTCCATTGGTACCTTCAACTGGGGGTCTCTGAAGGACATCCGGAAGCATCCGAAAATGTCGAGTTTGATCATGGTCACGACCGTAGTCGTGGTGGTCCTGACCCACAACTTGGCCATCGGGGTAGCAGTTGGTGTCATCATGAGCACGATTTCCTTTGCTCGTAAAGCCGCTCTGCTGGTGCGGGTGGGAACGAAGCTGGATGAAAGCGGTGACCACCGGACCTATTATGTCGAAGGCAATCTCTTCTTTGTTTCGGCCGGAAATTTTTCCCGGGCCTTTAATTACCGTGAAGTGTTGTCCAAGGTGACCATTGACGTGACTCGCGCGCATTTCTGGGACATCAGTTCCGTTGTCGCATTGGACAAGGTTGTTCTCAAATTCCGTCGGGACGGCGCGGAGGTCGAGGTTGTTGGCTTAAACGAAGCCAGTGCGACGTTGATCGAGAAGGTGGCGGTCCACGACAAGCCTGGTGCCGGGGACAAACTCTCACTTCATTAACCTCCATCACTCAAACTGCATCGTCTCTCGACTTCATTCTTGCTGGCGCTTTAACCTATTCTGGTAAT
Source organism: uncultured Opitutales bacterium (assembly GCA_964499045.1). Lineage (GTDB taxonomy): Bacteria > Verrucomicrobiota > Verrucomicrobiia > Opitutales > CAZCJJ01 > CAZCJJ01. The sequence continues at coordinate 2,451 of CAZCJJ010000037.1, read as the reverse complement.
GAAAAAAATCCTGACCTGTACCGACGGCTCGATTTATGCATCGAGCGTCTATGATCATGCGGCCTGGGCCGCCAAACGCAGCGGGGCTTCCGTGCATGTGCTGCACATGCTTGATCCGCATCGGGAACGGGCGGAACTTGCCAACCTGAGCGGCAATCTTGGGCTGGATAGCGGTCAGGATCTTCTCTCCGAACTGGTTCATTTTGAGGAAACCAAAAACCGGCTGGCGCGCGAACGGGGCAAGGTCATCCTGGAGCAGGCCCGCCAGCACCTGACGGATGCCGGGGTGAAGGAGGTTGTCGTTGAGCAGCAGCACGGGGAACTGGTGGAATCCGTTACCCGGATGGAAGAGGAAGCTGGAATGGTGGTACTGGGCAAGCGAGGCGAGGCGGCGGACTTTGCCAAGCTGCACCTTGGTTCGAATCTGGAACGGGTAATCCGCAGCAGTATCCGTCCGGTTCTCGTCGCATCACGCAAATTTGATCCAATCGAACGCTTTCTGATCGCCTATGACGGCGGACCCAGTGCGGAAAAGGCGATCCAGTTTGCCTTGGAGCAGCCTCTGCTCAAGGGGCTAAGCTGCCATCTGGTGCGGGCCGGTAAAATCGACGCCGATGCGGAGTGGTTTCTCGGAGAAACGGCGGACAAGCTTCGCGGTGCCGGTTATGAAGTGAATGCGCAGTCGCGTCCGGGTGATCCTGAACAGGTGATATCTGACCTGATCCAGGAGGCATCCATCCAGTTGCTGGTCATGGGGGCCTACGGGCACTCCCGCATTCGTCAACTGGTCGTTGGCAGCACCACTACTGCCATGATCCGAACCTGCCGTGTCCCTATCCTCATGTTCCGCTAACCTGAAAAATTTACGGGATTGTGCGAAAAAAGGGGGGTAAGTTATTATTTGTAAACTTTTTATGGATTAATTCGCAATGAAACTCTATTTGCCGCCGATTTTAGCACAGTCCTCTCGCCCACAAGCGCGAATCGCTGCGTTGCACCCCTACAATCCGCTTGGTCATCCCGTGTCTGCGGGACTTCCGCACGGATTCGGGGCGCGCCGTGCGCTTCATCACTTCTGGGCTTCGTGAATATTCCAGACTAAAGGAATTCCGGGCATTCAAAGCCATTGGGCAACCCCCTGCAGGATGGCCGGCTTGTCCTCTGTCGGGCGACCGGCAATCCGTTGCTGGAGACGTTCAATCAGAATATCCGCCACCTTGCCGATCGGAAAGCAATAAAGGTTCACCGGTACCGAATAATAGATGTGTGCCGATTCCGCACTCACTATAAACAGATCAAGGTCCCTGGGTACATCAATGCCTTGCTTCAGCAGGACAGTGACCACAGACTTTGCCGCAATGTCATCGGTGACGACGATGGCCTTGGGTAGAGGGAGGCGCTTTCTCTGCGCAAAATACTCCATCATGTAGTCATGGACCTCCTCCTCGATATTTCTGCCAGAAGGATCCACCGGAATACGGATGCGTTGAGGGGCGGGGAGCCCTATTTCCTCTGCATGCCGCAGCAGACTGTCCACCTTCAATTCACTGGCACTGGGCTGCTTTCTTCCCGGATCGCAGTAGATCCCCCAAAAATCGTGCAAGCCGCGTTCCGCCAGACGGGCCGCAATGGTCTCGCCGCAGTGATCATTATCGTAAAGTATGTCATTGTTTGGAAGTACAGGATCACTGACTGCCTTCGGCAAATCTCCCAAGGGAAGCTCCGCCGTTACCTGGTGGGTAAGGATCTCAATCGAACCGGTAAAGCGGTGAAATTGGCGGTCTGCATGCAGTTGCTTCACCTGGGAGTCGATCCGTTCCTTCCGTTCCAGCTTCCCGAGTCCATCATAGAGACGGCAGGACAAATAGGGGGAGTCTATCCGGGAATGAAGCGCATCCCACAAAGCCCGGTAGTACCACAAATGGCCATCAATCATATTCGGGCCGGTCAGAACCGCGATGAACGCCCGCTCCTGACGCCCCCGGACAAAGGTCCCTCTCGAAGTGGCACGCTCCAATAGCCCCTCCGCCGACAAACTGGCCAGAGCCCGCTGGACACTCGTACAACTGGTGGACCACTGCCGGGCCAACTCCAGATTGGAAGGCAAACGGCTGCCTGCGGCCAACTTCCCGGAAAAGATCTGCTGGCGAAAATATTGTTCTATCTGCCGCTCCACAGTGTCAGCTCCCGTCCGCCTTGCCCCGATTTTTTTTCTGCGCAGTTCCTGCTCTTTCATGTAATTCTGATGTGATCAGATATAACTCATTAATCAACAGTAAAATAGGCGATTTAACCATGACGGTTAACGCTCCCCTGAGATTTTGTTTGTCTGCCCGCTAAAGAGTCGGCAAAAAGCGTTTATACCATAGATGCGAGGGAATTAACCAATGAAGCTTTTTACTGAATACTGGGATAAACCGATAAGGGAGGGGAGGGCATTGGATTGGCTCC
>CAZCJJ010000036.1:0-25676 GCA_964499045.1 uncultured Opitutales bacterium | reverse complement strand
GGGGCGATTGGGCGCAACGAGTCGCGGCGAGGCGGGTTCCGCGTGCGGCGGCAGCGGCGCGACAGGCCTTGGCGGACGAGGCGCGCTGAGCCGCGCAGATGCGGGGCCCGATGCAGCGGGAGCGGTGCCTCCGGCTGCGGCGACGGCGCCGGGGCGCAAAAAGGCGCGCGCGGCCGGGCCGCGCGCGCCGTAGCTCCGAGGCCTGCGCCTGCGCTAGTCGAAGAGCTTCTTGCCCGTGTCCTTGAGGTCGTCCACGGCCTTGTCGATCTTCTTCCCGGCCTTCTCCATCTCGCCCTCCTTCTCGCAGGCCGCCAGGGGCAGCAGCAGGGACAACAGGCAGGCCAGGACCACGCATTTCTTCCAGATGGGCATCGTCACTCCTCGCGTTGGACGGTTGCGGTTCGGCGCAATTTTACACCGCCGCGCCGCCGATTCAAAGCCCCGCGCCCCGGGTTTTTCCCGGGCCCCGGCCCCGCGCCCGGCGACCCCGGGAAGCCGCGCCGGGCCGCCGCCACGCACGGGGCTTCACACGGGCGCCGCTTTGTCGTAGAGGAACTGTGTTTTCGCGCGGCGCCAGGCGGCGCCGCCCCACAGCAGCAGACGCCGAGGAGCCCGCCATGCAGATACACAGCATTTCCTCCGAACGCCCCCTGCCCGCGGACAGGGCCTTCGTGATGACCATGACCATCAAGAGCTTCAAGGGCCGCCGCGACGTGCAGGTCCATCTCTTCCGCCCGGAGTACGAGGCCTCCGAATTCGAGGCCTACAAATGGGACAACCTGCTGGGCGACGCCATCGAGCCCGGCCAGGACGACCCCGAGGGCAGCAAGCGCGTACTGCTGGAGGCCTTCACCAAGGCCGAGCGCGACCAGATCCTGGGCTACATCCAGGAGCGCTACGCCGACCGCGTGAGCGACGTCACCGCCCGGCCCATGACCTTCCCGGTGCCCAAGGGCCTGGTGCCCCTCTCGGCCATTCCCGAGGGCAAGAGCGTCGGCCTGGTGCGCTTCTCCCAGCTGCCCAACTACACCCTGCCCTTCCCCCTGTCCGGCCTGTACGACCTCTCGCAGCACGAGCCCATGGTCCAGGCCGAGCAGGAATAGCACCGCCCGGAGCCACGAAAAAAGCCCCCGCCGCAAGGCGGGGGCTTTCTTTCGAAAAAAATTGATTCTTCCCGCCAGTTGAGGCTTTATAGCTCCAACAACACCGACTTTGAATGCTGGATACTGCTGATCTCAATCCCCGCGTGGAACGGGCCTATTTGATAGGCGTTTACCGTACCCCGGAGGAAGAAGCCGAAAGCGAAACCCTACTGGAAGAATTGAAGGAGTTGGTCTCCAATCTGGGGATTGATGTCGTTCAGAATCACTTGGTGAAACTCCGGACACCCAACCCCGGCTATTTACTGGGCAAAGGGAAACTGGATGAAATCCTGCATGAGGTCCACCGCCTTGAATGCGATGTTATTGTCTTCGATGAGGAGCTAACGCCCGCGCAACAGCGCAACTGGGAAAAGAGCGCGGGAGGCAAGGTATTGGTCATTGATCGCCAAGAGGTCATTCTGGATATTTTCAATGACCGCGCTCAGACCAAGGAGGCACGCCTGCAGGTGGAATTGGCCCGACTTGAGTACGAATTACCGCGTATGCGACGGGCCTGGAGCCACCTTAGCCGCCAACGCGGTGGCGGTGTCACCCAGCGCGATGCGGGGGAAACACAGCTGGAGATCGATCAGCGCCTGATCCGCAACCGGATTGCCCGGCTGAAAAGGGAACTGGTGGACGTAACCCGGCACCGTGAGATCCAGCGCAGAAAGCGGATGAAAGTCCCCCTCCCCACCGCAGCCATTGTGGGTTATACCAATGCCGGCAAGTCAAGTCTCCTGAACCGCCTGACCGAAGCCCATGTCATTGCCGAGGACAAACTCTTCGCCACACTGGATCCCACCACGCGCCGTACAGTGCTACCGTCCCACCAGATCCTTTTGTTGACCGATACTGTGGGCTTCATCCGCAAGCTACCCCACCGGCTTATCCAAGCCTTCAAAGCAACCCTTGAAGAAGCGGTGGTCGCCACTTTCCTCATCCATGTCGTGGACGCCTCCAGTCCGGAGGCCACCCGGCACATGGAAACCACACTTCAGGTACTGGAGGAACTGGGCGCGGAAAAAAAACGTATCCTCACTGTTTTTAACAAAATAGACCGGATTGAAGACCCCCTGCTCCAGCCGCTTCTCCGGGCGTCTTATCCGGATGCCCGCTTTATCAGCGTAAAAACCGGCGAGGGCATCCCTGCCCTGCTGGAAGCATTTGACCGCGTACTCGATGAAAACAGCCATTTGCTCGAACTTCTGATTCCCCATGACCGTTATGATCTGATTCATCGGCTGCATGATGCCGGGGCGGTGACACAAAGTAAAACCGAAGACGAAGGCATCCGGATTCAAGGGCGAATCGCCCCCTCCCTGTTTGCAGCGATTCAGCCCTATATCATTAACCAAAATTGCGATTAAACACGGAGCATGACTCCGACCAGACTCAATCCAAGGGCATTTCATCCGAGCGTTTTCGCTGGAGCAACTGTCCGAAAACCGGCTGAAGCCGGTACTCCAACTGGGGATATGCCCCACCAACTCCCGGATGAAATGCCCCTGGATTCAATCAGAAGTTGAATAGGATTTGCGTTGCCACAGACACTCTGTTTACCTATGTCATTTACCTGCCGTATGAAGCGCGTTATAGTAGTCGAAGACCAAACCATATTGCGCGACCTGATCTGTCGCCTGCTCGAATCTTACCCGGAGATTGAAATCATTGATGCCCTTGGGGATGGACAGGAAGCTCTGGCGGCGATTGAGGCAAAGGAACCCGATCTGCTCGTCCTCGACATCATGCTGCCCAATTTGAACGGAGTTGAACTGGTTCGTGGCCTGAAACGGATGGAAAGGAAGCCGGCGGTACTGGTGTTTTCCGCCTTTCCGAGCAAGAACATGGTCCGGAAGCTCCTCGAAGCGGGGATTGAAGGATTCGTGGAAAAGGATGCCTCCCTCAGCGAACTGGAAATTGCGATTGAAAAGATTGTCGCCGGTCAAACTTATTTTGGACTGCGAATCGTCGATATCATGCGCGAGTTGATGGTGAATCCAGATCAAACCGATGCCTTGGATGAGTTGACTCCCAGAGAAAGACAGATACTGCAATTGATCGCGGAAAGTTGCACCAGCAAGGAGGTCGCACAAAAACTGGATATCAGCGTGAAAACCGCCGACACACACCGCGCCAATTTGATGAAGAAACTGGGAGTCCATGATGTCGCCGGATTGACCCGGCAGGCCATGGCTTTCGGCATTATCGATAACCCGACTCATTTAAAGTGAACCAACAAAAACCCTTTCCATGACCTTCAAGCATATTCTCATTCTTTCTCTGCTTTGTGCTCTTTCTGTCGCCACCTCCGGCTTTCGACGCGCTGTTTACCAGTCCGGAGACAGCATCATGGACAAGGTCAAAAGCCACCACCTGGCCGACACGGAAATCGAGCTGATCCGCATGGCCGTCATCGACAGCGAGGGCAACACCCAGACCCGCGAATTCCTCAGCCTGATTAAGGCGGATAAGGAGGGCAACCTCAGCTACCTGATACGTTTTCTCTCTCCCAGTGACATCCGGGGGGTCTCCCTGCTCACAGTCGAAAGCAGTGATAGCGGAGAGAGTGAACAATACCTCTACCTGCCGGCTCTTGGACAGCCCCGCAGTATAACCGGGAACCAGAAGGCCGGCTACTTCATGGGTTCAGATTTCACCTTTGAAGACCTGCGAAAAGAAGATCCCACCCAATGGGTTTATCACCGCCTGATGGACGACCAGGTGGATGGCAAACCGGTTTATACCATTATGTCCGCTCCGATGGGAGTCGAGGTCCTCGAGGCCACCAACTACGAGCACCGCCTGCTCTACGTTGACAAAACGGATTACAACATCCTGAAGATTGAGTTCTATGAGCCCGGACGCGCTGAACCACTGAAAACCTTTATCGGCCATGATTTTGACACGGTGGATGTTGATGGTCCAACCAAACGGCCTGCCCGCGCCGTCATGAACCATCATGAAAAGCGAACCACTTCCATTCTTTCCGTTCTGAAATCACGACTCAATATGCCCATCGATTCGGCCCTGTTCAGTGTCGAGGCACTGGCATCCTGGGACGAGAAAAGAGACGAGAAAATCATGAGCGTCTTCGACTCTCCCCAACCGGTGGAACTGCTCCATACCGAAGAGAGCCCGACCGAAGGTTGATCACACCTGCAGAACGGCTAGTGTACTATCGTCCGTACCTAAGTCTCGATCGCCATGCAAGGCTATCTATGGAACAGTAAACGAACCTTTTCCAATCATGGTTTCCTGCCGCAACTACCCGGACCTCCTCGAAGGCTTCTGGCTACAACAACTAGAAATCCACTTCGAAGGGCGAAGTCTGGAGAATTCCCTGCTTCTGCTCGAGGAATCCGTCCAGAAACTGAGTAACCTCTTCACTACCGACAGACCCGACGCTTATTACAACTACTGTGCTGATCCGGAAATGCGCCTTGCCTACGGCCTTTTCTTTTTTCCGCAAAGTTTTGTCCGGACCACCTTTCCCCTCATGGAAGCAATCCACTTCCGTCAGTGGACAGTACCGGACAAGCCGGAAATCCTGGATCTCGGGGCAGGACCGGGAGCTTGCGGTTTCGGTGCCGGACACCTCCTCGGCTGGACAAGCTCCAGCATCACCGCTATCGACCATTCTCCGGAAGCGCTCCATTTTGCGGACAGGATATCCCGACTCCTCGACCTCCGGCAATACCGTGGGCTGACTGCGGACTTCACGGCCACCCAAACCTGGGCTCCCCAAGTTGAGTCGCCCTTCGATCTCATTATCGTCGGATTCAGCCTGAACGAAGCATTCACCGGACGCTCCATTGAAGACCGCGTCCTTTACCTTGAATCCCTCTCCTCTTTACTTTCACCCACCGGCCTTCTCCTCGTTCTTGAACCGGCATTACTCGAAACGGCCGTTCCCCTGCAGACCGTGGCCGACAGCCTGTTGGAACGCGGAAACTACCACAGCTGGGGCCCCTACCTGCATCAGGGCCCCTGCCCCATGCTCGCGGGTGGGAGTTTTTGGAACCATGAGGTGCGTAATTGGACCCCACCCCAAAGCCTGCAAATCCTGAACCGCCGTCTGTTCCGCGGAATCCACGAACTGAAATTCAGCTACTGCCTGCTGGGCAAGGAATTGCCGAAACAGTCCTTTTCAACCGGGGACCCCGTAGTCCGGCTCGTATCCCCTCTCAAGGCAATGAAGGGCAAAATGCTCTTTTCCGGCGTCAATACGACAGGCGAAAAGCACACCTATGAAATCATGGATCGAAGCCTGAAGAAAGCGGACATCAAAAAGCTGACCCGGAAGTTTGAACGTGGAGATATCGTAAGGGTCAAACAGGCCAAGCCCATGGGAGACCCCGTGTTCATGCGGATCGATCAGGCCACCCAACTGGAACATCTGTTTCACCCCGATTGACCCCAAGCTGCCCACGCCCGGAATCAGTATCCACGCAGAAAATTCTCGATCTCAATCCGTCCTTTCCAATACTCAAGCGCTTCATGTCTTCCCGTAGGGCCAACGAAACACCCATGATGCAGCAGTACTGGAAATTCCGGGATGAGATCCCGGAAGACACGCTGCTGCTTTTTCGCCTGGGTGACTTTTACGAAATGTTCTACCAGGATGCCGAAGAAGGCTCACGCATCCTGGGGATCACACTGACCAAACGGCAAAATTACCCAATGGCCGGTATCCCCTACCATGCTGCGGATAACTACATTCCCAAGCTTCTCGCAGCCGGCCGCAAGGTCGCCATCGTGGATCAGGTGGAAGCCCCGCGCCCGGGGAAAATCGTCAAACGCGCCCTCAGCCGTATCCTCACCCCCGGCACCACACTGGACGAACACCAGCTTGATGCCCGCCGCAACAACTTTCTCCTGGCCGTTCATTCAGACAAACACGGGTTTCACGCTTCCTGGCTCGACCTCTCTACCGGTGATTTCCATCTGGCCAGCGACGAGGACCCCGAACAGTTGCTTCCCCTTTTTCACTCCCTCGACCCCCGCGAAATCATTTTACCGGAAGCAGCCAGCACCGCTTGGGCTCACGAAGCGAATCTCAGCGAATGGTATGAGTCTTTCGACCAGTTCCAAACCGGACGTCCTTCCACCTTGTTGCCAGACTACTTATTCTCCCCGGATGAAGGCAAAGAACGCGTCATCCAAACCCTCAAGGTTCACAGTCTCGACGGTTTTGGCATCCAACGGAACCACCCCGCCCTCGGTGCCGCCGGTGCATTGCTTCATTATGCCACGGAAAACCTTTGCTCACCGCCGGAAAATCTCCGCCGCATCCGTGAATACCGCAGCCAGTCCACCCTCCTGCTCGATCTGGCCACCCAACGTAACCTCGAGATTTTCAAGTCCGCCCAAAACAGCCGCGAGGGCTCTTTGCTCGCGGCAATGGACAGGACCGTAACGGCAGCCGGAGCACGCTTGCTCGAAAGCTTTCTCTCCAGTCCCTTGCAGGATCTTGATGAAATCAGCCGTCGTCAACTCTGCGTGGGAGCGTTTCTCGAACAACCCGGTCTTTGCCATGAAATTCAGAATGCACTCAAAGGCATCCGCGACATCCCGCGTATCCTTGGCCGTTTGCAAAACCGTATCCGCAATCCAAGAGAACTGGGGGGTATCCGCGATACACTCACTCAACTGCCCTCCATCAGACAATCTCTGGACGGCTTTCAGGAAACCCCTGTCGCGACTTTGGCTGCACGCATCCATGATTTCACTGCACTAAGCGAACTGCTTGACCGTGCCCTGAATCACGAAATGCCTTCCAAACTTCAGGATGGCGGCGTGATCGCCGACGGCTATGACAAGGAACTCGACCGCCTGCGCAGCCTGACCCGCGACAACAAGACCTGGATCGCCGACCTCGAAAAACAGGAGCAAAGCGCCACCGGCATCAAGAATCTTAAGGTTAAATTCAACGGCTCCTTCGGCTACTTTATCGAGGTCACCAAGTCCAATCTCTCATTGGTTCCTGATCATTATATCCGCCGCCAAACCACGGTGAATGCAGAACGCTTTGTCACGGAAAGCTTACGCGAAAAAGAGAAGGAAATCTTCCATGCTGAGGAAAACGCCATTGCCCACGAAGAGGCCCTTTTCCGCGATCTGGTGGAAACCGTCCTGAAACAGGGAGACCCCTTGACCGAAACCGCCGCCGCCCTGGCGGAAATCGACCTCTTTATCGGCTGGGCCACCTTGGCCCGTGAATGGGATTATGGTTGTCCCATTCTTGATGAATCGGACATCCTAAGCATCGATCAGGGCCGCCACCCGGTGGTGGAACAGATGCTGAAGCTGGAACGCAGGGCATTTTCATCCGGACACAGCTTTGTCCCGAATGACACCGGACTGAGTGCTGGCGAGGCTCAGATCGCCCTCATCACCGGTCCCAACATGGCTGGTAAATCCACTTATATCCGACAGGTCGCCTTGATCGCGTTGATGGCACAAGTCGGTTCCTGGGTCCCTGCAAAACATTGTCACATCGGTCTGGTGGACCGGATATTTTCACGTGTGGGAGCCAGCGATGAACTCGCACGTGGCAATTCCACCTTCATGGTGGAAATGAATGAGACCGCCAATATTCTGAATAATGCCAGCCCACGCAGCTTGATTATCCTGGATGAAATTGGCCGCGGAACCAGTACATACGACGGGCTGAGTATCGCCTGGGCCGTCATTGAATACCTCCACGGAGACGCCGATAAGGGTCCCCGAACGCTTTTTGCCACCCACTACCATGAGGTGACTCAACTGGAAAAATCGCTTCCCCGTCTCCGTAATTTTTCCGTCTCGGTCAAAGAATGGAACGACGACATCATTTTCGTCCGGCAGGTCATACCCGGAGCCGCCGACCGTTCCTACGGGATTCAGGTGGCAAGGTTGGCCGGTCTGCCTGCTTCCGTCATTTCACGGGCCAAGGTCATTCTGGAGGAACTGGAAAGCGAGGGAAACATTCTGCAGGAAAGCCTGCACGACAATACCAGGGGAAGCCCCCCGACACGGCCGGTATCCGCCATTAAAAAAACATCCTCCGCCAAATCCGCCTCAACTCCAGCCACAACCGGCCAGATGGAGTTGTTCTAGTTTTTTGGTGTTTTCATTCAGTCCCTTTTGCCGGAGTTCCGCATTCATGCGGTCTTATGCCATACCAGAGACCGTCTGAAGACGGAACTCCAACAGGGGAAACGACCTCACCGGCAACCAAATGAAAAGGCCGTGCCCGAAATACCCAAAATCCCCATTATGCTGTCGCAAAATCAGCACTTCAGGATCAAAATCCTTTAATTATGACAATGCTGATTGCTTTTCTGCTACTGTGTACCTTCGTTCTATTCTGTATTTCCTGGCTTTCCTTGCTTAAACAAAAGGAAGAGATTGGCTGGCTTCGTGAGGAGCTTCAGCGTTTACGCAACATGATCATCAAGCAGGAATCCCGGATGGAACGGACGGAACCGCCGCCGATTCCCCAGGCCGTCGCCCATCCGGAACCCGTTCAATCACTGCCGCCACCCCTGCCCCAAAGAGTCCCCCCTTCTCTGGAGAGCAAAGCGGATTATCCGCGAATTGAGATACCTCCTATTCCGCAAAACCAGGACATCCCCGATGAGGAATCCACCGGGACCATTAAGCAGCAGGGGGACTGGTTTGCCCGTATCATAATCTGGGTCGGTGGGGTCGCATTGCTCATGGCTGGCTTCTTCATGATCAAATACTCGATCGAATCAGGAATCCTGACCCCACAGGTCCGCCTTGCTCTGACGGCTTTTTTCGGAGGAATCCTGTGCGCGGGAGGCATGGCCGTGAGTTTTCGTTCCAGTATTCCCGGCAATAGAAGAATTGGCCAATCCATGGCTGGCGCAGGCATAGCCTGTCTGTTTTTCACTGTTTACGCTGCGGTTCATCTTTACGGATTTACCGAGCCTCAAATGGGCTTTCTTCTGATGGTTGCCGTCACGGCACTGGCTATCATGCTCTCCCTGAAACAGGGAGCCCCGATAGCCCTGATAGGATTACTGGGGGGCTTCCTGACACCTGTGCTCATGCGAACGGGAGAGGTCAATACCCCCCTTCTCTATCTCTACCTGTTCCTGTTGTTTTGCGGAGCACAGTTTCTTTGTGCCCGAAGGCGCTGGTGGGGACTGCTTTTACTTTCGCTACTGGCAGTCTATGCCTGGGCCGTCGGGGTTACCCTCTATCATTTCGTTTGGGTCGGATCAGATCCTGAGGGCACCCTGCTCTTCATCCTCGGTATCTGCCTGGTGAATGCCCTCGCCTTTTTGATCTGGGACCCGGATGAAGAAAATCCCAAGTCTGCCCTCTGGCTGCACTGGATCCGTTTCCTCAGCTGGGGACCCGGGATCCTGCTCGGAATGCTGGTACTATGCCTGAGTGGATTCCAGACCACGGACTTCATGCTTTTCTCTGCCCTCAGCCTGGGGGCATTGCTGCTGGCCATACTCCGACAGGATGAGTTTTTCTGGGCTGCATGGATCGGACTCGGGGCCGTCATGCTCAGTACCTTCCTGAACAGTACGGAGGGCTACCTCTCCGGCTATTGCTGGCCCGGTTCCCTCCTGCTTATCTACTTTGCAGCAGCCCATTGGCGTGGCCTCGTTGCCCCTGCCGCACGTGCATGGCAAATCCTCAGCCTCAGTGCGGGATTTTCCATCGTTCCCCTGCTCTACCTGAACCGCGAACTCTTTCTGGAAACACCCCTGCCTTTTGGAGCATTCTGGCTGGTACTTTTTGTTGGCGGCGCCGCTTTGCTGATTGCCGCAAGCGAGCACATTCTGATCAGGGAAGCGGATAAAAAAGGCATGGTTTCCACCTACCAGTTTCTGGGTACGATCCTGCTCGGTCTCGGACTTTGGACTGAAGTTCCGGAGACCTATTGGCCCCATACCGCGGCTGCCCTGATGGGATTATCCGCACTCTACTGGAAAGTAAGGTTATTCCCGAATGAAAAAACAGTCATTGGGGTCTGGGCCTTCGCCTGGACTTTTCTGATGCTACCGCCGGCAGTCCATGCACTGGGCTACTTCTTCTCCGGGAGCGCCCACGGATGGGGCAGCGGACCTGAGCTGACCACCGTTGGAAGCTGGGTCGCCGGATTAGTCGCCGCACTGCTGACCGTGATACTCTACCATCGCAGTTGGGAGGAAACAACCCGGAAGCGTTTTACCCTCTGGTTCGCCTTAATCGCACTCGCTGCACTTGTCTCAGCTTATCAGTACTGGGACCTCTCTCACCGTCCGGAGGGATGGAGTGATGCCACGATCGCCGGAGGACTCACGGCCTTGCTTGCATTGGCGGCAGTCCTTGCCCGCCTCCTTGAGCCGTGCTTTTCAGTGAACCGTCTGGCATCGTTCATTCTGGCCGGACTGGTTGCCTTCCGTATCGTGTTTCTCCATCTGGACCAACCCGCACTGGAGGCAGATCGTTTCTTTGTGAACGGTCTCCTTTTGCAGTTTGCTTTTCCACTTCTCAGCTTTGCCGCCCTTGCCTGTATCTCCGCCCGGGAAAAGGAGAATACCTTTACCCAAACATACCAATGGGCGTTCATGGTGACCGGTTTTATCTTGGGAAGCTATCTGGTCCGCGACTATTTCGGAGGGACTTCTTTTTTCAGCAAAGCATCCAGCCACAGTGAAATCTACAGCTACTCCGTGGTGTGGCTGTTGCTGGCCATCTTTTATCTGACGATGGGTCTATGGCGCAACCAGAAGGCCATGCACATGGGCTCACTAACCCTGTTATTGCTTACCGTCGGCAAAGTTTTTCTTTTTGACGCCTCCGAACTGGAAGGACTCTACCGCGTCCTGTCCTTTCTCGGCCTCGGCGTCACCCTCCTGGGTATCGGCTATTTCTATAACCGCATCGTGTTTGCCAACACAGCCTCCAGAACGGAAAGTGAATGAAGCCCGAACAGAGATGAGGGGCTTACACAAAACCCCGGAATTATACGTTTATTGGCTCATCCACCTTGCTCACGAAGGCGGCTACGTAGCTGCGCTCGTAAGAGCGTGGCTTGGTTGGTCTATCCACCTTCTCACCCCTTCGATAAACTCAGGAGGGGAAAGGCGACTACCTAGCCTGGAATATTCACGAAGCCCAGAAGTGATGAAGCGCAAGGCGCAACCCGAATCCGCGCGGAAGTGCACTCAAGTGCATGACCAAGCGGATTGTAGGGGTGCAACGCAGCGATTCGCGCTTGTGGGCGAGAGGATTGTGCGAAATTCGGTTGTAAATAAAGTTTCAACACGATTTAATCCATAAAGACTTTATAAAAAACAACTTAAACCACTTTTCGCACAATCCGGTGAATTTTTCAGACTAGGATATCATGCGGTGGCGGCAAATAAAGTTTCATTGCGACTTAATTCATAAAAACTCCATAATAAATGACTTAACCCGCTTTTCGCGCAATCCTGTGAATTTTTCAGGCTAAGAGCTATTGAGTATTGCGTAAGATATACTGCCCCGGGAAACATCGCGGGAAGAAGTGAATCGGTCATTTCCGTTTTTCAAGCCAACCGAGAAGGGCCTCGCCCCAGGGGTGGTTATTGGCGAGCCCAATACCGTGCACACCCTTTTCATAAATGTGCAATTCGGCCGGTATATTGTGTTTTCGCAGGGACTGATAGTAGATCAGGCTGTTCTCCGAAGGAACCCCCTGGTCCTCGTCCGTATGAATCAGCAAGGTGGACGGTGTGTCCGGACCCACCGCATTTTCAAGGCTGAGCCTGTCCAATAGCCCTGCTTCCGGAGTATCGCCCAACAACGCCGTTTTTGAGCCGCTGTGAGCCGCATGGTGGACAAATGAAATCACCGGATAAACCAGTACGGCAAAATCCGGACGAGGTGGATGTCGATCGATGGCATCACCCGTCAAGCCTTCCTCCACTACAGGCAGGGTGGCGGCACAGGCAGCCAAATGCCCCCCGGCGGAAAACCCGAGTATGCCTATCTGCTGCGGCTGGTACCCCCAATCCCCGGCATGATGCCGGAGTATACGCAGTGCACGTTGCGCGTCAATCAGGGGGACCGGGTGTTGATAAGGGTTATGCCGGTATTCCAATACCGCGGCCGCATGCCCATGGCTGCTGACATAGCGGGCGATTCGGTGTCCCTCCTTGGATAGGGCGAGTCCCCTGTAACCCCCACCCGGGCAGATCAGGATCATTTTCCCGCTCCGGTGCTCAGGACTACTCAGGTAAACCGTCATCCTAGGCAGTCCGGGAAGCGATTCTCCCGCAAAGGGGGTGTTTGTTTCCCATAATGGGAATGTCAGCGTAAGACCTTGTTCGAGCGCATCCATGTATTTACTGAAAACACCTACCAACTTGTACGACAAGCTTGAATACGCGGGTTAAGGATGGCCGAGGCGAACACACCCCCACTTTCAGAACACGGCGCCTGCGTAGATAACGGTTCAGCTCTTCATCCGCACCCGTCGTCCTCTACTCTACTGGTCAATAAAAACCTAGCCTGCCGACAACCCCTGCCTACCAAGAGCGTGTTTTGATTTGTTTGACCTTCAAGAAATGCCTATCGCGCGTGAGCACAGTCAATTGGTATTCCTGTGCCAAGGCCGATATCCAGATGTCGTTTTCAGGAATCGGAGTACCCGCACGGCGTAGGCTATCGCGAATTCCGGCGTAGAACGAAACCGAAGACTCCAAAATCGGCAGAATCGTGCAGGTTTTGGCAAAAGCAAGCAACTGCGGCTCCCGTGTTTTCTTTAATTGAGAAGCCCTCAACCCGAATTGATATTCTCCCAGGACGATAACAGGCAAATAAAGATCGGGCTGCTCACTCAACAATTCGACCAATGCCTGTTCTCCATCGAAAAAAGCGGAAAGTGCATTCGTATCCAGAATCATCGCCACGTTTCCAAATCAATTCGCCCGCACGCGTCCTCAACCTCTTTCATTAAACGACGGGAGCCCTCCGCATCTGAAAAAACTCCGGCAAATCGCATCCAAGGCTTTTCACTGCTAGAGCGCTCGTCACGCGTTAACTTTAACTCCAGAGCCGACTTGAGGAAACTCGTCATAGTCAGACCACGCTGTGCCGCCGTCACTCTCGCCCGTTGCATCAAGGTATCTGGTAATTCAAAGGTTGTTTTCATACGGAAATGATGACCCATATTTAAGGGTCAGTCAAGGCATTGTTCGCTTTTCTGAAACACCCCAGCCAGTTTATCAAAGGGCGAATCACTGTCGGCGACGCAGCCCCAAGCGGTCCGTATCTCGACTGTCAGAACGAGAGATTCCACCCATATTAGAGGCAGCCAAAAACACAAAACCCCTTGGTAACCAAGGGGTTTTAAGTGGCACGGGGCAAGGGAGTCGAACCTCTAACCTCCTGATCCGTAGTCAGACTGAGGTGTTTTAACCACCGTTAAAAGACATTATAAATCAAGGATTTGCAAAACGTTAATGATAGTTAATGGATATTTCGCTTGAATTTCTGTCTAATATAGCGTCTAATGCTTGGCATGAATGAACCCACATCCGCACGCTCAAGTCGCCATGGTGTTTCGATCTACCGTTTGAAGATTAGTCCGGGTCAATACACGCGAACCTGGTATTACCGGCCTCAAAAAAACGGCGAACGGTATTTCTTCCCCCTTGGGGAATTCCTGAACGACCAGAGAATCAAGAACCGGAATAAAGACGTCGAGATTGTGATGGGAGCCAAAAAGCTGGCCGACCAGATTTACACCTTTCTCCGCTCTCCCGGCAAAACCATGCAGGATGCCATTGCATTCTTTGACCCAAAGGCAGAGGAGACAGGGGACCAAGCCAGTGAATTCCCAACCCTGGAGCAAGTACTCAGCATTTACCGCAAGGTGGGCCAGCGCCTGGGCGTAAATCCGGTTACCCAGGGAAAGAATGTGGATATGCTCTGCACCATCCTGCGACGGGCGGAGGCCGAAGCCAATAAGCAGCCCTACAAAGCCACCCCCGGGAAACGTCCCGATAACAATATATGGTTTGACCAGCCGATTGACCAGATCCTTACCCGTAAAACCGTCATCGCCTTTCAGGACTCCATGCTTGCTGATGGAGATGAGGAAGACGTCGATTACCAGAAGCGCCGGATTCGTTCCGCCAATTCCATGCTGACTCAGGCCCGCAGCATATTCGGGAGGGATTACCTCGATGAGTACAGGGCGGCAGGACTGAAATTCCCGGAGCCATGGGGATGGCTGGAAGCCCGGAAGATCAAGGGTGGGAACCTCTACTTCCAGCTGCCACCCTACTCTGTCATTCAAAACATACTGGAAGCCTCTGCCAAACTGAAGCAAAACGATCCGAACGCCTACCGGGCCTTCGTACTCGCAATCCATTGCTCATGCCGCAGGAGCGAAGCAGCCAACACCAAATGGGCGTGGTTTGACGCCGTCGGGGACTCCTGCCGCCTGAGAATTACCAGTGATGGGAAGTTCGACCCCAAGCATGGTCACGGACGCGAGGTGGTGATTGCAAAGCATGTTTACGAAGAGTTGCGCTCCATGGCTACCGAAACGGATTCCTACCTCATTGAAGGTGGCGAAATGGAGCGGGCGGGATCCGAAGACAAAGGCGGTGAAGTCTTCACCCGGCTCAACAGCTGGCTACGGGAGATGGGATTGAAGGAAATGAAGCCCTACCATGGGCTCCGGAAGCTTTGGTTCTCCTCCAAAGGTCAAACTGGACGGCCTGCTCGCAGCGCAGCAGCAGGGAGGGCATAAGGACATCAACGTCACCTCCAAGCACTATGCCGACAACCAGATGCCGGAGGACTTACTCTGGTTCTGGAGGGGACAGTCAGACCCGGTCAGCTCTGACAAATAGCTCAGTGAGACTTTAACTTCAGTAGCTGATCGTCCATACCATAGCGAATCACGTCGATTCGCTCACTTGCCTGGGAGACAAGATCGCCGGAAACCACAGGGATCTGGAATGGGAAAAATGCAGGATGATTTAGAATTAAGCCGAGTGTGCCTTTGTTTTCGAAGCTTGCGAGAAGAGCAGCCTCAAGCACCAGAATAACAAGCTTAGAGTCAGAAAAACTAATGGGCATGGATTTCTGGTAGCAACCCTTTGTCTTGGAATCCTTCAATACGCCCCAAGCAACAAAGGATCTGATTACGTAGCGTGTATAACGGCTTACCGATTGCCGATCGCCATATTGTTCCTTTAAACGTATGGCAATCTGGCTTTGGGTCACTTGGTCTTGTAACGCTAGTAAGCGCCCCGTTTGTTTAGCGACGTTAAACCAGAATGGATAAGCCGCCGAAATCATCGCCCAATGCACAACAAGGGCTGTGGTTGGATGCTTTCTCACATATTCCAGTAAGGCATCTCGAAATACTGCCAGATTGTCGCGTGGGTTAACCCAAATGTTCATCAGTATATTAACGACCTGGGTTCTCGACGTTTCTCCGCGCTCAGCATCATCTCCACTTCCCTTTTTGTTTGAGAGGAACTCGTGTAACTCCAGGCGGATGCTTTGGGAATCTAAACCCGCCAATAAAAGATCAACGGTTTTCTGCATCCACTCCAGACGAATGACCTGTTTGATACCAAGGGTTTCGTGTGCTTTGCTCATCGCCGTAACCTCCTTTCAAACTTCACCAATGGCACGATAACCTCTTCAAGAGCAATACCGCCATGACCTACAATAGTCTCTTCTTGACGTACAAACGCATCATGACCACTGGCTACCAGCGGGTAATAACATGCTGGCAATCCGACAGGCTGCCACTCGTAAGCAAACGGGCAGGCCATGGCCACTTGATTGCGAAGTTCGGGGGTGGGATAGACACGAACACGTTCACCGCGAGTTTCTGCAATGACTCCCTCAGAAGGGCGGCCTTTACCGACGCATTCGATATTACCGTGGTCAGCAGTCAGCCAGACATCATAGCCGTAATCCAATAATTGACCGATCAGGAAGCCCAGAAACCCTCCCTTACGCCATTGTTTGATCTGGTTGTGCATTCCGGATGAGCCCAGTTGCATCCCGTGCATGATCTTGTCGACTTTGTCCACTACCAGGCCCACCACTTTGGTCTTTCCGGGATGGATTGCGGAGTCGAGAACACCCGTCGCATCTCCATCACCAAGACCTCGCTGGTAGGCGACATCCAGGCGGGAGAGGCCATGACCTTCCCAAAACTGCTTCCACAGCTTCTCTTCATTGTTGGTCGAGTTAATGGATGACGGGAAATAGAGGGGTGGCTTGCCCGAGAAGATCGATTGCCGCGATACCGAGGTCAGCGTCGGAATCCAGGCGAAGGTCGCGGATTCGCGCATGACCAGATTGGCGTCCTGCTTTTGCAGAAGCTGGCGAATGGTTACCCACTGATCCAAGGCCAGGCCGTCAACCACAATCAACGCCGCACGGCTGCTACCGGAGTCCTCGATATCCCGAGCCAGGCGGCGCGGCACATGGTGGAGCATGGCAGGATTGGTCGGCGGCAAGTTGATCAGACTGGAGTAGTGGTCGGCCAGCCAAGCGGCAAAGGTCGTGTTCAGTGCATCACCGATTTCCCTGAGCCGGGTCTGATACTCGGTGCTGTTGCCGCAGTGAACCAGCGAAGAGAGTTCGGCCCATTTCAATGCAAAGGCGGTCCAGTCCGAGTAACGCGCTTCCGCAGTGGGCAGTTCCTTTTCGACAAGGTCAAACAGGCGGGAAATCCGAAGTGCGTCATCGTCCACGCCGGACGTGGCGATGCCGCTTCGAACCCAGGACCCGGCATCCACTTCAATGCCTTTGGCCTCGACAGGGGTGAGTTTCCCCTCCAGGAACAGGTTGTCGATGTAGACCTTGATGTCCTGATGGTCGAACGGCAGGCGATCAGGGCCGGGATACTTGAGGCCGTATTCCGGCGAATCCTCCCGTACCTGATGGGCGCTGCCGAGCCTGGAAAGAAATAGCGGCCAGCGTTCCTGCAAAAAGGCGAAGAACGCCTCATCGTCCGGAACGATTTCAGAGAGCGGCCAAGCCTTGAATCCATCATGCCCTTTGAGAACCTGGATAAGCCGCTCGGCCAGCATCAGCGGGATCTGTAGCTTCCCATAGTGCAGGCGCAGCAATGCGCGAAGCAGCTCCACCTCGCCCCCAATCAGTTCGGCCGCAATGCCGAACACATGACGGAGAATGAAATCCTTGGTGGCGTTGTCGCCCATGCGATCCGGCGGCGACTTGCGCTGGGCCTCAAAAAGCGAATCCAGCAAGCTCCTGTCGAGCTTTTCAATGACCGGATAGCTCAGGTTGGGAAAGAGGTCCCCCAAGTTGAATGAAAGCTTGCGGCCCGCCTGGAGCAGGTCGTAAGGCAGGGATTCCAGCTCCGCATCCTGCAAGCGGAGGACCACCACCAGATCGGTGTGCTCACCCCGGTCCCAGATCGAACGGTACTTGGACTCATAGGCGTATCTGAATTCGACCGGGTCACTGAACTCGATCAGGTCGAACCCCCGCCCACGAAGCTCCAATGCCAGTTTCTCCTCGGTAAGCAGGCAATCAGGGTCCGCAACTAAAGTCAGCTTACTGACTCTCGGTACGAAGTCGTTCAGG
This sequence comes from uncultured Opitutales bacterium, assembly GCA_964499045.1. Lineage (GTDB taxonomy): Bacteria > Verrucomicrobiota > Verrucomicrobiia > Opitutales > CAZCJJ01 > CAZCJJ01. The sequence continues at coordinate 7,947 of CAZCJJ010000036.1, read as the reverse complement.
ATGGCATTTCGCCAAGAAGGCGAATCCAAACCAATATTCAGTGAAGTCGACATGCAAAATCCTCAATAATCCTCAAGTCACCGGAACCAGTACGTTTGTAGCGCTCAAACATTCCAGCCTGCATTTCGGGGGATTGTGCTCTGAAAACGCCCAAAATCTCCTCCTCTTCCTCTTTTGGTATATCAAAATCCAGTTCCTCTGCATAGCGACGCATTCGTTCCAAGGTAGTGAGTGCATATTTCCAATTCACAAGAGGCCTTAGAAGTCTAACCTCTCGCCGACGAGCAGACTCAATTGCAAGTGGATGAATAATCGCAGACCAGTTGCCACAGGAATCCCGCTCAACACCGATAGCTGACAGCCCAATATCAAACAAGGCAAGCCTATCTCTCAATGTAGTGGGCTCGGTCTTGAATGGAATCTCAACCAGACGGCCGCCCAGCTCGAATGCATCTGCAAAAGGTCTAGGAGCAACAACCCGAGCCCCACGCGCCATGAGCGTCTGTATCAACAAGTCACGATCATGCTTTGATGGCGCCCACAGGTCCAGATCCCGCGGCAATCTGCCGGTTAACAATGATTTATAAGCGCCCCCAGCCAAATAAAAACACCCATCCGTCTCTAATCCTATAGTCATCGCAATTTGCTGCCGGGCAAACTCGACGACGTCACTATCGGCGAAACTACAAAGTGGTTCGGGGCGAACCGCCTCAAAGTCACGGTAAGCAGTGCGAAGACTGTCATTCTCAAACCAAAAGATGGCGCCCTCAAGATACCAAGGCCAGTTCTCTATGCCTATCGGTTTGCCAAGGATCCGGGCCGCAGTTGCTGTTACCAATGAATCGTGGGTTACAAAAATATGCACACCGGGGCGTTTAGCTGCTGCGCCGAACATTGATTGCACCAGAAATCGTGCGGCCTCGTCAGGTCGAGCCATACCGGATAATGCCGTTGATTCATTAACAAGATGGTGCATGACACCCTCATGACCCAAATTCACCCAATTATTCCAAGCCTGTTGCGCGTCCAGTACAAATACCCCGGGGTCACCGAGAAGCCGATTCTCAGGCACCCGTATATTGACCCCAGCACCCTCCGCTAGTGCCTCCGCCGTTTGACGGCAGCGCAGAAGAGGACTTGTTTGGATCCCGCACAATCGACCGCGTAAACGCCTACCCAGATCAAGAGCAAGCCGTCGCCCTTCTTCCGTAATCGGAAGTGTGTAGCCCGTGTCATCTGGTGGCAGGTAATCGCGTACTGAATGCCTGAGGAGTATAACAATAGGGCGGTCTGTGGGTACATGCTCAAGGTGCATCAGCATCGAAGGGGGGATCTGCCATTTCACCTTAGTCATGGTACGACCCCCTCAATAACCGATGGTATTGTCGCCAACGTTTTAATGGACTGAAGTTTAAATCCCGATTCAGAAAGAAGGTTTTTGAATTCCTGAGCAGTTCGCTCTCGGCCTCCAGTAGCCACAAGTAAGTGAAGATCACACAGTGCCCCGGCGACCCCACCATCCGGAATCAGCATTTCAATGATAAAAAGCCGTCCTCCTTTCGGCAGAATTGCACGTGCATTCCTAAGGATCTGGCGGGCTTCACCGTCATCCCAATCATGCAGCACACGGGATAGAAGGACAACATCTGCTTCAATCCCCCACGGTTCAAACAAGCTACCACTTTGCCAATGCAGCCTCTGGGTTGATGATTGCCCCATTGCAATGACTTCAGGCCGGTCAAGAACAGTGACTTCAATGGATGGATGTGCTTCCTTAACGAATTGACCGAGTACCCCAGGGCCCCCACCAGCATCGACTACACGCTCATCACCCCTAAGATCCATAACACAGCATACCTCCCGGTAATCGTGGAGGGCATAGCTGCACAACATCCGGTGATGAGCTACGCAGCGATTGCTACTACGTGCAACTTCATTAAATAGGTCTGATGCGCTCCAACCGGAGTTTTGTCGCAGAGCGTCTGATAATCGCTTCCACATTTCCGAGAATGGTCCGGCGTACTCAATGGCTGCATCGGCTAAAGTCAATGGATGGTCAGCCCGAAGGAACTCACCTCGCTGAGTCAACGTCCATCGCCCTGAATCTTTTACGACAAGGCCAAGCTCCGCAAGAGCCCGCATAAGGCGACGGGAACCATCATCACTTACTTGGCATTGATCGACTATCTCCGACCCCGTTGCGGGTAATGCATCGATAACTCCAAGTCCAACAGCAGCGCCGATAGTCTGGGTTCGCCAGAATCCAACGAGATCTCCTGAAAGATCGTCAAAGGCGGACCTTCGGGCCGGTCGGAGCTTGATGATGGTCACCCCAACTTCGTTAATCACCTCAAGCGCCCCGTCGAAGCACTCGACCCGCGCCTGTCCATTGTAGAAGGGTTCGACGGCATGAAATCGACGTGAATAGAGTGGTTGTCCGCGCACATCGACATGCATCCACCCATCTAAATCCCGGGCACGCGCGCTGTTTTTGTGAAATACATCAAGATCAACGAACCACTGGCTATGGAGAAACTTCCCGCCATGATCAATGTGTGTAGACATTCCATCATCTGCCTGAACAACTGCGATACCGTCGCGAAAATCACCCGCATAACGCCATCGATCACGATAAAGTGCACTGCCATCAGGGACAATGTGATGATAGATTCCATCATCATTGCGAACGGCGCAATACCCCTCCTGGAAATTGCCACACCAATCATATCGCCCTGAATAGGCATCCCTACCTTCTGCTGAGATGTGATGCCACCCATCGGTAGCGACCACCGATGCCAACCCTTCATAGTAGCCAAAGGTTCTGATAAAGCGGCGGTCGTATGCAGCGGATCCATCGCTGCGTATATGCCAAGCCAGCCCACTTTGACTTACAGGAGCCAGACCGGGAGAATGAAATTTAAGGACTTCGTCAAACCTCTCAAGATATGCAGGATGGCCGTGCTGATTAACATGGTGTGTTTTGCAGGCTGAGATGCGAAGCAAGTGCCAGCTCATGGTGCACCCCCAACAGGTTTCCGCATGTTACAAGCAAGACAAAGGCGACGGTTTTGATAGGTGGATGTCAGGGCACGGTAGGTTTCACCGCTCCAAATTTCCATGAATTCATTATCCTTTAGATTTCCGAATTCGCCCAACGTACGTCTCTGTGCATCGGGAGCACAGCATGGATCAAATCGACCAACGGCGCTAATCCATGCCTCCTGGCCGAGAAACGGACATGGGCCACCAGGAGCAAGATCGTCGGTGGCCGCAGCATCCAGGAGGAAAATATTCTCCAGCAGAATATGTTTCCCGTTTGAGAGTGTTTTTTCAGCGGCTGCCTCGCGTGCCGCAAGGACAGCTTGATTCCAGCGACTTATCGATTCAGCGTTACGCCTCATCGACTCTCCTTCGATTTCATCGAAGTGCGCCCAGAGGTGGTGTCCTTTTATGCGGTCGACGCCAAGTCGCACGGCCAGCCGCACCATATCGGCAAGTTCGTCGACGTTTAACTCCAAAAAGGTCAGTTGAAACGAAACGCGGCAACGGTTACCGCCACTCGCTGCATGTTCATCACGTATAGCGATGAAATCGCCCACATTATCGATCACCCTTTCCCATTGGGTTCCCAGCATAATCGTCTCCTGAGTTGCCTTCGTCGCCCCGTTCCAGGAGATTTTGACATCTGCCGTTATGGGAACAATTCGCTCTGCCCACTTTTGGGCACCCCGCCCCGGAAATGTTCCATTGGTCGTTAAGTTCAGCTTTACACCATAGCGGTGGCAAAGCCCTAGAATGTCATCAAAATGTTCGTAAAGAAGCGGTTCTCCCATCGTCGATGGAATAATCTCGCGAAGCCCCTTGGGGGCCGCTTCAGCAATCACTCGCTCAATCATGGAAAATGGCATGATTCGCCTGCTTCTACCTTCCTTTTTGCGGAGCACTTGAAGGGGGCTGTACTGTGAATGCTCCTCGCACATAATGCACCTTAGATTACAACTATCCGGGTTAGTGTCGAAGGTGATTCGCCAAGGACCGGGCAAACGCTGGATACGCGTGGATGCATGTCGATGCAGAACACTTTCATAGAGCCGTTCTATTTCTTGAACGTGTTCATTGATTGACGGAATATCACCGGAATCACTATTGATATATCCTCGTGATCCAAGACGCACAGCGAGTTGCGGTGAGTCAACGAGGCGCTGCATTTGCAGGGCGAGCGAGGAGACTGAGCGGTGCTTAAACAGCAGCCCGTTGACCTCGTGGTGGACGTATTCAGCCATGCCTCCAACGTCAGCTGTCACAACAGGTACGCGTGCCTGCTGTGCTTCATGAATTACAAGTGGAGAATTCTCCACCCAAACGGAGGGGACGACGATCGCATCGCAGTGATTGAAAACAGCCTGCACGATTTCCTTATTTTTGTATTCTGGAAGCCATTCTATCCGTTTAGCAATGCCGTCGGGTAATGAAGCTGCCAAATTCCTCAGTGCTTCTGTATCTTGCCCACGAGGGCGCCCCCAGATACGCAAGATGGCCTCGCCCTCAAGTCTGGCGAAAGCCTGAATCAGGGCGTGGATTCCTTTCGCGGGCGAATGAGTGCCAATATATCCAAATGTAAACGGTTCATCTACCTCCCGCTTCCGACAGTCCATTCTGGTTCGAGAAAATCCATAATCAAGATAGACAAGTTTGCTCTCGGGTAGATCAAAGTCGTTCTGGAAACGATCCATCAGGTAGCGGGCAGGAGCAATGAAAAGGTCCACAAGTTCAGTCACTTCTCGTATATGGCGCATGCGGCGAGCAACCCAATCAGTCCAGTATGTAATATCATTATCCAATTCTTCCGGTGCTCCGCTGAAATAGCGGGCGTAGCAGCGCTCAGCACACTTCCGGTCCTCTTGCCCGTCACAGGCAGCCCAGAGATTGTTCGGATCCTCCGGAAACATCTGCATGAACTGGCCACGGGGGCACATGAGCCAGTAATCGTGCAATGTAAAAATGACAGGAATCTCCCTCAATGCGGCCTCTCGCAGTAGCGAGCTTGAGAGGTGGTTCAGGTGACCCACATGAACAATATCAGGAGTAATGCGGTCCAGTACCTCTGCAAAGCGTTGATCGATTCCAGTTGCACGATAGCGATCCTTTAACCGGGGGTTATTGACCAAATGAACAACAATGCGTTGGTCCTCCATGTCGGGCTCCGTACGAAGTCGATAGTCGGGGGCAAAGGCATCCTCTTCACGAGTAAATACGTGAACATCGTGACGCTCCGCTAATCCATGGCAAAGGGTCTGGCTGTACACCTCTGATCCTGCGTTAAAACGCATTGGGTAACCGTGAATAACCTTGAGAATTCTCATTTTTTGCTTCCCGGGCTATGAGTAATTCTTAGGATAAGCAAAGGTCGAATATCAGGTATGGCTTCTCGGACAGACTCAATTCCTGTGAGCCATTCCTTTTCCTCCAAATTGCATTTGTTCATCCTGTATTGACGGACTTCTGGCAGACCTATGCGCTGAATTGCACGCCGTCTGGCTTCAAAACTGATACGACCGCGTTCTTGCTCTGCATGAATGGCATTAATATGTGCCTGCTGTAGATTGTGAAAAATATGTTGTCCGGTAGCTTCAACAGCTTCATGCAATTCTGCTCTTAGAATTGAAGCTTGCTCAAGATCCAGAGGCATTTCCAGATCGCAATCATTTGTCTGCAGGGCATCCCAGATTGCGCGGGCTGTCGGAAGAAATCGGCGGCCATTATCGTCGATAAAAATACTCAGGTATGCTCTACGGGATGAGGGAATCCGAATTTGTGAATTCCTTGGCTTTTGCGTGACCAAGGACACCTCAAACAACCCCCAGGCTCCCTCTATACCAGGGGGTAAACCCGGAACAGACACTGCGCTCACCTGTTGACTTTCAAAATGCTCCGGCAGGTTCAGGGCTATTCCGCGTATACGGGGATTCTCCAGCGAAAGTAGATTGCTGTCACTGTTGAGATCCCGCGACTCGAAAACGACATTCGAGATACGCTCCCCATCTGGCCACACGAGGTCCCAGCCAAAAGGATTCCTGTCCACCTTACCCCCGTTTTTGCGAAGGTAGCTAATCGTCATGCGCTCAATCCAATGAGGCAAAGGATGACTGCGTAGTTTTTCAGTAACGGCCAGATCAGGTTCTTCTGAGATATTATAAACAGCACACTGCCCTCGCAAATCATGGATCTCTTTATTTAATTGAGAGATTGCTTTTTCAACTTCATAGTCCGGATCCGCCCCTTCCATGACAACACTGGTTATCATCCGTTCTATGGAATCTCCAGCCAGGCCAGTATCGAGAATGTCATTTGCCTTATCGATTCCAAGTTCACTGAGTATCACGGCCAACTTGCTTTCCAATACCTCGCGTACCCGCGATTCCACAGAGTCCTGATAGACAAAGTTGGTTGCGCGCACGGCTTTACTCTGGCCGATCCGGTCGACACGTCCGATCCGCTGCTCTATTCTCATAGGATTCCATGGAAGATCGTAGTTGATAACTACATGACAGAATTGAAGATTCAATCCCTCTCCTCCAGCGTCGGTAGAAATCAGCACACGAGCATTGTCGCGAAACTCACGCTGGGTCATGCGCCGTTCGTCCATATTCATCGATCCGTTGAGAATTGTACAGGGTATGCCACGCTCTTCCAGAAAATCCCGGAGCATTGTCTGGGTTGGAATAAATTCGGTAAAAATAAGGAGCTTTAATTGATCATCATTTTCCTTCCCTTGCAGCTCAAAGATCAGATGCATCAGAGATTCTGTTTTAACATCAGGCCCGGAGGTTTCGGCAATCCTTGCCAGTTGTAACAAATCCTCCACCTCCGACATTTCTCCAATCCTTCCAGGTTCATTGATCTCAACCAACAACTCCAACTGTAGCTGGCCATCAAGATCGGTAAACTCATCCAGCTCCTCTTCGGATGGCATTTTCGTCGCTTCCTTCATCTCCTCCAGAGCCTGTAATCGCCTTTCAAGTGTGCAACGGATCGCATGGGTACTTGAGGTGACAATGCGCTGTAGTAAAACCATCAGAAAACCCACATGAGGTTTCCGGTCCTTGATTGCCCGATTGTAGCCTTTACGGACGTAGTCGGTCACCGCATCGTATAAGGCAACCTGAGATGGGTTCTGGGAGAGGTCAACGTTGATGGTCTGTGTTGCCCGTGGCCGAAACAATGGCTTCCCATCTGCAGTAACCGCTTTACGCTTCTCAGTACGAATAACAAAATCATTAACCCGATCCCGTTTGACACTCTCCAGATCAGGAAATGCCATCGGATCCAGAAGACTCATCAAGCGTTGGAAGGCATCCGATTTCCCTTGGTGTGGTGTTGCTGAAAGTAGCAACAGGTAGGGAGCCGACTCCGCTAACCCTTGCCCAAGTTTGTAGCGGGCAACCTGCTCCGTGCTGCCACCTAGACGATGTGACTCGTCAACAATGATCAAATCCCACTGCCCCTGCAGCAATTGTTCATAGCGGATTTTGTTATAGGCCTGAATTTTCTCTTTAGACCAACCCTTTCTCCGGGTAATCGGTTTAACAGAATCTAAAGTAACAATTGCCTGTGGAAATCGCAGCCATGGGTTTAAGTCTGGATTGGATTGATTGGAATCGCGAGCCAACCAGCTGGAGCGTTCCAATCGCTGTAATGCCTCCAGATCAGCGGGATTAACCAAGGAAAACGATTCATTGAAATGGGTGGCCATTTCCGCCACCCATTGGGTAGCGATTCCCTTCGGCGAGACGACCAAGGTCCGGCGCACAAGCCCGCGCAGCTTGAGTTCGCGCATGACCAGCCCGGCCTCGATGGTCTTGCCGAGACCCACCTCATCGGCCAGCAGGTAACGCACGCGGTCGCCGGAGATGGCCCGGGACAAGGCGTGGATCTGGTGCGGCAGCG
>CAZCJJ010000035.1:0-25954 GCA_964499045.1 uncultured Opitutales bacterium | reverse complement strand
CTCTTAACTTAACCCTATACCCAAAAAAAACCACTAAACAGTTACTTATGATCGTTGTTTTTGTGAATGGTTCCTCAAAAAGTTGAGGAAAACTAACAAACTCAAACAAACTTGTTCGCTGTCGATACTGTTAAAACAGCGTAAAAATTTCACTTTTCCAGCAAAAAGTGGGAAGTTGTTTTGTTTTTGTCAAAAAGGGCCAAAATAGGGCCATTCGATCCTATTCCTTTTAGGTTGAGTCATGTATTTAGTATCGGTTAGAACCGTATTGTTAGTTTTTATTTTAATAGGAACTAACAATAAGCCTTGAAATGGTTCTGACCAATTCCCTGGCAGGCAAAATCCAATAGGAGTCGTAAAATAGGGAAGAAAACAGGAGGACGAAGAATCAACAGGGGTGCTCTCCTGCATATCGTAAAAAAAGCCTCCCCCGCGCTGGGGGAGGCTTTGGTCAGACAAAACCAAGTTGTGGTATCGTTCAGGCCAGAGCGGCTTGGGCTGCGGCCAGTCGTGCCACCGGCACGCGGGGCGGCGAACAGGATACATAGTTCAGGCCCACGCGGTGGAAGAACTTGATGGAGGCAGGATCACCTCCATGTTCACCACAGATTCCGAGTTTGAGGTCGGAGCGCGTGGAACGGCCCCCCTCCACGCCCAGGCGCACCAGTTCGCCGACACCGGATTGGTCAATGCTGGCAAACGGATTCTGCGGCAGGATATCCAGGTCCTTGTAAGTACCGAGGAAACTGCCGGCATCGTCACGGCTCATCCCGAGAGTGGTCTGGGTGAGATCGTTGGTGCCGAAGCTGAAGAACTGGGCGGTTTTGGCGATATCGGCCGAGCGGATCGCGGCCCGGGGAATTTCGATCATAGTACCGACGAGGTAGTCGATCTTGACCTTTTTCTTGGTCATAACCTCGGCGGCTACACGATGGATCAGTTCGACCTGAAGCTCCAGTTCCTTGGCGAAGCCAACGAGGGGAACCATGATTTCCGGTTTAACTTTTGCACCCTTCTTGCTTTTGAGGACCTCGGCGGCGGCTTCAAAAATAGCCTGGGCCTGCATTTCGGTGATTTCAGGGTAGCTGATTCCAAGGCGGCAGCCACGGTGACCCAGCATCGGGTTTTCCTCGTGCAGGGCTTTGACCCGCTCGATGATATAGTCTGTCGTGACATTGATATTATCGGCAATTGCACGACGGGACGCATCATCCTTCGGCAGGAATTCATGCAGAGGCGGATCCAGTAGCCGGATGGTGACCGGGAAGCCTTTCATCGCCTTGAAGAGGCCAACGAAGTCCTTGCGTTGATGAGGCAGGAGCTTCTTGAGGGCCTTACGGCGTTCCGCTTCATCACTGGCCAGGATCATTTCGCGCATGTGTGTGATGCGCTCGCCCTCGAAGAACATGTGTTCCGTACGGCACAGGCCGATACCCTCGGCTCCGAGGCCGACTGCGGTTGAGGCTTGGGCTGGGGAATCCGCATTGGTCCGTATACCCATGGTCCGGTACTTGTCGGCCCACTTCATCACCGTATCGAAGAGACGATATGTGTAGCTCTTGGCAGCTTTCAGCTTGCCGTTGAGGACCTGGTTGACTTCCGACGGTGCGGTTTCGACCTGACCTTCGAAAACTTCACCGGTGGTGCCGTCGATGGAAATGAAATCATTTTCCTTCAAGACGGAAGTGCCCACGGTCAGGGTTTTTCTGGCATAGTCGATAGCCACTTCGGAGGCACCACAGACGCAGACCTTGCCCATTTGACGGGCTACCAGAGCGGCGTGAGAAGAAACACCTCCGCGGCTGGTGAGAATACCTTCGGAAGCGATCATTCCGCGAAGGTCTTCCGGAGAGGTCTCGACGCGGCAGAGCACGACCTTTTTGCCGTCCTGCACCAGACGTTCGGCAGCAGAGGCGGAGAAGACGATCAAGCCGGTGGCGGCTCCCGGACCTGCTGGCAGGCCGGTGGTCAACAGTTTTACCTTCTTGAGCTTCGTGGTGTCGAATACCGGAACGAGAAGGCTGGAGATGGAATCAGGTGGAATCCGTTGGACGGCGGTTTTCTCATCAATGAGTTTCTCCTTCACCATTTCAGCGGCGATACGGACGGCAGCGAGACCGGTACGTTTGCCGTTGCGGGTCTGGAGCATGTAGAGGGTGTTGTCCTCAACCGTGAACTCGAAATCCTGCATATCCTTGAAATGTGCTTCCAGACGGCCGCGAACTTCTTCCAGTTCGTCATAGGCATGCGGCATTTCCTTTTTCAGTTCGGCAATTGGCTTTGGCGTGCGCACACCGGCGACAACGTCCTCACCCTGAGCGTTGATCAGGTATTCACCGTAAAATACTTTTTCACCGTTGGCCGGGTCGCGGGTGAAAGCAACGCCGGTGGCGGAGGTTTCGCCCATATTGCCGAAGACCATGGCCTGTACGTTGACTGCGGTACCCCATTCGTGGGGGATACTGTATTTCTGGCGGTAGAGAATGGCGCGGTCATTTTGCCAGGAGCCAAAGACGGCACTGACGGCACCCATGAGTTGCTCAAAGGCATTTTCCGGGAAGGATTTGCGGGTACGTTTTTTAATCAGTGCCTTGTAGCGCTTGATGAGCAGCTTCAGGTGTTCTTCGGTCAGGAGGCTGTCCTCGGTGACACCGACCTCTTCCTTGAGCGCCTCCATGATTTCATCGAAAGGCTCGTGCTCGGATTCGTCCTTGGACTGGACCCCCATGACGACGTCGCCATACATTTGAATGAAACGGCGGTAACAGTCATAGGCAAAGCGGGGGTTGCCGCTTTTTTCGGCCAGACCGACGACGGTCTTATCGTTGAGGCCGAGGTTGAGGATGGTATCCATCATTCCGGGCATCGATTCGCGGGCACCGGAGCGGACGGAGAAGAGAAGCGGGTTGTTGACATCCCCGAACTTCTTGCCGGTCTCCCTTTCAACTCTGGCTACGGCATCCTTGATTTCCGCATCCAGTGTCTTGGGATAAGTATTCTTGTTTTCGTAGAAGTACGTACAGACCTCCGTGGTGACAGTGAAGCCGGGAGGCACCGGCAGACCGATCAGAGCCATTTCGGCGAGGTTGGCACCTTTGCCCCCGAGGAGCGCTTTCATCTTGGAGTCCCCGTCGGTCTTCTTGCCGAACGCGTAGACGTACTTTACCTTGCGGCTCTTGCGGCTTGTGCTTTTGGACGCAGCCTTACGGGCCTTTGCGGTCTTCTTATTGTTAGCCATTGATAACTGTTATTAAGTTGCTTTTTTTAGCGATTGATTTCTTCCTAGCGGGTTTTAGGAAAAGGGCGTTTACAAACGCATTCTTTTGATTCTGTCAACGGAAGAAAGCAAGGTAGGGGGATTCCCCGACTCAAGGACCCATTTTGATGAATAAGGATACGGAGGGCGGTCTGCCTGAAAACACTCCCGAAACACTCCCGGAAGAGGGTGACGTGATGGGACTGCTTGACCATCTGGAGGAATTGCGCTTCGTCCTGATGAAGAGTGTCACGGTCTTGTTCCTTTGCATGGTGTTGGTTACCGTTTTTGCAGTCCCTTTTGCCGGGTTGCTGTACTGGCCCTTGGAGCAGGCGCATGTCTTGGCTGGGGATAGTCAGGCGGTGGATGTTTTACGGACGGATGGACCGTTGAGCGTGTTTTCTTTTCTTTTGCAGTTAGGCTTTTTCGGAGGTCTGGGTCTGGCTCTGCCTTATGTCGTGTACCAGCTGGCCCGCTTTGTTGCACCCGGACTGACTCCGCAAGAGCGCCGCCTCCTACGTCCGGTCTGTTTCGCTATTCTGGTTCTTTTCATTCTTGGAACGGCACTCAGCTTTTTTCTACTGCTTCCTGCCTCGCTGGCGGTTTCGCTGAAGTTGAATCAGGCTTTTGCTTTTCAACCTTTTTGGACACCGGGTAACTACTTTGGGGTATTGATCTGGATGACCATCGGTCTGGGAATCTTTTTCCAATTCCCACTTATATTGATTATTCTCCAGTATCTGGATATCCTTCCGGCGAAGGCCCTGCGGCATTACCGTCGTTATGCCTTTTTGCTCATTCTCGTTTTTGCCGCCTTTATCACTCCGCCGGATCCGTTCAGTTTGATGCTGATGGCACCTCCGCTTTACCTGCTGTATGAAGGGGCGATTCTGGTCGGCGAACGGTTGGTTGCCAGAAAGCGCCGTAAGGAAGCGAAGGAAGGGGGTCCGGCCTGGGATGACCTCTAACCCGCATATCTTGTGAGATAAGCGGGCTAACCCGAATGGCAGGTTAAACTCTTTTTCACCTCGCCAACCCGGGATCGAAATCGGGTCTCGTATTTTTAACGTGCTGGCAAACAATGAATAAGAGCCTTCGATTTCGATATTTGTCTACCCGTGCAGGATTTTCATGACTTTATCATGAATGGCGGGCATGGCGGCGACGGCCGATTCCCCTTGGACGGCATTTTCGCCCTTCCAGTCCGTGATTTTGAGGCCGGCTCCCTCCATAATCGGAATGAGGGGCAGGAGGTCCCAGGGGTTGAGAATGGGGTCCACCATGATGTCGGCTTTAGCGGAGGCCAGAAGCAGGTAACCATAGCAGTCTCCCCAGGTCCGGGTCAGCCTGCATTCCTTCACCAAGCGGTTCCAGGGAGCGGACTTCTCATTGTCCAGAAGTGTTTCGAAGGCTGAGGTCAGCAGGGTTGCTTCCTGCAGTGATTGGATATCCCGTCCCCGTACAGTGCGTCCGTTGATGGTCGTGCGTTCTCCATCACCGAGACAGAGCTCATTCAGCACGGGTTGGTGAATGGCTCCGACGATGGGTTTTCCTTCGTGCAGCACGCCAATGAGTGTGCCGAAAAGCGGAACGTGGGTCATGAAAGATTTTGTGCCGTCAATCGGATCCAGCACCCAGACATACTCGGCATCCGGCAGTTCATTGCCCATCTCTTCGCCGATAATACCGTGATCGGGAAAACGTTCCTTGATGCGGCGTCGCAAGGTTTCCTCCACTTCCTTATCCGCCGTGGTTACCGGGGAGTTGTCGGGTTTGTACTCTACCGCAAACGTGGAGTCCCAGTAGCGGTTGATGGTCGAGCCTGTTTCCAGTGTGAGCTGAATGATAAAATCCTGTATTTCCGATCTTTTTAATGCCATGCCCTCACGACTATCCTGCCTTGGTGGTGAAGTCCAGAATGGATGGGAAAAACCGCTTAGCCTGGAATATTCACGAAGCTCAGAAGCGATGAAGCGCTTGTGGGCGAGAGGATTGTGCGAAATTCGGCGGCAAATAAAGTTTCATTACATCATAATTCATAAGAACTTCATAATAAATAACTTAATCCTCTTTTCGCACAATCCGGTGAATTTTTCAGGTTAGAGAATGAGCATGGCGTCTCCGTAACTAAAGAAGCGGTAGTTTTCCTTGATAGCTGCCCGGTAGATATCCTTCAGCCATGCGATGCCTTCGGTGCTTTCCGGCTGGAGGAAGGCTGAGACGAGGCAGAGGAGGGTGGAGCGGGGTAGATGAAAATTGGTCAGCAGGCTGTCTGCCGAAAGAAACTTTGCCGGTGGATAGATGAAAAGTTCAGCTGAGTCCTGATAGGACTGCCCAAGGTTCCTGGCCAGATGTCCGCCCTTGCGGCAATAATCTTCCAGTGCTCTCAGGGCAGTGGTTCCAACACAGAGTTTATGGGATGCGCGATCCCACGCCTGCCGGGTGGCCGCTGGAACTTCATAAATTTCACGGTGCATCCGATGCTCATCCAGACGCTCTACCTTAATCGGCTGAAAAGTCCCCAGCCCCACATGGAGGGTGAGATTCTGGAATTCATGTCCTTGCTGAGTCAGGGAGTCCATCAGGTCCGGAGTAAAATGAAGCCCCGCCGTGGGTGCGGCTGCCGCCACCTTTTTTTGCGGGTCGGCATAAACCGTTTGGTAGCGGTTTTCGTCCATGGCCTCTCTGGCTGGATCGGCTTTATGGCGGTCAATATAGGGTGGCAGAGGAAGGCTGCCGGCGAGGTCCGCCAGCTCGACCACGGAGCGGGCCCCGGTTTCCGGAGTGAATGCGACCCGGCAAGTGCCATCGGGGCGCTTGGCTATAACGGTAGCCTGACAGATGCCGGGTATGCGGAAGGAACCGTTCACCGGAAGCCGTTTGCCTGGTTTCAGCAGGCACCAGAATTCCCATGGGTTACCGTCCATCACTGGATGCAGGAGCAGGCATTCGACCTTTCCTCCGCTGGGCCGAACTCCCTGGAGTCTCGCCTTCAATACCATCGCATTGTTGCGGAAGAGGACGGTCCGGGATGGCAGGTAATTCCCTATTTCATTGAAGGTGGCATGGGTGAGCTGGTGCGTGGCCCTGTTCACCACCAGTAGGCGCGAGGCATCCCGGACCCCGGCAGGGGTCTGGGCAATGCGATCTGCCGGAAGATCGTAGTCGAATAAGGAGGCGTCCATGAAAAAAGGTTGCCATCTCAAGAGCTGAAGCTGATTTGCGGCGAGCAAAAAGTAGCATGCCGAACAGCTTGCCGGGTTTAATTTTTAAAAATATTGATTACGAAAAGACGTGTAAATGTTTTAAGTTTCTGCTGGAAAAGGCGATAGCTAACCCCAAACAAGATGCCCCTAAAACCCAAGCATAAACCTTTGGATACCCTGTCCCTTGCCACTCGAATCATCATGGTTCTGGCCGGGGCTTTATTCCTTATTCTGCTGGTTTATATCTGGTTGCTCGATGAGCACCGGAAGCATGACCGTTTTTTTATGTCAGCCTACTATGCGGAGAAGGTAGGTCAGGCGGATCGTGTTCTCGCACTGATCAACGACACTCTTTTCAATTTTGCCTATGATTATGCCCTTTGGACCGATATGTTCGAATTTGCTCTGAACCCCACTGATGAAGGGTGGGAAGATCTGATGGAAGGGGGACCGGAGAAATTTGATGTCCACGTGGTCTACGTTTATGATGCGAAGTATAATCCTGTTTATGGCGTTGATTTCAGGGCGGGCAAGGAAGCGGCACCGATTCTTGCACCTTTCGTCCAAGCTGTTTTACAGCACGGCGCCGATCCCTCGTTTTTCTATGAGACAGAGCATGGCTTGCTGCAGTTGAAAATCGTGCCCATTCATAAAACGGCCGATTCGGACCTTTCCGGTCCGTCCTCCGGTTATTTTGTGGCGGGCCGCTATTGGGATGAAGCTCATATCGAACGCCTGGGGTTGTTATTGGGTGCAGAGGCGGAATTGACTCCCTGGGAAGACCGGGCCGTTAAAGCAAAGGGAAACCAGGATACTACCTTTCAATACCGGGTTCAGCTGAATGGATGGAACGGGAAACCCCTGGCCGTACTCGATTTTGAGGACCGGTTGGAACAGATTCAGGCAGTGCATGAAGAGAATCACCGGCAAATGACCTATGTTTTTTCAGCTCTGGTCGGCATACTGGTACTTTTCATGGCAATTGTGACCCGTTGGGTGGTGGCACCCTTGAGGAATTTGACCAGAGCGATGGAGACGGAAGACAGCGAGGCAGTGGAGGCCCTGTACCGTTCTCCTTCTGAATGGAGGCAGGTGGCGGCTCTGTTTCAACGCACTCTCGACCAGCAGGATAAGCTGAAGGCGGAAGTGACAGAGCGGCGGGAGGCTGAGGATGCCCTGTTGGAGAGCGAGCTGAGGCTGAGAGATTCGCTGGCCCGCCGGGAGGCGATTGCGAGGGATTTACATGATGGGATCATCCAATCGATTTATGCGATTGGTTTGGGGGTGGAACAGGCCCGTTTGTCCGCCAGCAAGGATACGGTTAAAACGGGAAAGGCCCTGCTGGAGGTAAGGGAAGGCCTGAACCGGATTATTGGTGATGTCCGTGGATTCATTTCGGAAGTGGCACCCGAACGTTTGATGGGGAAGCATTTGCAGGAAAGCCTGGATAATCTCATTCAGACCCTGCGGAACGGCCCCATCGCGGTGGATTTGGAGGTGGATTACAGCCTGTTGGAAGCATTCGACGGGGAGGAGCAAAAACATCTTTTTCACCTGATCCACGAGCTTATTTCAAACAGCATTCGTCACAGTGGCGGCACCCGCGTGATCTGTCGGCTTTACAGTACTCCGGAAGGTGAATGTGTGCTGGAGGTGGAGGATGACGGAAAGGGTGCCCCTGTCGAGGCGATCGAAGCTTCGGTTGGCGGCATCCGCAATGTGCGGAGCCGGGTGGAGCGACTAAGGGGGATTTTGGAATGGTCGTCGGGCAAATCAGGGGGTACTTTGGTGAAAATAACATTAAACCGCCTTTGATTAAATATATATATGGGAGAACAGTCTCTGAGATTACTTATTGTCGATGACCATGAAGTGGTGCGCCGTGGCCTGGCCCAGCTTTTTTCCGATCACTCCGATCTCGAGGTTGTCGGGCAGGCCGGTACTGTGGAAGAGGCGCTGGTCCTTACCGTCGAGTTGCATCCGGATGTCATTCTATTGGACCTTCAGTTGTCCGATGGAAACGGCCTGGACTTGATTCACAAACTGCCACCGGGTGGAAAGCGTCCCCGGATCGCGGTTCTGACCTCACATTCGGATGATGATACCGTTTTCAAGGCGATTGGCTGTGGGGTTGATGGCTATTTGCTCAAGGATATTGAGGGAGAGGAGCTGGTGGCCTCGGTGAAGGAGGTGGCTTTGGGAAGGAGTATTCTTGCTCCGGTGGTGACGAACAAGGTCATTGCCAGAATAAAAGGAGAGGACAGCCAGAAAAGGCACCTTGGGATTGAAGAACTGTCTGTTCAGGAAAAACGTGTTTTGGCAGAGGTGGCAACGGGCAAGACCAACCGGGATGTGGCAATGGCTCTCGGTCTTAAGGAGAAGACGGTTAAGAACTACCTGAGCAATGTATTGGCGAAACTGGGGGTTGCCCGCCGGACAGAGGCGGCCATCATGTATCTGGAGTATCAACGCAAGGAAAGTGTTCTCCACCCCTGAGGTACAGGGATTACCTGACCGCGGAAAGGGGGGATTTATGCCATGGGGGCATGAGGCCTAAACGATTTATTTTGTAGTGCATTTAGCCGTTGTTGTCTTAGACTGAGGTGTATGTTCAGGGAGTATCCGATAGCCTGTGGGGCAAAATCCAACACGCGGGGAATGAGCCTGTTGGAGGTAGTCATCGCCACGATGATTTTCGGACTGGTCCTTGGGGGTGCAATATCCGCCATGGCCCAGGGCTTTTACTCGATTGAACGGTCCCGCGACTTGAATCTGGCTTCGCAGATCATGCAGACGCAAATGGAGTGGATCCGGATGCTGAATTGGAACGGGATTGATGACCTGCAGGGAACGGAGGATTTTACCCCGCCTGCCCGTCAGGGAGACCGTACCTTGCGCAACCTCGTTTGTACGCGGGTGGTGGAGGATGAGAAATTAGATCAAAAGCGGATTACACTGACAATTGCCTGGGATGACCATCGTAGCATCCGCCAGACCCGCACTTATTTCATGCTTTATACCAAGGAGGGACTCAGTGATTTTTACAGCCGTTCATTCTAATCCGGCTTCCTGTCCCCGGAGACAGCGGGCCTTCACTCTGGTCGAGATCATCATCACCTTGGGGGTAGCCAGTATTTTCATGACTGTATTGATGAGTTCGTTTGTATTTATGGGGCGTAGTTCGATGGCTCTGGGCAACTATCAGGAATTCAGTCAGCAGGGCCGCCATTTTCTAGAAGTCTTTGGCCGGGATTGCCGCATGACGAGGGATGTCCTGGCCCTCAGCTCGACGGGGATCACCATGAGTGTTCAATTTCCCGACGGGGTTCGGACGGTGATCTACAGTTACAACTCAAATACAGGAGATTTGAACCGGACAGAGGATGGGGTTAGCCGGACGGTCCTGTTTGATGTCATCGATGTGGATTTTACCTTCTTCAACATAACCGGAACCGAAACGACCCAGTTGCTGGAGGTCAAAGCACTGGAACTGAGGGCGGTGATGGAGAGAACTTTATTGCGGCTGGTTAATACCGAACAGATTATTTCAGCCCGCTTCACCATGCGAAACCGGAGGGTAAGCACATGAGAAAAAGCAACTGCAAGCATTACGCTATGAACACTACTGGTAACGGCAGTTGTGCAGGCTCCCGGAAGGGATCCGTCCTGCTGGCGACGATCATTGTGATCTTTTTTATCAGCACCGTTGTGGGTAGCTATGTCCTCACCGCGACGCGCGAGTTGAGGGAGGCCAATCGCTCTTTTTACTACAATGCGACGCTCAACTTGGCTGAGTCTGCGGCAGAAGAGGCGCTCTGGGCTCTCAATCAGGAAGATGATACCGGATGGAGGAAGGTTGGCAATTGGATGAGTCGGCAATGGTCGAACTACGATCTGGGCAACGGGGTCACTGGTGAGAAACTGGTTGTGGTTCAGGACTTGGACGACATGCCGACTATCGTAGCCGAGGGGCGTGTGGAACTGGTCAATGGGCAGACCTTGAGCAAGCAAATACGGATCAAACTGGGGCGCCGTAATAAGTTTCCGAATGGCCTGACGGCGAAAGACCAACTCGTTTTCTCCGGAGGAGTCGCCACGGTTGATGCTTATGACTCTTCGGAAAGCATGTTGAACAACCGTTTGGATCAGGGGACGGTGGGGAGTATTTCGGCGGAAGTGGATGCCCTGACGCTTTCCAATGCGGAGGTCTTTGGCTTTCTTGCCACGGGTGGGAGTACTCCGATACTGGGACCGAATGGGAAGGTTTATGGTTCGGACCGTGCCTTTGAGGTGGAAACATTAGGTGATCGGGACTTTTATGTCGATCCGACCCGTATTACAATGGACTTTACGGCCACTTTTGACGATGTCGAGACCCCTTCCGGTTCCGGCAGCGAATTGCCCGAGGGCAATGTGATTACGATCGGAGACCCGACCGGAGCCACCACTTATGTGTATGAAGTGGATAGTATTGATATCGGTCCGAACAAGGCCCTCATCATTCAGGGGCCGGTCATCCTGAAGGTCGATGGGGATATCAAGGTTCGGGGAAACAATGCTTCTGACGGCATTCAACTTGTTGGAGATTATGCCAAGGCAGAGTTCTATGTTGGGGGAGACATGGATGTCGGGGGCAACGGCATCGTCAATGTGCCGGATTCGGTGGATCCCGAGGCTCCTCCCCAGCCCCATAGGCTGACCATATACGGAACCCACGATACTGAGGGAGGGCAGGAGTTCAAACTGCACGGCAATGCCGCTCTGGCCGCCGCGATCTACGCGCCCAATGCCAACCTTGATCTCAGTGGCGGCGGAAGCAGCGGCGTTTTCTACGGGGCCGCAGTCGCAGCCAATATCACGATGCGGGGCAATTACAGTTTCCGCTATGATATCCGGCTGAATGATCACTTTCAAACCGACCAATCCTGGCGGATGGAAGAATGGACCGAACAGACTCTGGCTGCCACAAGGATGGATCTGGATGCGCGTATGTAGTATTGGGGCAGGGCATCCGTGCTCGTGACACACAGTTGCTTACGAATGCGGCTACAGCATCACGAGCGAGTCATGATGGATGATTTCCAAGCGGCTCCGTTTAGGATACTTCCGGCGTATATCGGCCTGCGATAATTTGATCAACGGGCGAATCTCTTCCGACGAGAAAGCAGCAATGCCATGTGCAAAGGGCCGCTTGGTTTCAGTACCCATCGCAACAACATCCCCTTTGTTGAAACGACCCTCAACGGCGACGATTCCTTTGGCCAAGAGACTTTTCCCCCGACTGCAAAGAGCCTCGCGGGCACCTTCGTCAATTTGGACAAAGCCTTTGGGAGTCTCGAAAAAAGCCATCCAGCGCTGGCGGCTGCGCAAGGGAAGTTTTCCGGGTATAAACAAGGTGCCTGTCGCTTGCCCCATGAATATCCGGTCCACGATGACGGGATCTTCGCCGCTTCCGATAAAGACTCCGCATCCCGAGCGAGTCGCCATTTGAGCCGCCTGCAGTTTGGTGATCATTCCTCCGGTCCCGGTGATGCTTTCCGAACCCCCGGCCAGAGCCTCTATCTCCGGGGTGATCTTCTCAATAACCGGAATGATTTCACCGCTCCCACGGCGGTCAACGACACCGGGTGCGGTGGAAAGTATGATCAGCAGGTCGGAGCGTGTCATGCTGGCAACCATCGATGAAAGGATGTCATTGTCACCGAATTTGATTTCTGCCGCGCTGGTCGAATCGTTCTCGTTGATGATGGGAACGATCCCGTCGGCGAGGATTTCATCCAGCAGGTCGCGCACGGCCACGTGTCGTTTGCGGGAGCGGACATCGTCGCGGGTGAGCAGTAATTGGGCCACGGTCAGTCCGTGCGGTTGGAATCCGCGCTGCCAGGTTTCGATCAGGACGGACTGTCCGACTGCCGCGCATTTCTGCAAACTGGAGAGTTTTCTGGGTTTCCGGTTCAGGCCCAGCCGCCCCATTCCCAGACCAACGGCTCCGGAGCTTACAATGATGACCTGCAGGCCCCGTTCCCGCAGGGCGGCTACCTGCTGGCATAAGCCGTCTATCCGTTTTATGTCCAGACGACCTATCCCCGAAGTCAGTATCCCGGTGCCCAGTTTGATGACGACCCGGCGTGCTTTGTTGAAAATAGTGTTCATGATCACACCGACATCCTGCCTGCGTCCGCTGTTGGCGGTGCGCCTCCCGGCACGGTTCAGATTTGCAGCAATTCCTTTTCCTTGGACTTCACATGCTCATCAATCATTTTTGTGAATTTGTCGGTGGCAGCCTGAACGTCTTTCTCGAGACGCTTGTGCTCGTCTTCCGAAATAAGCTTCTCCTTCTCTGCTTTTTTCAGGGCTTCCATACCATCCCGGCGGGCTGAGCGAATTCCGACCTTACCCTGTTCTGCCATGGTTCCCACCAATTTCACCAGTTCCTGTCTGCGCTCACGGCTCAGCTCGGGCAGGGGGCAGATGATGCTTTGACCTCTGACAACGGGATTCAAACCGATGTTGGCGAGTTGGATTCCCTTTTCAATTTCACGCAGCGCTCCTTTGTCCCAAGGTTCAATTTTAATAGTGCGGGAATCGGGGGTTGAAATCGCGGCTACATCGCGGATACGCATCGAATTGCCATAAATTTCCACAGGGACTGATTCCACCATGCTGGGAGAGGCTTTCCCGGTGTGGATGGTGTTGAATTCATGCAAGGTATGATCCAGTGCCTTCTGCATGTCGTTATTGACTTTATTGATGATTTTGCCGGCTTCCATAGTATGTGTTTTGTTGAGAGGTTGTGATTGTGTTATCCCGGTCAGTCGTCTCCACGGTAGACAAGGGTGCCTACTGTCTCGCCCATGACGGCCTTGCGGATGTTGTCGGGTTCATCCATGCGAAATACCAGAATGGGCATGTTGTTATCCTGACAGAGGGAAAATGCGGTGGAGTCCATGACGTTGTAGCGTTCACGGAGAGCTTCGAAAAAGGTGAGTGAATCGAATTTGACCGCATCAGGGAATTTATTCGGGTCCTTGTTGTAAACGCCATCCACATTGGTGGCTTTCATGATGACATCCGCCCGTATCTCACTCGCCCGGAGGGCGGCGGTGGTATCGGTTGAAAAGTAGGGATTGCCGGTTCCTGCGACAAAGATGACCACACGTCCTTTTTCGAGGTGTCGGATGGCCCGGCGAAGGATGAAAGGTTCCGAGATCTCATTCATGTCAATCGCACTTTGAACCCGGACAGGGATACCCCGTTTTTCCAGTGCATCCATGAGGGCAAGACCATTGATGATCGTGGCGAGCATACCCATGTAGTCACCGGTGGTCCGGTCCACCCCCCGATTCTTTTCACCGAGACGACCACGGAAAATATTGCCTCCCCCGATGACGAGGCAGATCTGGATATCCAGTTCGTAGATTTTCTTGATTTCGAGGCAGATCGCTTCGAGTACATCAGGGTCAATGGGATCCCCGTTCTCTGTATTCCTCAACACTTCGCCACTGAGCTTCAGGACGATGCGTTTGAATTTGGGTTTCTTTTGGCCAGCTTCACCGGAATCCTTTTCCATAAGGATTTCATTAAATGAGCTAACTGTTGTCTCTCGTCAATGCTGGGATGCAAGCGAATGAATGGCAGGTGCAAATTTGCCTCGATTTGACCGGTGGTTTTCCCATTGGATAGGGTCATGATCGAATCGAAGAGCAGGATACGGGTACGTTATGCGGAAACCGATAAGATGGGGGTCGTGTACCATGGAAATTATTTTACCTGGTTTGAGGTTGCCCGGATTGAATTGCTGGACTCTTTGCGGGTGCCGTACAGGGAGCTGGAGGAAGAGGGCTATCTGCTCCCGGTCATTGAGGCGAATGCCCAGTACCTGCAACCAGCCCGGTTTGATGATGTGTTGGAGGTGTGTTGTCGTATCGAATCGATGCCGCGGTTGAAAATCCGGATCGTTTATGAGGTGTACCGTGATGAAACCTTGCTGGTCACGGGCAGCACCCTGCATGCTTTTGTTAACGAAAAGGGAAAAGTACTAAAACCACCTTCCCGACTGATAGTTGCCATGGAAACCCATTTTGGGAAGGATTGATAGGGGTGGGGTGGGTTTTACTTGAACCGGAACAGGAAATTTTCCATTTCTTGCCCGGATGAAAGCATACCCGGTTTCGTTTTGGCTGTTTGGCTACGGTCTTATTCTCATTGTTTGCGGCATCATTGGCTATGCCTCCAATCCGGAGAAAGCTATGACTGCATTGATGTCCGGAGGTACTTTCGGCACCCTTTCCCTTATCTGGGGAGGCCTTGCCTATTGGGGCAAACGATGGGCCCTGTTTGGGGCACTCTTTACCCTCGGTTTTGTCCTGATGGCCTTTATCTGGCGTAGCACTGTCAGCTGGATGGATTATCTTGGCGGGGACCCTGCCAAGCGTATCCCCGCCTATTTGATCAGTTTTATGCTGGTCTCCACATTGGTTGTCCTGCCGCGCATTATCAAGGATCTCAGACCCCGACGGATGCCGTCTTTTCCCGAATAAAGTTTGAATCGGTCGATATTCGCGGCTTGTGTCCGCTTATGCGTATTTTGTTTATAGGGGATATCGTCGGCCACAGCGGTCGCCAACTGGTTTACAAGCACTTGGCCGGGCTGAGAGAATCGCTGCAGCTTGATTTTGTGGTCGCGAATGCGGAAAACGCCGCCGGAGGCGCGGGGTTGACCTCCGTGATCGCAAAGGAATTACTGGAGGTCGGAGTAGATGGAATCACACTTGGAGATCACATCTGGGATCAACGGGGCTTTGCGGAAGAGATCGGCACTTTGGAGAAGGTTTGCCGCCCTTTCAACCTGCCTCCGCAATGCCCGGGAAGAACTCACCTGATTTTGGAAAAGGATGGATTCCGCCTGGGTGTCCTGACTTTACTGGGGCGTACCTTTATGCGGATGCAAGGGGATTGCCCGTTCCGGACTGCCGATGTCGCTTTTGCCAATACCCTGAAAGGCAAGTGTGACGCGGTTCTGACAGAGATCCATACTGAAGCCACCGCCGAAAAGGTCGCCCTCGGCTGGTACCTTGATGGCCGGGCCTCCATCGTTGTCGGTACCCATACTCATATTCCCACGGCGGACGCCAACGTGCTGCCGAGGGGGACGGCCTACCTCACCGATGCCGGTATGACCGGCCCCTACCGTTCCGTTCTTGGACGGGAAGTCGAGCCCGTCATCCTGCGCTTTCTGGATGGTTTACCCCGACGCTGGCCGGTAGCGGAAGGCGATATGCGCCTCTGCGGCTTTCTTGTGGATCTCGACCCGACCACCGGGTTTGCGGTCAAAGCCGAACAATTTACCTGGAGACCGGAGGAAAGCTGATTATCGCCACCCCTTAGCCCAGCTCGTTTTTATTTTTGCCTTTATTAAATGAGTCTGCCTAATGGAGCGATTTTTCCAATTTTATCATGAAGCGCACACACACTTGTTCTGAGATTACGAAAAAAGACGTCGGATTGGCAGTCACACTGATTGGTTGGGTCGAGTCGGTCCGTGACCATGGGGGCGTTCTTTTCGTCGACCTTCGTGACCGTGAAGGGATCACTCAGGTGGTTTTTGACCCCGACTTCCCGGCCTTGCAGGCTCAGGCCCAGACACTCAAGGACGAATCCGTTATTCAGGTATCGGGCAAGGTCAAGGAACGGGCCGAGGGGACGGTGAATACGAAGCTCAAAACCGGGGAAATTGAAATCTTCGCCGAGCAACTGACCATTCACAACCTCTGTGACACCCTGCCATTCCCCCTGGAAGATGAAAAAGCGGACAAGGTGAACGAAGATCTGCGCCTGGCCTACCGTTATCTGGACCTGCGTCGCCCGAAAAACCTCGGCCTGCTGAAACGGCGCCACCTCGCCGGAAAGGCCGTGCGCACCTATCTGGATAGCGAGGGTTTTCTGGAGGTGGAAACACCGACGCTCTTTAAAAGTACCCCCGAAGGTGCCCGCGAGTTTCTGGTGCCCAGCCGTCTGAACCCCGGCCAGTTTTATGCCCTTAGCCAAAGCCCCCAGCAGTACAAGCAAATGCTGATGGTTGCCGGAGTCGAACGCTACTATTCCATGGCCCGTTGCTACCGGGATGAAGACTTGCGCGCCGATCGCCAACCTGAGTTTACCCAGATTGACCTCGAAATGTCCTTCATCGACCGGGAGGATATGTACGCGCTCATTGAGGGTATGCTTAAAACTGTGTGGAAAGACGTGCTGGGGATCGACATTCCCACCCCCTTCCCACGCATGCCCTACGAGGAGGCCATGAACCGCTACGGGGTCGATAAGCCGGACACCCGTTTTGACCTCGAAATTAAGGATTTTTCTGAAACCTTTGCCCAATCCGGATTCAAGGTCTTTGCCGGCACCGTACAAGGCGGCGGGGTGGTCAAAGCTTTCAATGCCAAAGGACTCTCGGATATCACCCAGGGCGAAATCAAGAGTCTGGAGGACATCGCAAAAACCCTCGGAGCGAAGGGTCTCGCCTTCATCAAGTGTGACGGTGGCGAATGGAAATCACCTATCCTGAAGTTTCTTTCCGAGGACGAAAAGGCCGCCCTCAAGGCTGGTCTTGAGGTCGAGGACGGGGATCTGGTGTTCTTTGCGGCGGCTCCCTGGGAGCAGGCCTGTGCGATACTCGGGCGTATCCGGCTCGAAGCGGCGGATCTTCTGGTCAAGCGAGGGCGTCTCAGTATCCCGAAGGATCAGTATAACTTTCTTTGGGTGATTGAGTTCCCGTTGATGCTTTTTGATGAGGCCGAAGGCCGCTATATGGCCGCACACCACCCCTTTACCGCTCCGGTGGAAGAGGATGTCGGCCTGCTGGACTCCGAACCCCGCAAGGTGCGCGGACAGCATTATGACATTGTACTGAACGGGGTTGAGCTAGGCGGTGGCTCTATTCGTATCCACCAGCCCGATGTACAGGAAAAGGTATTCAAGGACGTGCTCAAGATTCCGGATGATGTGGTGGATAGCCGTTTCGGTTACATGCTGAAGGCATTCCGCTACGGTGCACCGCCTCACGGTGGTATCGCCCTTGGTTTTGACCGGCTGTGTGCCATCCTGGGTGGCACGCGCAGTATCCGCGATGTTGTGGCTTTCCCGAAGACGCAACGCGGTCAGGATCTCATGGCCCAGTCCCCCGGTGCCGTTACACCACGTCAGCTCCGTGACCTCCATATCGGTGTCGTCGGACTGGCCAATGAAAAAACAGAATAATCCCAACCCCGCTTTCTCATGCCCAAAGTAGATGTTGAACTCGTAAAAATGGTATTGCAGCGCAACGAGCTGGATATCCGTCAGGTTTCCCAGATTATTGAGGAAATCCAATTTGAACTGGCCAATCTCGTCGATGAGGAGAAGCCACCGCCTGTAAAGAAACAGTTTGTCATCATGATCTCCGATCCCAAGGGGGAGCTGCCGGAGAAGGACTACGTCGGCTGGGTTTTACAGATTCCGGAGGAAGACAGCCCCGCGGTCACCGAGGAACGCCTCCGCCGGGCCGCCTACGAATTCAATGCGAGTAAAAAGGGCAGTCGCATGCCGGTAAAAACGGTGGCGGAGGTCTGCGAACATGTCCCCGCCCGCGTGCTGAAAGAGCAGAATGTCTGGGTAAAAAGTAAGGAGCCCGTCCTTATGCTCAAAACCAGCAACAAAATTCCGACAGAAATCAAGCCAAGCTGATCGTCCGACCAGTTTCACTTCCCGGAGGCGGGAGCCACCACCAGAATCTTTTCCGCTGCCCGGCGGCCTAAATTCAGTGTGGAACCATTTTTGATCTGCAAGGTGATGCAGTCAGCCTCCGTTTCGACCGAGAGGATTTTCAAGGCCACACCGGGTTTCAGCCCGTGCTCCTGCGCATAATTCAGGAAACTTTCAGCCTGATCACTGACCCGGCCGATAACCACGCGTTCCCCTTTAGAACATTCTGTCAGGGAAGTCAGGGTCGGTTGTACCACCTTCCCGTCTGCCGTGGGGATCGGATCCCCGTGCGGGTCAAAGCGGGGTTCCCCCAAAAAACGGTCGATGCGCTCAAGTAAACGCTCGGAGATAGCATGCTCCAACTGCTCGGCTTCCTCGTGGATCTCCGACCAATCCATTTGCAGCACGTCCACCAGAAAATATTCAATCAGACGGTGCCGTCTTAAAATCTGCAGGGCAAGCTGACGCCCCCGGGGACTGAGGCGAACTCCCTGTCGCGGCTCGTAGATCGCCAGCCCTTGACGGTCCATCGCCTTGATCATCGTCGTGGCCGTACCCGGAACCACCCCAAGCGACTGGGCCACCATCCCCATCGGGACCACTTCTTCCCCCAGCTTCTCCGCCGTCAGGTAGATCTGCTTGACGTAGTTTTCTATCGTACTGCTCGCCATCGAAAACAAACTAATGACCATTTTCGACAAAACAATCTTGAAAACCTGAAAAGAAGTATTTTGATAATTCAAAGTCAGGATATCTATTATGCAAAATATTGATGAGGTTTATAAGCGTTTAAAACGCCTTTCGGCTGTAATTGCTGTGAGCCTGTGTTTTCTGACAACGGGTATGGCCAAACCACTGGTTGTGGTGACGACGACCCAGTTGCAGGACTTGGTGAACGAACTGGCCGGAGGTTCGGTTACCATGCATGGTCTGATGGGACCGGGGGTGGATCCGCATCTTTACAAGCCGACGGCCGGTGACATCCGCCAGCTGCGTCAAGCCGACCTGATCCTGTACAACAGCCTGAATCTGGAAGGCCGTCTGGAGGAAGTCATGCACCGACTCCGCCGTCAGGGTCGCTCCGTACTTGGAGTTGGAGAGGCACTGGATCCGGCATGGCTGATTACCTCAAGAGATATGGAGAAACATTACGATCCGCACATCTGGTTTGATCCGGCTCTTTGGGGAGAAGTGGCTGTCATTGCGGGTCAACGGCTGGCGGAACTGGTTCCGGAAGAACGTGAAACCATCCTCGCCCGGGCGGCGAAACTGAAGCAGCGGTATAGTGAAATCGAAGTATGGGGCAGGGAGTTGGTGACCCGTGTTCCGGAGGAGCGGAGAATACTGGTGACCAGCCACGATGCCTTTCAGTACTTTGGTCGTTCTTTTGGACTGGAGGTCGTGGGGGTGCAGGGAATTTCCACGGTGGCGGAAGCCGGACTGGCTGATATTCAAGTGGTGGCGGATTACATCAAGGCCCGTGGAGTGCCCGCTATTTTTGTCGAAAGCAGTGTGTCACCCGCTGCCATTGAGCGTGTCCGGCACGATGCCGGAGTCAGACTCGGAGGCGAGTTATATTCCGATGCCATGGGGGCTCCCGGGGAGCAAGTGGAGGCACCCGATGGTCATACCTATGATACAGGGACCTGGGAAGGCATGATGCGTTACAACCTGATAATGGTGACTTATGGTCTGAAGTAGCACCTCGTCTATTATTGACCAGGTTCACGTTCATTTCTGGTATCCAGAGTGGGGTGGCTCGAAATAACTTGAAGATTGCCGGTCGGGTGTTGTTATGGATGGCTCCACACACACGATTTATGGCAAAAGTAAAAACGATAGATGATGTCTCCTTAAAGGGGAAGCGGGTGTTTGTCCGCTGCGACTTTAACGTACCTTTTGATTCCAAAGGTAACATTTCCGACGAGACCCGGATCACGGGTGCATTGCCGACCATCCGGCATCTTGTCGGGCAGGGAGCCAAGGTCATTCTCGCTTCGCATTTGGGACGCCCCAAGGGCGAGAAAAATCCGAACTACACATTGAAACCGGTCGCGGCCGCCTTGTCCACCCACCTTGGCCAGCCGGTGAAGTTTGTTGAGGATTGCATCGGGCCGATGGCCGAAGAGGCCGCTTCGAAGTTGCAGGAGGGCGAAATCCTTTTACTGGAGAATGTCCGTTTCTACAAGGGTGAGGAAAAGAATGATCCGGAATTTGCCGCGGCGCTCGCAAAACTGGCGGATGCCTATGTCAATGACGCCTTCGGAACGGCCCACCGTGCCCATGCCTCGACAGAAGGAATTGCGCACCTGCTTCCCATCAGAGTTGCCGGTTACCTGATTGAGAAGGAATTGGAATTCCTCGGTGACAAGACTGCCCATCCTGAGAGGCCTTTCACTGTGATTCTTGGCGGGGCGAAGGTTTCCGACAAGATTCAGGTGATTGATTCGCTGTTGGAGCGGGCCGATACCATGCTGATCGGGGGTGCCATGGCCTATACCTTTGCCTTGGCTCAGGGCAAGAAGGTCGGTGACAGCCTTTCGGAACCCGACAAGGTTGAGACCGCCAAACGGGCTTTGGATAAGGCCAAGGAGAAGGGGGTTCAGTTCCTTCTGCCCGTGGACACGCTGGTAACCGACAAACTGGATTTCTCCAATCGCACCATTGGCGCATCCAAAATTGTGGATGGCGACATCCCCGCAGCCTGGCAGGGCGTGGATATCGGACCGCAAAGCATTGAGCTTTACTGTGAGGCGATTGCCAAATCGAAAACCATTCTCTGGAACGGACCGATGGGGGTATTCGAAATTAAAGCCTGTTCGGAAGGGACCTTTGCCGTGGCCAAAGCTGTGGCTCAAAGTCAGGCAACGTCCATCATTGGAGGTGGCGATTCCGTCAAGGCCATCAAAAGCAGTGGCTACGGGGACAAGGTCTCCTTTATCAGTACCGGAGGCGGTGCCAGTCTGGAGTTTCTCGAAGGGAAAACCCTTCCGGGTGTGGCCGCATTGCAAACCCGTTCCTGATTTCAATCACTTTTTTATTAACACTGAACACACGATAAATGATGAAACAACCCACACGCCGCTACTTAATTGCCGGTAATTGGAAGATGAACAAGACCTCCTCGGATGCCGAGGAACTGGTCAAGGGCATCCTCGTTGAAATTGGAGAGCAGACCGAGGTCAACGTGGTCGTATGCCCTCCATTTACCGCTTTGGAAAAGGTCGCTGCTCTGCTGGCCTCCACCAACTACGTCCAACTGGGTGCCCAGAATATGCATCCGGAAGCTTCCGGAGCCTATACCGGTGAGATTTCAGCCAGCATGCTGCGGAACTTGTACGTCAGCCATGTGATACTCGGGCACAGTGAGCGCCGCCAGTACTTCGGAGAGGACGACGCCTTCATCAATAAGAAGGTGTTGGCCGCGTTGGAGAATAATCTGAAGCCAATCCTTTGCGTCGGAGAGACACTCGAAGAGCGCGAAGCTGAGCAGACACTGGAAGTCGTGCGCAAGCAGATTGAAGCTGGCTTGGCCAATGTGCCCGCCGACAAGGCTGAGCAGGTCGTTGTCGCCTATGAGCCAGTCTGGGCGATCGGTACCGGCAAGACCGCCACTCCGGAAATGGCCCAGACTGTCCATGCGGAAATCCGCCGCCTTTTAAAGAAAGTACTTGGTGACGATGCGGCCAGCCGTGTTCGCATCCTGTACGGGGGATCCATGAAACCGGATAATGCGGACGCGTTACTCGCCCAGCCGGATATCGACGGCGGCCTGATCGGCGGAGCCGCCCTGGAAGCCAAGTCCTTCGGCAAACTGGTGCAATCCGCCCTCAAGGCAAGCAGTTGATGGTAGGCTTACTCAATAGTCCCTGAAGTAGGCTACAGTTAATACGCCAGGGAATAAAATTACAGGATATGACATTTTTGAAATTTGTGCGAGTAGGGGGTACATGGACTATGCTTGGCGCGTTGGAGTAGTGGTGGATAGGGTTTTTTCTCTCGCAAAGAGCACGAAGATCACAGAGGCGTTGCTTTGTGCCATTCCGCTTAGTCTGGAATATTTTACCATAGGTGGGCATTGTGGAGATCAGTCAGCGAGCCGCTTGAACCCGCCGTGCTTGACGGGCCCCCCTATGTCATGTGCGACGGTACCTCTGGCCATTGATTTGGAAAGCAGACCGAATACATCATCCAGAGCTTCGAGGTAAAGGGAGACATGCGATTCCTTATGGCTCCACATAGGGTTGAAAGAAGCTCCTGCCAGAAAGCCCCGGTGCAGCATGGCCGCTGTAACATAAGTCATTAAGGCGGGTTCATCATCATGGTTGAAACCCAGTTTAAGGAGTTCGGGTCGACCGCCGGTCTTTGTTGGCAAGCCGTGACGTTTCCCCTTCATCATCCAGCCTTCGCCGAGCATTGAGCCGATTTTGTTTAGATGTGCGGGAACATCCAGTGATTTTAATTTGCGGACAGTGGCGAGTGCGGCGGCAGGTCCGACCCCTTCAGTCCAGTAGGCGCTGGAGATAAATGAATTTTGGGCTGCTTCCATCACTTTTCTACGACCAAGAATAGCCCCCATGGCAAAGCCATTGGAAATGGTTTTGGCGAAGACAGCGATGTCGGGATTAACTCCATAGAGCAGATGCGCACCGCCAAGGCAAAGCCTCCATCCGATGGATATTTCGTCAAAAATAAGGCAGGCTCCGACTTCATCGGCACGTTTTCTCACGTATTCGAGAAAGCCGGGCTCTGGATCGATTGATCTGGTTGGTTCCATGACAATGGCAGCCAACTGATCTCCGGCTTTTTGCAGTACACTGTCCAGCTCGCTACTATTGTTGTATGCGAATGTTAAAGTGGTCCCCGCCAGTTCCCGTGGCACTCCTCCCGGTTCCAAGCCTGGCAGCAGGTGCCCGTCAAGCGCCTGTTCGTTGCCGAGATTTGCGGCCATGTACCAGTCGTGCCAGCCATGGTAGCCACAAACGGCAACCTTGCTTTTCCCGGTTGCGACACGGGCAATGCGTACTGCAACGGCCATGGCTTCGCCTCCGCCCCGGGTGTAGCGGACTTGTTGAGACCAAGGGTGGATGGCGATCAACTCACGTGCGAGTTCCACTTCGTCAAAGGTTTGCAGTGTGCTCATCCCACCCATGCGCACGCGTCGCAGAACGGCCTTGTTCACGTCAGGATCAGCGTAACCGAGTGCGCAGGCCAGGATGCCTCCACCGGCCATGTCGATATAATGCCGTCCGGAAGTGTCAATAATCTCACACCCGCGGGCTTCCTCATAATAGGCCGGCCATTGTCCCGGTGCAAAAAGTTCAGGACGCTTCGAGAACAACTGTGTTCCGCCGGGAATCAACCGGGTGGCTTCACGGTATTGCTCCTGAACATCCGCCCAAAAACCGGAGACGGGAATTCCCAGCATTTCTTTGGCATTAATATGGAAAATACGCTCAATGTCTCTCCGGTTAAGTGACATGTTCCCGCATGCATTTTTGAGTGCCAGCAGTGATTCCAATCCGGAAGGAACCGGTTTCCCGTGAAGCCAGCTCTGAACAAAATCTTTTTGGTAGAGCCAGTAGAAACCGGAGCCAAGAGCCAGCGAACGTCCGCACATTTCGGATACCGGAAAATCGCTGCCATACAGCAGACGGCCAGGTCCGAAGACATCCAGAATGGTTTCGAAGGCTGTCGGTTCAGCCACCGCTGAGGTGTCGAAATAAACATTGGGCAATCCGCGCAATGCCTCCATGCCGTTTATGGTGTGCCTCGGATTGAAGCCACGTGCGGCATGCGCGAGCACGGGTTTTGCCCGCGGATACTTCATGCAGTGGTCTACGAGGTAGCGCTGATTTTCAGGATCACTCAGTGCGTGGGGCAAAACTATATGCAACATGATTACCCAACCCCGATCGTGAGCCACTTCCCAGACCCATTCGGGAGTCCACTGTCCAACGGGCTGATTGAAGGTGTCCTCCGATGCAAAGACATGATAAGTTTTGAAACCGGATACGCCGGGGGCATCCAGCAGAGGCGCCATAGCCGCAACAGAATCCTGAGGTGTCGCCAGTAGCAGCCCCCGGCAATCCGTGTGCTGGCGTAGCTGATCTATAAGGAAGGTATTTGCACCCATGCGATTCACACCTCTGCAGGGATAGGGGAAAAACAAGCCCTGTCGGGTGGCGCGTTTCCCCATCCAGGCCGCCATGCGGTCAAAAGCCTTGGCTATGGTGTATTCTGTGGTTTCCGGATAGTGTTCAGGCGGGGCTTCCGGATTAATATCTTTCAGCCTGTAGCAATGAGCATGGCTGTCGAAAATGCTTTCCGGAACAAAGGCTTCCAGTTCTGAGATGAACAGGGCCCTGTCCGCCTCCTCAAAGCACTCCTGATCAATGTCTCCAAGGAGCAGCGGGGCAGGGGATTTTGTTTGCTTCACGACAGGTGTGGATTTCATGGCTTCATCCAATACCCGGTTTGAATAGCAATCGAATCATTTGAGCTTGTTTAAAATCTAAACAACTCGTACATGACAAAGCATGGAAATGCATGTAGTTCGTCCGGCACTGGCGGAAAGGACGGCGGATAAACTGCGCGATCTTTTAAGGCGGGAGTATTGGGCGGATACTCTGCCGGGAGAGCATTCCCTGGCGGATTCTCTGGGGGTGAGCCGTTCGACACTGCGCTCAGCCTTGGCGATACTGGAG
Organism: uncultured Opitutales bacterium; assembly: GCA_964499045.1. Lineage (GTDB taxonomy): Bacteria > Verrucomicrobiota > Verrucomicrobiia > Opitutales > CAZCJJ01 > CAZCJJ01. The sequence continues at coordinate 1,046 of CAZCJJ010000035.1, read as the reverse complement.
AAGGAGGGTTGGCTAAAGGCAACCCGAGGCCGTGGCCGCTGGGAAATCCAGGACACCCATAAATGGAGTTCGGGCGTTTACTGGAATTATGGGTGTCCTGAATTATCTCTGAATTATCCGAGCCTTCCGAAATCCGATTGTTGTTTCCAGGCGAAGCGGTTTTATCACAGATCAAGCAGATCCCTTATCGCAGTCTTAACCTCGTTGAATTGTCCTGTGGTTAACTTCCCAAAATTCCTTGTTAGCTTGTGGCGGTCAAAACTCGCCAGTCCCTGGACATTCACGGCAGAGCGCTTGGGCAACCATTTCGGATGTCCGAGATCGACTTCTCCGCGCATCCCGCGAATTTGCGATGTCAGGGGGGCGACCACGACGAGTGACCGGGCATCATCGGGCTCGGGATAGGACAGCACCAACACCGGGCGTCCCTTCTCGACCATGCCAAGATCGGCAAACCAGACTTCTCCGGGTTTGGGTTTAGTATGCACCGAAAGCTTCGTTCCAGGATTTGGCTTGCTCCTGATCGGAGACCAGGCGTTCGGGATGAGTCGTGACGGAGAACGGCAAGTCTTCGCGCAAGGCGACTTGGGCAAGGAAAACGTTGATTGCGTCACTGGTCTTCATGCCCAGGCGCCTAAACACCTGTTCGGCCTGCTTGAAGCGGGCGGTATCGACTCGGGCGCGCAAGAGTGTGCTGGTTGAACTGCTCATGGCACAAATATGCTCAAAAAAGCTCAAAAAGTCAAGGACTCCATTTGCGTTGGCAAACGCCATTCCGGGACACCCATAAATGGAGTCTGGAGCGTTTACAGGGATTATGGGTGTCCGGAATTGGATTGATCCAATTCCCGTATGAGACGGCAATCGAATCATTTAAACTTGTTTAAAATCCAGACAGGTTGTACATGGCAAAGGATGGAAATGCATGTGCATCGTCCGGCTCTGGCGGAAAGAGCGGCAGAGAAACTGCGCGATCTTTTAAGGCGGGGGTATTGGGTGGATTCTTTACCGGGAGAGCATTCCCTGGCGGATTCTCTGGGGGTGAG
>CAZCJJ010000034.1:6401-26387 GCA_964499045.1 uncultured Opitutales bacterium | reverse complement strand
ATAGAGAAGCTTTGCGGAAGGCTGTAGGGGTTTAGGCGGTAGCAAGCAGTTGGAGTTCCGCATTTATGCGGTCCCTAATCGAAAATTGAATAGCGGAGGAATTTTGAATTACGAATTGGGGGCTGAGAGGCAACGTAGGGGTTCGCGCCAAGGCGCAAAGACGCGAAGAAAAGTAGGCTGAAACTTTGCGGAAGGCTGTAGGGGTTTAGGGAAGTTCCTCGCGTGAAATGGAATTTGCGACCACTGACTGGGTCACCAACAATGCGCCTGGAATAATCATACTCAAGAATTTCATAGAGGTTCTCCCGTCTTCGTGGAAAGTTGGAATCTTCCGATGAACTGACCTCCACGCCCGGTCAGGCGTTTTACGCTAATAAAATATAGTTTGCTGACGAACATGAGTACACTGTAGCCCCTCACCACCCAATCGGTCAACTAAATGTTAATTTCTAAATTATTTATCATTTATGGTGAATCCAGGGAGGATGAAGTTTCCAGGCTAAAGCTTCACTCTACTTTGCTTGCAACAGAGTATCATGCCGCCTGACGTATTCATCCTCCCAGGGGATATTGTAGTGCAACCAGGGTTTGCCTTCTGTAATGGCTTTGAGCCAGGCATTGAGGAAGTTTTTGACTTTCGCATGAACAAAGACCCGGGTGTCTTCAATGGAAAGAACCCAGTCCTGGAAGGCTTGAATACCATCCGGATTCACCTCACCTGACTCATACTGGTCGAAGAGTTTCTTGAAGCGTAGCAGATACTCGGTCCAGATCAGCAATTCCTGTCTGAATCGATTCTCGGGTCCGGCTGCACAGAGTTTTTCCGCCAGGGAATGCAGCGCTTCATAATCTTGAATCCCGGTGTTTTTAAGCAGCGAGCGGGGATAAGTGATGTGACACCTTTCCTCAGCATTCACCAGTGCCTTGGCTTTGGCATAGAAAGTACGGGCCAGTTCGGCATCCTGACCGAAAAGCGATTGGAACAGTGCATCAAGGGTTTCAGTCTTATCCCCGCCTGCTGCCGCCTTCGCCATGCAATAGTAATTCAGGCCGTAGGCAGTCCAATGCGGAATATGGAACTGGGTTAAGTAACCGTCCACCCCGCTCGATGCCAACCAGTCTATCTCATCAAAAATAGCCTCATGGAAAACATTGGGCAGGGACACGTAAAGATTAACCCCCATCAGGTATTCGTAAATGTTCACCTCACCCCCATCTTTTGCCTGCACCCACCTTTGAATGTCCTCCGCATAGCGTGAGTTGATCGGGCAGGATGAATCGTACAGCTTGTGAGCGGTACACCGCCAGTAAGGTGCGAAATGGACCGCCATGTTACGCTTCAGCTCAAATCCCGGTGACGGAGAACAGTAATTGATATAGGCAGCCAGAGTCAGCGACACATTCGGGACCTGCTCCGTCAGTTTCTCCCCGACATAGGCAAAGAGATCATGATAAATCCGGTCGGCCTTATAAACATGCTCCGAAACACTGTACCACTCCCCTTTTTCATTCTTGTCGTAGAAGGCCGAGCATCTCTCGCACTCACACCAGCCGAAACCATCATTCGGAATGAGGGAAAGGGTCGTCACCTCCGGGTGGGCGCGGGCATAACTCACCATATTCTTAACAATCTCATCACGCAGTTCCTGATTTGTCGTGCAAAGCTGCTTGCTGAGGAACAGGGCTTTGTCTCCAGCCTCATGCTTGATCCGCTTGCCGTCGATAACCGCAAAGAACTCCGGATGCGTTGCCGAATACTTTTCCAATGGGATCCAGTAATCAAAGTTGTGATGGCCACTTTCAATCTCAATTCCCCGGATGCGAAAAGCCTCTTTCAGTTCCGTCGAGGCCTGATCGTAATACTTCATCCAAACCAGCAGGTAGTTCAGGCGATTGCGTACCATCCACTCAGCCAGCATGTAACTGTCTTCCGAAAAGGGAAATTCCTGAATAAACCCGCGTCTTTTCAGACGAGGTTCGGGGAGGACAAAGAACAGGCCCTCCTTTATGGGCAAGGCTCGCTTCGGGTTGTGGAGATCCCTTCCCGGCTCAAAGAAACAGAAACCAAGGTATTTTTCCGCAAAGGCATAAACCGTATGAAGGGCTTCCACCGCAGAAGGTGCGGTCAAAAGCAGAACATCATCAAGCAATTCAACCTGCCCCCTTTTTATGTCAGCGGAAACTGCCAGTTTAACCGGCAAAGCCTGCTCTGCTTTCCTCAGGAAAGCATCCAGTTCCTCCCCCGCCAGTTGCAATGTCTTTGAGTTCAGCTCACACGCCGATTCGAGTTCCATGCCGAATCTATGCCAGCCCGTACTTCCCTTGTCCAGAAATAGTCGTGTCCTGAGCTTGCCTGTCCTGAGTGCGCCTGTCCTGAGCTTGTCGAAGGGTCGAAGGGCCAAAGAGGCGTAAGACCTCTGCGTTGCCTCTCCGATTTCCCAAAATCGTAATTTGTAATTCGTAATTCAAAATCCCTCGCTATTTGATTTTCGATTAGAAACCGCATAAATGCGGAACTCCAGCTGCTTGCTACAGCTAACTCCCTGCCTGCAGCAGCTCCTTCGCATGGCTGCGGGCTGAGGCCGATTTACGGTCGCCGAGCATGCGGGCGATTTCTTCCAGACGCTTATCCTTATCGTCGTGGATCGGTTCAATCGTGACCTGTGTCCGCTTATCCCCCTGTTCCTTGCTGACAACAAAATGCCGGGTTGCCTGAGATGCCACCTGCGGCAGATGGGTCACGCAAAAGACCTGATGTTCCGCCGCCAGCGCAGCCAGTTCCTTGCCTACCACCGCACCGATCTCACCACCGACATTGGCATCCACTTCATCAAAAACCAAAACCGGGGTGGAATCCACCTCAGCCAGCACCGCCTTCAAGGCCAACATCACACGGGCCGTTTCCCCGCTGGAGGCAATCTTGTTCAAGGGCAACAAATCCTGACCCGCATTCGCTGAAAACAGAAAGCCGCACTGTGAGCTACCGTGAGCATGGAGCGTCGAATCGGTCGTCACTTCAATCTGAAAACGGGCCTTCTTGAACCCAAGCTTGGCCAACAGGGACTGAGCCTTCCGCGCCAGCTCCAATGACGCCCGGACACGGGTCTGACGCAGTTCCTCAGCCTGTACCCGGAGTGATTTTTCCATTTCCGAGGTGACCTTTTCCATCCGGAAAAGATTGCCCTCAATATCGCCCTGCGAGGCAATTCGGCGGCTCAATTCATCCCGCCAGGCCAGAACACTTTGTACGGTTGGCCCATGCTTGCGTTTCAATTCCAGCCAGCTGGCCATACGTTGCTGAATCGCCAGTGCGGTCTCCTCGTCAAAATCCACACTGCGGGCTAAATCCCCATATTCCGAAGCGAGATCCTCCATTTCAATGGCCAGTGCCTCTACCCGTGAAGCCAAACGTCCCCCAGCCTCGGGATCGATGGAAGCCAGTTCCTGGGCAGTCCGTACCAGCGGAGCCAGTTGACCGACCATGCCTTCCTCGCCGTCCAGCCCTTCCTGCATCCGGACTGCCGCAGCCGTCAGTTCACGGGCAGTATCCAGTCTCCGGAAATCGCGCTCCAATTCCTGCAGAGACTCCTCCGTCAGTTCCAAGGCATCAACCGCCTCTACCTGGCGTTGCAAAAAGGCACTCTCATCCTCGGAAAGGCGCTCTGAGCGGGCGAGTGTTTCCATTTCCTCCAGCAGATGTTTCCATTCCTGATAGTGCTCCCCGTAGGCTTTCAACTTCCCCTGGTTGCGGGCGTAGAGGTCCAGCATCTCCAACTGATAACGGTCATGGAACAGCTTTTGCGGCTCGCCCGGCCCGTGAAAATCAATCCAGTACTCCCCCAATTCCGCCAAGGCCCCCAGAGTGGCCAACGCACCGTTGATCTGTATTCTCCCCCCCTTGCTGCGGTGTACCTGGCGGCGCAGCACCAACTCCCCCTCATCACAGGCCGGAAGCTCCAGCCGGAGAAGAGCCTCATTCAAGCGCTCGGGGTTTTGAAAATAAAGAGTGGCCTCGACCTCACAGGAGTCCGCGCCCTTGCGGATAATCGTTTTCCCGGCCCGGTTTCCGGCCAGCAGGGCCAAGGCCCCGAGCAGTACACTTTTGCCCGCCCCGGTTTCTCCGGTAACTGCGGTAAACCCGGAATCAAACTCCAGTGAGACCGAATCCATCAGGGCCAGATCACGAATTTGCAGAAATTGCAGCATGCTCCGATAAATCATCAGGCCACCCCCTCCTTGCCAAGGTGAAAGTGTTGAACCCGCCACAAGGAATAAATGCCATCCGGCTTTGATTTTCCCTTGTCAAAAGGACCCAAGCTTCTCAGTTTGTTCGTCTTTCCTTCAAGGTCCCCGTAGTTCAATGGATAGAACATTGGCCTCCGAAGCCGAAGATCTGGGTTCGACTCCCAGCGGGGGCACCATTGACACGCATGTTGTCGGCATCGGCACTTATGGTTGAAGCATTGAACAGGAAACGCGTTTTGATTTGCCGACCGTGTTTTCTTTTCCCTAACTGAAGCGCATGAAAGTACTCGTCGTAGGAGGGGCCGGTTACATCGGCAGTCACTGTGTACGCCAACTGCTTGAGGCAGGTCACCAGCCGGTTGTGTTGGACAACCTTGTTTTCGGGCACCGGAAGGCCGTGGATCAGGCGATTCCTTTTTACGAGGCGGACCTGGGGGACCGTCCCAGTGTCGAAAAAATCCTGCGGGACGAGGCGATTGAGCTGGTCATGCACTTTGCCGCCTACGCCTATGTGGGCGAGTCGGTGGAAAAGCCTTTCAAATACTACGACAACAACCTCATCGCTACTCTGCGTCTGTTGGAGGCCATGGAGGCCACGGGTGTGCGCAAGTTTGTCTTTTCCTCCACCTGTGCCACCTACGGTGTCCCGCAAAGCCTGCCGATCACAGAAGATCTTCCCCAGCAGCCGATCAACCCCTATGGTCAAACCAAGCTGGATGTCGAAAATGCCCTTAAGGCCATTGCCCATGCCCATGGCCTGAGTTTTGCCGCCTTCCGCTACTTCAACGCAGCCGGGGCTTCAGAAGATGGATCCATCGGCGAAGACCATGACCCGGAAACGCACCTCATCCCTCTCATTCTGGACGTGGTGCTGGGTAAAAGAGAACAGATCAAAATTTTCGGGACCGACTACCCTACCCCGGACGGTACTTGCCTCCGGGACTATGTTCACGTGGATGACCTCGCCCGCGCCCACATCGCGGTCTTCGACAAACTCGAAAAGCCGGGTAGTTCTTATTTTTATAATCTCGGAACCGGAAAACCTTATTCCGTCCGCGAAGTCATCCAGGCCGTGGAAACCGTCACCAATAAGCCGGTCAAGGTGGTCGAGGACGAACGCCGGGCCGGAGACCCGCCCGCGCTCTATGCGGACTCCTCCAAGGCCCAAAAGGAACTTAGCTGGAAGATCCGCTACGACACCATTGAGTCCATCGTGGAAACCGCCTGGAAGTGGCATCAGAGCCACCCCAACGGATTTCGTGAGCATTGAGCCACGCTCTTATCCTTCGACATTGCTCAGGACAGGCGAGCGCAGCTACGTAGCCGCCTTCAAAATCTTGGGCCGGGCAGGCGAACCTCGCCTTCCGGCCATGGGATATCGGCCAGGGGCAGTACCATGCCGTTCGTAGGCTTCCAGCCCTCCTCATCCCCGCCATGGACAAGATTGCTGATCCGCACATAGCCGCTGGACCCGTAAACTTCTGTTTTCCCAAAGAGGATCAAAAAAACGAAACCTCTTTCCCTCATCCAGTCCCGGATGGCCTCCAGCATGATACCCACATAGCCGCGGCCCCGGTGATCGGGATCAACGCATACGCCGGCAATACCGCCGATCGGATAAATGGATCCTCCGAACCGGACTTCTTTCTCATGCACCCCAATATGGCCCACAGGAAGGCCTTGCTCATCAAAAATCACCCAGCGGTGAAAATAGGTAAAGCGCCTGTCCTTAATCGCATCCCCGAGAGCATCCTTGAAACAGGTAACCAGAAGTCTGTTCAGGTCTTCTTCCAGTTGAGCGTTAAGGTTCTCCTGCAGGTAATGTACGGGCTTCGCTTTCATTTCGATCAGTGCCTGATTCAACGGCATCCCGATAAACCCCAGATTGGAGTAAAGGTTACGGAGCAATGGCACTTTCCAGAAACAACTTAACCTGAATACGGGCCCACGCTCTTACGAGCGCGGCTACTGCCAAAAAACCTCAGTCTTCCTGATCGTCTTCCTTACCAATGCCCTTATGGCGGATATCCTCACCTTTTTGGAGATAAACCACCTCTTCCGCAATATTGGTCGCGTGATCCGCAATGCGCTCCAATGATTTGGAGACGAACATCAGCTCAATCGCCCGGGTGGTATTCGCAGGATTCTCCAGAATATAGCCTGTGAGTTCGCGGTAAAGCTGCTTGTTCAGCTTATCCATCTCTTTGTCACTCTGACAAATCGACAGCGCCTTCGGAACATCGCTGTCGAGAAAAGATTCCAGCGCCCGCCTTAACATGGAAACCGCCAGCGCCCCCATCCGAGGGATATCAATATAGTCCTTTAAGGGTGGCTCCTTGGCCAGCACCTTGTCCACGCGCTTGGCGATATTATTGGCCTCATCGCCCACCCGTTCAAGGTCGTGGCTGGCTTTCATGCCCACCACCACCAGTCGCAAATCGTGAGCAACCGGACTACGAAGCGTCATGAAGCGGATCGCCTCGCGGTCGATTTCAACCTCCAGCCGATCCAGTTCGTCGTCCCCATCGCGTACCTGCCGGGCCAAGTCCTGATCGTGAGTAACAAGTGAACGGACCGCCATTTCAACCTGCCGTACGGCCTTGTCCCCCATCGCAATGAGGTGGCTGCGCAGTGTATCGAGTTCTCTGTCAAATGATCGTTTCATAGCGGATAAGGAGATTAGCCAAAGCGTCCGGAGACATAGTCTTCCGTTTGTTTGTTCAGCGGGTTCATGAATATTTCGGAAGTCTGGTTGTACTCAATGAGCTTGCCCAGATAAAAGAAGGCGGTGCGGTCCGAGACCCGGGCTGCCTGTTGCATGTTGTGAGTTACGATGATGATCGTGTACTGTTCCTTCAGCTCGTGGATCAATTCCTCAATCTTGCCGGTAGCCACCGGGTCCAGCGCGGAACAGGGCTCATCCATCAGGATGACCTCCGGGTCGTTGGCAATGGCACGGGCGATACAGAGACGTTGCATCTGCCCCCCGGACAAGCTGAAGGCACTTTCGTGGAGACGGTCCTTAACCTCCTCCCAAAGCGCAGCCCGCTTGAGACTGCGTTCAACGGTCTCGTCCAGAAGACTTTTCTTCCGGCGTCCTGCAACCCTGAGACTGTAGATTACATTCTCGTAAATGGATTTGGGAAAGGGATTGGACTTCTGAAAAACCATCCCGATTCGTTTACGCAACGAAATAACCTCCAGCTGCGGCAAGTAGATACTTTCGCCGTCTATATGAATATCCCCCAGATGACGAATGCCGGGTACCAGATCGTTCATCCGGTTCAGATTGCGCAGTAAGGTGGACTTCCCACAGCCTGAAGGCCCAATCAAGGCCGTCACCTGGCGCTCCGGTATGTCCATGTTAATATCAAACAGGACCTGAGTGTCGCCATAGAAAAAATCATAATTCCGGATTTGGATATAATCGGGACGGTTTTTTGCTCCGTCACCGGTCTGGCGAGTCCCCACCTGAATCCGTTGGACGGTCTCGCCTCCCTGTCCGGAAAGACTTTCACCGTGATCCTGACTGTTTTCCGTGTATTGTACGTTCATAGTTTCAAAGGTTTTTTCTGGCTCATATTGCTCACCCACGCTCTTACGGGCGCAGCTACATAGCCCATATGGTTAAATTTAAAATGCACTGGCGGCATATTTCTTACGGATATGGTTGCGAATAAGGATGGCTCCCAGATTGAGAATAATCACAAGCATAATGAGAATCAGAGTTGTGGCGAAAACCATCGGCAACGCGGCTTCCGAATCAGGTGATTGAAAGCCGAGGTCATAAATATGAAACCCGAGATGCATGAATTTGCGTTCCGGGTGGATGAAGGGGAAGGCGGTATCCAGAGGCAGATTCGGAGCAAGCGCAACCACTCCGACAAGCATCAGGGGGGCTACCTCACCCGCACCACGGGCCATGGCAAGGATAAGGCCCGTCAAGATACCTGGCAATGAGGCTGGAAGTACAAGATTCTGCAAAGTCTGCCACTTCGATGCCCCGCAGGCCAGGGATCCTTCACGCACACCACGCGAAACGGCCGCCAACGCTTCTTCCGTCGCCACAATCACCACCGGAACCGTCATCAGTGCCAGGGTCAGCGAAGCCCATAAGATACCGCCAGTGCCAAACATCGGGGTGTTGGTTTCCACTGCCCGTGGATAGAAGAAAACATCCACCCAGTTCCCGACAAAGAGAATAAAGAAGCCCAAACCGAAAACCCCGAAAACAATAGACGGAACCCCGGCCAGGTTATTAACAGCGATACGCACACAGCGAACAAGAAATCCTTGTTTGGCATACTCCCGCAAATAGATCGCCGCCAGAACCCCAAAGGGAGTGACCGCAATGCTCATGAGCAGGGTCATGACAAAGGTGCCGAAAATAGCGGGAAAGATGCCGCCTTCCGTGTTCGCCTCCCGGGGATACCCGGAGAGGAACTCCCAAAGGTGAAAACAAAACAGCCTCACTTTGCTGAACAAGCTGAGATCATTCGGATAATAAAAATGGACAATATCGCCAACCGGGTGTGAGCGTTCTTCCCCACTCGCAAGCCGCACATGCAGGACATCTTCGCGATTGAGTGCCCGCAGGCGCTGCGCCTCGGCTTCCAGAGGGGCAAATTCCTCTTTCAGCCCCTCCAACTCGTTTTGCAATGTCTCCAGCTCGCGATCCTGAGCCAGCGTCCGCTCCTTGAGATTCGCCAGGAATCGGATATTCATCTCCGCATCCCGCATGGCCAGATTGATCCGTCCGATCTGCCGGCGTTCTATCTTGTTGATGTACTCTACCCGGTCACGGACCTCTTCCACCCGCTGTTGCAGGACTTTACGAAATTCGGGATCATCCGCATCGATAACGTTTCCGTCAGCCAGTTTCAGGTTGATTGGATAAAAGATCCCGTCCCCCCACTCCATCCGCTCCGCCCGGATGATGGATTTGGGGTAATGTTTCTCAGCAATATCACCGCTGGTGATGAAGGAAAATGCCTGACCATAGACATCCCGATTGCCGGTAAAAAGCTGAATTTCCCGACGGTCCAGCGGGTTGTCACTTTCTATCTGCTCCGGAGTCAGGTCACGTTGATCTTGTTCACGGTCAATCATGATTTGACCCGCCAACACGGTTCCACCCCTGAAACGGGAATCACCGTCCTCCCTCAGTACAATTTCCGCCACCGGACCGGGCCAGAATACGACCACTCCGTTCATAATAATAATAGTAAGAAGCCCGAAGACCATCAGCAGACCGGTTACCAGCCCCATGCCAGTGAGCCAGACATAGACTTCTCCCTTCGGTCGGGACGTTTTGTTTTGTTTATCCTTTTCTTGCATAGGAATGGTACGGAAAAACGATAATGGGTAAGAGCCTATTCGACGGCCCGGTAACGCTCGCGCAGGCGCTGCCGCATAATTTCAGCCGCGGTGTTGATAATAAAAGTAAACAGAAAGAGAAGCATCGCCCCCAGGAAGAGGGTTCGGTAAAGCGTACCCAGGTGTGGTGCCTCGGGCAGTTCCACTGCGATGTTGGCGGAAAGCGTGCGCATACCGGTGAAAGGATTCAGCTCGGTCACCGCAACGTTCCCCGTTGCCATCACCACGATCATGGTTTCGCCGACCGCCCGGCCAAGACCGATCATCAAAGCGGAAAAGATACCGGCGGAGGCAGTGGGAAGCACAATGCGGATCGCTGTCTGCCAGCGACTCGCCCCAAGCGCAAGGGACCCGGATCGAAAGGCTTCAGGCACGTTGGACAACGAATCCTCGGAAATCGTGAAAATAATCGGTATCACCGCAAAGCCCATGACGAAACCGACAACAAAGGCATTGCGTTGCTCAAAAGGAAGATTGAAGGCCTGTGGATACCAAAGACGGAAATCAGCAACGCGCAATCCACTGTCAGGGTCCGTTACTACAAAGTAAGTCTTTTCAATCAACCCGCCCAGTTGCCAGCCAACCCAGGCCGCAAACAGAGCTGGAATAATAAGGATAAGGAATTCATAGCCGGTAGGTATCCGGCAACGTAGCCGGTCAGGCAGGCGTCCCCAACCCCACCCTATAACTACTGCCACCAGCACCACGGAAACTCCGGACACAAAAACAGCCGGGACATCGTTACTCACAATCGGGGCCAGCCAGAGAGCCGCCAGAAATCCGAGCACCACTGAGGGCAGGGAGGCCATGATCTCCATCGTTGGCTTCACATAGCGTTTAATGCCGGGAGATAAAAACTGCGAAGTATAGAGGGCTGCAAGCAAGGCAATTGGCGTGGCGAAAATCATCGCATACAGGGTCCCCTTAAGTGTTCCCACCATCAACGGAATCATGGAGAGTTTGCGCTCGAAGTCATCCCGTCCACCGGTGGACTGCCAGTCCCAACTTGGCTCCGCCTGACCTTCATACTGGATTTTCCCAAAGAAACTCTTCCAGCCCGCAATCGGGTGTGGGTCATTCAGTTTGTATATATGCAGGACATTCTCTCCATCCAGAAAAAATAGTCCGTTATAGCGTGGTGCTATACGGGCCATTTTGATTGTAAAGGGCATGGTACTCTCCCAGCGAATGGCTTCCGTCGTCATGTAGCGTAGGCTGGCAAAATCGTCTCTTCCGGTGAGGAAGGCTTTATTCCGCGCACTGGGTGAGAAAAAAGTAGCCCCACCTTTCAGAGCATGAAATTCCTTGGTTGGACCATAGATGCGGCGATTGCTGGCCGGATCCCGGTAGAGACTCCAAACCGCCATCTCCCCGCTTTCACTGGTGAAGACAATGGAGACATCGCCCAGCACATAGTCCATGGATGCTATCTGCGGATTGGAAAGGTCGGCAAAAGGCATGAAGCGCTGGCGGTGATAAAACTGGCCGTTCTGGAAAAAGAGGTAATCCACATGCCCGTCTTCGTAAGCGACAATGACCGAATCTGCCTCCCAGGAAAGGATCACCATAGACGGGTCTCCCTGAATGAGATCAGTTAAATCGTAGGATCGGCCCACCTTGATTTCTCCGACATCGAACAAGGTACGGGTCTGGTCCAAAGTGGCCGCATGCAGCTCAGGCTTCCCATTCACTTGCTGTAACGCGACCGCCAGTTTCCGGGTACCCGAGTCTCCATAGACGAGTTTCTCCACTGGCACCCCTTCCCTGCCTATACTAAGCAAAGGAAGTACATCCAGTTCCGCGACCAGTTTGCGCCCTCCGCGCTCGGGGTAAGTCGCCTGATAGGCGACCTTAACCACCGAGAAGCGTCCGTCGTCGGTCCCCAGTAAAATTTCATTGGTATGTTGGTTCAGCCCGATAGTACTGAATCGCAAGGTCTCCGGCAGTCCGGTTTCCATTTTAAAGAGTCCCCGGTTGTGCTCCGACTCCTTGTCCACCAGATCATAGAAGTAGAGATTTCCATCCGGCTTAACAAAAAATGGGAGTTCCATGTATTCATCCACTCCCATGACTACAAATTCCTGATCACCGAGGTTGAAGTTTCTCAACTCTTCGACCTGCGCCCCGCGAAACAGCGGCCAGATCTGGAAGAAAATAAAAACAAAGATAAAACTGACGGCCAGGATGATACCAATGCCACCGAACATGACGAAATAGTTCATGAAGCGGTCGAATGCGAGTGTGGAGCGTGCAACCTGAAACCGTTCGGGAACGGGATTCAGTTTTTTGCTTTCTGCGGCAGGTGTGGAACCTCTCATAAGTATGCGGCGAAGCGTAGACGGAATCCACCTGAAATGGGTAGCCAAAAATTGAAACAATTCCGTAACGATTATGGCAGTTTCGTAACATAAGCGGGGTCGCTCTCAGGTCAGAATTTTCAGCCGGTGCTTCCTTTACCATTGTCTAACTTTTTTTCGATGCCCATCGTTCCGCACATGAGTTCCACCCAAAGTGAAGTACTGCAAATATTCAAAGATTCCGGAGCCTTGTTGGAGGGGCATTTTATCCTGCGTTCCGGTTTGCACAGCGGCCATTTCTTCCAATGTGCCCGGGTGTGTGAGCAACTGGACAAAGTCAGCCGGCTGGCGGAACTGCTCTTGCTCAGAATTGATCTGGCCGAAGTCGATACGATATTGGCTCCAGCCATGGGGGGGCTTGTCATTGGACAGGAAGTTGCGCGTCAGGCCGGGAAACGTTTCCTCTTCGTGGAAAAGGAAAACGATAAACTCGTTTTGCGGCGGAATTTTAAGTTAAAGCCCGGTGAACGTATCCTCGTGGTCGAAGACGTGATTACCCGGGGGGGACGGGTCCGCGAAGCACTGGATATTATTGCCGCCAACGGAGCCACGGCCACCGGCGTTGCTGTATTGGTGGACCGTTCAGAAGGGAAAACACGTTTCGATGTCCCCCTCACATCTCTACTTGAATTGAGCTTTCCCACCTACACCGCAGATTCCCTTCCTCCCGAACTGGCAACCCAGCCAGCCACCAAACCGGGAAGCTAGGGGGAAGGGGAATAGGCTAAAAAGCTACAGCCTACAGCCTAAAAACCTACAGCCTAAAAACCTACTGCCTAACCCCCGATAGCCTTTCCACCCAGCGCAGAAGCAGGCCACGGGCGGTTTCAAGGACGGGGGGCTCTCCAAAACGGTAGGGACGGGCCACGGCAACAATACCCATCGGCTCTCCATGGTGTAAAATCACCGCTGCCTGGCGCAAAACCCCATTGCGGTTAAAAGCCATATCCTCGGCATAGCCGGAGGCTTTTGCTTTCCGAATGTGGATTTCCGCCTCCCGTCGGGCCAGCGCCGAAGAAACACCGTTTTCCCGGCAGACCGTGAGTGTCTCCGGCAGTGGTGGCACATTACGGCCAAAGGCATAGCCGAGCATCGCAACCGCATCCAATTCGCCCCCCCATTTACGAATGGAACCGGGCGGAACTTGTACCCGTAACTCCCCCTCAGGGTGAATCTGCTCTTTTAGGCCCAAGCCCCCACTTTCCCACTCATACCACTCGGAACTCAACCCCATGGCCGCACTCAGACTGCGCAACGCACGCTCACGTTCCTGACGGAATGAGACCTGTCCCCTCATCACCGGATGCAGCCCCCAGAGAGCCCGGTAGCGCAAATCCCCCATCCGCTCCACCATCCCGATGGCCACAAGTGTATCCAGCAAACGAAGCAACGAGGCTTTCGGAATCCCAGTCTCACCATGCAAGTCCTCCAGACGCCGATCACGCCCCCCCTTCTCCAAAGCCTGCAAAACCAGAATCCCCCGGGCCAAAGCCGGGGCCCCGAGTGGCTTCGGTAAGGATTTTAAATCCATCGCAATTTTCATATACGGTGAATATTTCATATATGGAATAAGGGAGCAAGACAATACTTGACAAGTGTATAAAAATCGATGGATTACTGCCCAACCTGAGCTAATACCGCATTCGTTCGGGTTCGGATTCAGGCTTTTTTGAGGAAAAAGGACAGAACTGTATAGATTTGTTCATTTTTCCAAAAATCCGGCATGAATCCGGCTTCATTTAACTTTTGGACGATCGGGTCCGGAAAACAAAAATCTCTCATCACAATCACCATGGCAAAGAGTCAAAGTCACACCTTCGGTTGGCCCCGGAAACAGGGTCTTTTTGATCCGGCACAGGAAAAAGATTCCTGTGGCGTCGGTTTTGTGGCGCACCTGAAAGGGAAGCGTTCACATCAGATCATCAAGGATGCCATTCAGATGAATGACAACATGATCCACCGGGGAGCCTGTGGTTGCGAGCCGGATACCGGGGACGGTGCGGGCATTTTTGTCCAGATGCCGGACAAATTTTTGCGCTCCAAGATGCAGGAGCAGGACATTGATTTGCCACCCGAGGGGCAATATGGCTCCGGCATTTTGTTTGTTTCGCCTGACATCCGCGAACGGGAACTGGCCAAGGGTATTTTTGAGGAAGTAATCCGCAAGGAAGGCCAGACCTTTCTTGGCTGGCGCCGTGTTCCGGTCCGGAGCGAGATTCTCGGTAAAACCTCGCGCAGCTACGAACCGGTACAGATTCAGGTGTTCATTGGGCGTAATCCTGAGATCAAGGACGATGCGGATTTTGAGCGCAAGTTGTACATGATTCGCCGCCGGATGATGAATGCGGTTGCCGGCAGCGATTTTGAAACCGGTGAAAAATACGCGACGCGCAGCCAGAAGGGCTTTCCCGGGAACGAGTATTTTTATGTCTGTAGTCTTTCCTCAAAGGTTATGGTTTACAAGGGGATGCTGACCCCCCAGCAAGTGGGCTCATATTTTCCGGACCTGCATGACCCGGATTTTGAATCCGCGCTGGCCCTGGTACACGCCCGTTTCAGTACCAACACCTTCCCCAGTTGGCCCCGGGCCCACCCGAACCGCTACATGGCCCACAACGGTGAAATCAACACTGTGATGGGGAATGTGAACTTCATGAAGGCCCGGCAGTCACTCTGCAAAAGTGACCTGTTTGGTGAAGACATTGAAAAGGTCTTTCCGGTCATCAATGAAGACGGTTCAGACTCCGCCCGTTTCGATAATGTGCTGGAGTTCCTGTACCTTTCGGGCTGGTCCCTGCCGCACATCATGATGATGATGATTCCGGAACCATGGGAGAACCACAAGACCATGTCTCCCGAGCGGAAAGCCTTTTATGAGTTTCACGCCTGCCTGATGGAGCCTTGGGACGGCCCCGCATCCATCACCTTCTCCGACGGAACCGCCATTGGTGCGGTACTGGACCGCAACGGACTCCGCCCTTCTCGCTACTATGTAACCAAGGACGACCGGGTCATCATGGCCTCCGAAGTCGGTGTGGTTCCGGTCGATCCGGAGTTGATTCTGCAGAAGGGCCGCTTGCAGCCCGGCCGCATGTTTCTGGTGGACACAAAGAAGGGCCGCATTGTCGGCGATGAGGAAATCAAGAAGGAAATCGTTTCTTCGAAGCCCTATGCCAAGTGGCTGGAAGCCGGACGTATTTTTCTGAAGGATCTGCCTGCTCCGGAAACGCTGCCACCGACCGACCACAAGACCACCCTTACCCGGCAGAAAGCATTCGGATTCACCTATGAGGATCTGAGATTCACGCTCGGGCCCATGGCCGAAAGCGGAGTCCAGCCTATTGGGTCCATGGGCAACGACACCCCCTTGGCGGTATTGTCGAACAAGTCCCGCCTGCTTTATGATTACTTCAAGCAGATCTTCGCCCAGGTCACCAATCCCCCGCTTGACCCGATCCGCGAGGCCATTGTCACCGCAACCGTCACTTACCTCGGCAGTGAGGGCAACCTGCTGAATCCCTCGGCGGATTCCTGCCGGATGATACGGCTGGAAAGTCCGCTGATTGATGACCGTGAACTGGCGACCCTGCGGCAAGTGGACAAGGCCGGTTTCAAGGCCGTCACGCTACCGATACTTTTCGACGTGAATGCGGAGGATAAGCCGCTTGAGAATGCGATGAAGGCCCTCTTTGCCTCGGCCAACAAGGCGATTGAGGACGGCTGCAATCTGCTGATCCTGTCTGACCGCGGGGTGGACAAGACCAAGGCTCCCATCCCTGCCCTCCTTGCTGTGGCGGGACTCCATCACCATCTGGTGCGGGAAGGTTCACGGACAAAGGTTTCCCTGATTCTCGAATCCGGGGAACCCCGCGAGGTGCACCATTTCTCGGCTCTGCTCGGGTATGGTGCGGACGCCATCAATCCCTATATGGTTTTCGAGAGCTTGTCCGACATGATCGGGCAGGACATGCTGAAGATTGATCTGGAGAAGGCGATCGCCAACTACCTGAAGGGCGCCATCAAGGGTGTCATCAAAACCATGGCCAAGATGGGGATTTCGACGGTGGCCAGCTACCGGGGAGCCCAGATTTTCGAGGCTATCGGATTGAACACGGATATGGTTCGCCGCTATTTCTCCGGCACAGCCAGCCGGGTCGAAGGCATCGGTATTGATACCATCGCCGAAGAGGTCAGGATTCGCCACCGCAAGGCCTTCCCCGACCGCGAGATCGCGGATGAGGATGCCCTGGATCCGGGCGGTGTTTACCAGTGGCGCAGCAATGGCGAATACCACCTCTTCAATCCAAGGACGATCCATACGCTACAAAAAGCTGTCCGCACCGGAAGTTATGAGGCATTCAAGGAATATTCCCAACTGGTCAACGACCAGAGCAAGGACATGGCGACCCTGCGGGGCTTGATGTCCTTCAGACGGAACCGCAAATCCATTCCGATTGAGGATGTGGAATCCATTGAAAGTATCATGAGACGCTTCAAGACCGGAGCGATGTCCTATGGATCCATTTCCAAGGAGGCACATGAAACCCTCGCCATTGCAATGAACCGGATTGGCGGCAAGTCGAATACCGGTGAAGGGGGTGAGGATCCGGAACGCTTTAAGCCCCTACCTAACGGCGATTCAAAGAAGAGCGCCATCAAGCAAGTCGCCTCCGGACGTTTTGGTGTGACGAGCCATTACCTGGTCAACGCCCAGGAGTTGCAGATCAAAATGGCTCAGGGAGCGAAGCCCGGTGAAGGGGGCGAACTCCCGGGTTCCAAAGTTTATCCGTGGGTCGCTAAGGTCCGCCACTCCACCCCTGGCGTCGGTCTTGTTTCCCCGCCGCCACACCACGATATCTATTCTATTGAAGACTTGTCCGAACTGATTCATGACCTGAAAAACGCCAACGTACAGGCCCGGGTCAATGTGAAGCTGGTCGCTGAAATCGGAGTGGGCACCATCGCGGCCGGTGTCGCCAAGGCCCATGCCGATGTGATCCTGATTTCCGGTCATGACGGAGGTACCGGGGCCTCGCCGCTCTCCTCCATCTACCATGCCGGTGCACCTTGGGAGCTGGGCCTGGCCGAAACCAATCAGGTTCTTCTGCTCAATGACCTGCGCAGTCGTGTGGTGCTCGAAACTGACGGTCAGTTGAAGACAGGACGGGATGTAATCATCGCGGCCCTTCTGGGAGCCGAGGAATTCGGGTTTGCCACAGCTCCGCTGGTAACCATGGGCTGTCTGATGATGCGGGTTTGCCAGAAAAACACCTGCCCGGTCGGCGTGGCCACTCAGGATCCGCGCTTGCGCAAGAAATTCTCAGGCCGCCCCGAGGATGTGGTGAATTTCATGAAATTCATTGCGATGGAAATGCGCGAAATCATGGCTGAACTCGGCTACCGCACCATCAATGAGATGATAGGCCGCGTGGACCGCCTTGAAACACGCGAAGCCGTGGATCACTGGAAGGCCAAGGGACTCGACTTCAGCAGTATTTTCCACCGCCCCGATGTGGGACCCGAAGTCGGCACCTACTGTCAGATTGACCAGAACCATGGTCTCAATGAAGCACTGGACAGCACCCACCTGCTCGGACTCTGCAAACCGGCCATTGAACGGGGTGAAAAGGTGAAGTTCAGCCTGCCGATCCGGAATATCCACCGTGTCGTCGGAACGATCACCGGCAGTGAAATCACCCGCAAATGGGGTCCCGAGGGTCTGCCCGAAGACACCGTTCACATGGTCTTCCAAGGCAACGCCGGTCAGTCCCTGGGTGCCTTTGCTCCCAAGGGCATGACCTTTGAGCTGGAGGGCGACGCCAATGACTATATCGGCAAGGGACTTTCCGGTGGTAAGATTATCGTCTATCCTCCACGTAACGCCACTTTCGAAAGTCACGAAAACATCATTGTCGGCAACGTTGCCTTCTATGGTGCCACTCAGGGCGAGGCTTACATCGCAGGGGTGTCCGGAGAACGTTTCTGTGTCCGTAATTCAGGGGTACACGCCGTCATCGAAGGCGTCGGCGACCATGGCTGCGAATACATGACCGGAGGCAGTGTCGTGGTCCTCGGGAAAACAGGGCGTAACTTCGCCGCCGGAATGTCCGGGGGAACAGCCTATGTCCTCGACGAAGAGCAGTCCTTTTCCTCACTCATCAATGATGAGATGGTGAATCTGTACCGTCTCGTCGAGTCCGAGGATACCGAAATCGCCCAGGTCAAAAGCCGGATTGAAAAGCACGCCCAATACACCGACAGCAAACGGTCACGTCACATCCTGGATAACTGGGACAAATACCTGCCGCTCTTTGTCAAGGTCATGCCCCGTGACTACGAGCGCATGCTCAACTGCTTCAAGAAAGTGGAAGAGCAGGGCTTGACGGGTGATGAAGCAGCCATGGCGGCTTTTGAAGCCAACATTCACGATATGTCGCGGGTCGGCGGCAACTAAAACCTCAAACCGAATACATCGTTAATCATTCAAACTCCACACCTGTCCGGTAATCATTCCGTTCCCGGACAGGTCAGGACCAGCACTTATGGGAAAGCCAACCGGATTTTTGGAAATCACACGCAAAACGGTCAGTGAACGTGCCCCCGCCGAACGGGTTGAAGACTGGAAGGAATTCCATGTCCACCCGGCTGACGAACATCTCCAGCAACAGGGTTCCCGCTGTATGGACTGCGGAACGCCCTTCTGCCATACCGGGCATCTTGTCAGCGGGATGGCCAGTGGCTGTCCGGTCAACAACCTCATTCCGGAATGGAATGACCTTGTTTACCGCAACCGCTGGAAGGAGGCCCTGGACCGTCTGCACAAGACAAACAATTTTCCGGAATTCACCGGAAGGGTTTGCCCTGCCCCTTGCGAGGGCTCCTGTGTGCTGGGTGTGATTGAGCCGCCGGTCACGATCAAGAATATTGAAAATGCCATTATTAACAAAGGATGGGAATCCGGTTGGGTTACCCCCCAGGCCCCGGCCAGGCGCACTGGCAAGAAGGTGGCCGTGGTTGGTTCCGGCCCCGCCGGTCTGGCCTGTGCCGATCAATTGAATCAGGCTGGCCATGAGGTGACCGTTTACGAACGGGCCGACCGCATCGGTGGACTGCTCATGTACGGTATTCCCAACATGAAACTGGACAAGGAGGAAGTTGTCTTGCGCCGGACCCGCCTGATGGAAGCCGAAGGGGTACGCTTCATCACCGGAGTTGAAATCGGCAAGGACCTCCCCGCTCAAAAACTGATCGATGATTTTGACGCAGTGGTTCTCTGCACAGGTGCCATCCAACCCCGCGACCTACCCATCCCGGGACGCGAGTTGAAAGGGGTGCATTATGCTATGGACTTCCTCACCGGTAACACCCGTCATTTGCTGGACAAAGCGTTTGATGGAAGCCTTCCGGAGATCCATGCCCATGACAAAGAAGTCGTTGTCATCGGCGGTGGCGATACGGGAACAGACTGTGTCGGCACCTCCTTGCGCCACCGCTGTAAAAAAGTGATCCAACTGGAAATCATGCCCAAACCTCCGGAGGAACGGGCCGCCAATAATCCATGGCCGGAGTATCCCAAGGTTTACAAAATGGATTATGGTCAGGAAGAGGCAGCTGACCGTTTCGGCAAAGATCCCCGCGAATACCTGGTCATGACCGAACGCTTTATTGATGACGGCAAAGGAAATCTTGCAGGCCTCGAAATCATCAACATCGAATGGGGCAAAAATGAACAGGGTCAGTTTGTTCCGATCAAACAGGAAGACACCCGCCGGACCATTCCGGCTCAATTGGTTCTCCTCGCCATGGGCTTTCTCGGTCCTGAGAAAACAGTCATTGATGAACTGAAGCTGGAAACCGATCCACGCTCCAACATCAAGGCCGAACATGGAAAGTTCATGACCAGCATCCCGGGTATTTTCACTGCCGGTGACTGCCGCCGCGGCCAAAGCCTCGTCGTCTGGGCCATCAATGAAGGACGCGGTGCCGCCCGCGAATGCGACCGCTACCT